>CAMBQQ010000114.1 GCA_945870035.1 Rhizobium sp. Q54 | reverse complement strand
CGCCTTGATGGCCACGCACTCTTGCCAAAACTTATCCTGGGGGTAAAGTTCACTAACGGGTTGGAGGTCATCGCCAAGGCGAGCGACCTTCAGGACGAAAACGCCGCCTAAAAGATCAGGCCGTCACCAACTTTAGGCGATAGCTCGTTCGCGGCCCAAGGATTCGATCTCCTCCGCGAGGTTGTCCCGGTCGACCGCGTCCCATCGGCCTTCGCGAATGAGGCGCGCCTGCTCCATCAGCCATGAATAGAAGTCGCGCATATATTCGGCGCGCACCGGCTCCTTGGCGGGGGCGATGCCGTTTTCGGTGCGGTGGTCTGCCATGGGTCACCTCGTGGACAAGTGTAGCAGAGATTGCCGGGGCGGGCAGCAAACTCCGCTCATTCCCGCGAAAGCGGGAATCCAGCAAGCCAAGCACTGGGTCCCCGCTTTCGCGGGGACGAGCGGGGACTAAACCCTCTCGACAAAACTATCCACGACCCGCTTCTCGCCGGCCTGGTCGAAGCGGATGGTCAGCTTGTTGCCGTCCACCGCGGTGACGTTGCCGTTGCCGAATTTCAGGTGAAACACGCGCTCGCCGACGGCGAAGTGCGACGGCGTGCCAGAGGATTTGGCGACCAGTTCGCCTTCGATGGTGAGCGGAGTGGAGGGGCGGCGGGACTTCGGAGAATTACCCCCCTCCCGGCCGCCAGAGGCGGCCGACCTCCCCCTCAAGGGGGGAGGTGAAGAGGAGAATTCCTCGCTGTCGTCATCCTGATTGAACACACCATCGGGCACGTATTTCGGCTGGCCGTTGTCGCTGAACCCGCCACGCGCCTCCCGTGCCTTGCCGCTGACATCAAACCCGCCGGCGCCCTTGCGCGCTTGAGCGCGCCCCCAGCCGGGCGTGTTGTAGGTCGAGCCGAAGCTTTGCGCGTCGTCGAAGCGCGAGGCGCCATAGCCCGACATGCCGAAGCCGCCGGTGCCGCCGGCTGCTTCCTTCACCTCGACATGGGCCTCCGGCAGCTCATCGAGAAAGCGCGACGGAATGTTGGTCGACCACATGCCGTGAATGCGCCGGTTCGACGCGAAATAAATCTTGGCGCGCTTGCGCGCCCGCGTGATGCCGACATGGGCGAGGCGGCGTTCTTCCTCCAGCCCGTTGCGGCCGCTTTCATCTAAAGAACGTTGGTGAGGAAACAGGCCTTCCTCCCAGCCGGGCAGGAACACGGTGTCGAACTCCAGCCCCTTGGCGGAATGCAGCGTCATGATGTTGACGGCCTGCTCGGCCTCGCCGCGGTCGACATCCATCACCAGCGAAATGTGCTCGAGGAAGCCGGCGAGGTTTTCGAATTCCTGCATCGAGCGCACCAGCTCTTTGAGGTTTTCCAGGCGGCCGGCGGCATCGGCCGAGCGGTCCTTCTGCCACATCTCGGTATAGCCGCTCTCGTCGAGCACGATTTCGGCGAGCTCGTTGTGCGGCAGCGTGTCCTTCTGCTTCCGCCAGCGCTCGAAATTCGCCATCAGGTCGCGCAGCGCGGTGCGCGGTTTTGGTTTCATCTCGTCGGTGGAGGACAGGAGACGCGCCGCTTCGGTCAGCGGCACGCGGGCCTTGCGGGCGTAGTCGTGCAGCATCTGCACGGCGGCATCGCCAAGCCCGCGCTTCGGCACATTGACGATGCGCTCGAACGCCAGATCGTCGGCCGGCTGCGCAATGACGCGCAGATAGGCGAGCGCATCGCGGATTTCGGCGCGCTCATAGAAGCGCGGGCCGCCGATGACGCGATAGTTCAGGCCGAGCTGGATGAAGCGTTCTTCGAATTCGCGCATCTGGAACGAGGCGCGCACCAGAATGGCGATCTCGTCGAGCGGATGGTCGGCGCCTTCGTCGCGGGCGGCGCGCTGCATCTGCTCGATCTCTTCGCCGATGGCGCGGGCTTCTTCCTCCGAGTCCCAGGCGCCGGTGACCTGCACCTTTTCGCCGAGTACGTCTTCGGTGCGCAGCGTCTTGCCGAGGCGGCCTTCGTTGTGCGCGATCAGCGTTGAGGCGGCCGCCAGAATATGGCCGGTGCTGCGGTAATTTCTCTCGAGCCGGATAACCTTCGCGCCCGGGAAGTCGTGGTCGAAACGCAAAATGTTATCGACCTCCGCCCCGCGCCAGCCATAGATCGACTGGTCGTCGTCGCCGACGCAGCAGATGTTTTTTGGCGGAGCGGCGGCGCGTGCTTCCTTCCCCTCTCCCACACCGAACTCGGGTTTACCCGAGTTCGGCATTTTAACATTGCCCAAGTCGGATATATCCGACTTGGGATTGGGAGAGGGTGCCGAGCCGCGAAGCGGCGAGGCGGGTGAGGGGTCGGCGTCGAATGTATCGGCAAGGCTTAACCCCTCACCCGGCTCGCCTTCGCTCCGCTCCGGCGATCCACCCTCTCCCACAAGGGGAGAGGGTAAGGAAGAAGAAGCCGGCGTCTGCGACAACAACCGCAGCCACAAATACTGCGCCACGTTGGTGTCCTGATATTCGTCCACCAAAATGTATTTGAAGCGCATCTGGTACTGCCGCAGCACGTCCGGGTGCTCGCGGAACAGACGGATGCATTCCAGCAGCAGATCGCCGAAGTCGGCGGCGTTAAGCGTCTTCAGCCGCTCCTGATAGGCGGCGTACAGCTTCTTGCCCTTGCCGTTGGCGAAGGCGGCGGCCTCGCCGGCCGGCACCTGCTCCGGCGTCAGGCCGCGGTTCTTCCAGCCGTCCAGGATCATGGCGAAGACGCGCGCCGGCCAGCGCTTCTCGTCCAGTTTCGCGGCCTCCAGGATCTGCTTGAGCAGGCGGATCTGGTCGTCGACGCCGAGAATGGTGAAGTCGCTCTTCAGGCCGACCATCTCCGCGTGACGCCGCAAAATCTTCACGCCAATGGCGTGGAAGGTGCCGAGCCAGGGCATGCCCTCGACCACGGAGCCCATCATCTTGCCGATGCGCTCCTTCATCTCGCGCGCCGCCTTGTTGGTGAAGGTGACGGACAGGATTTCGCGCGGGTGGGCGCGGCCGAGGTTCAGGATGTGCGCGATCCGGGTCGTAAGAACGCGTGTTTTCCCGGTTCCGGCGCCGGCCAGGACCAGGACGGGGCCGTCGAGGGTTTCGACCGCTTCCCTTTGTTCCGGGTTCAAATCGGCCAGATAAGGAGTACTGGACGTTCGTTGCGCCATCGCGCGCGCGGCAATGCCGCCCGGAACGGGGGCGGGCGGCGCGGAGACGTGGCGCTTGGGCGCGGTATTGGGGTCGGCCATCTTGTGCTTGATTCCTTCAAGGCCAAGATGGCACTCGCAGGTGGCATTTTCGAGGGTGGGCTGGCCAGTTACCCGCGCTTTTCCGGCATGGCCACGCGGCGGCCGGCGCCTTCCGGAACCGGCAAAGCGGCGTGCGCGGCCTGCATCCGCGCCAGCGCGGCCATGATCTGGTCCGGCCACGGCGCGACCTTCTTGGTCGCCATGTTGACGTGCAGGGTCATGGTCTCGCAGGTCGCCGACACCCAGCCTTCGTCGGCGTGCACCAACTCCTCGAACAGGTGAATGCGCTTGGCGTCATAGGCCAGCAACTGGCAGCGCACGCGCAGCGGATCGCTCTCCTTGACCTCGCGCAGGTAACGCACATGCATCTCGGCGACCATGGTCGAGTGGTTGTGGCGTTTGAGGTAGCTGGGCCCAAGGCCGAGCAGCTCATACAGCTCGTCCACGGCCTGGTCGAAGAACACGACGTAATAGGCCATGTTGAGATGGTCGTTGAAGTCGATCCATTGCGGCTGGATTCGCCTCGTCGAGGAGGCAAAAGGCGCGGGGAATTCGGAGGGCATTCTGGTCGGGTCCCATATTGATAAACGTCAGGCCATCGCTACATCATCATGAACACATAGCCGTTTCCGCCAATGCGCGCCGAGAGATTTTACGCATGTTGAAGCTCCCCGCGCTCGACCGCCTGCCGGACTGGCTGGCCGATGTCCCCAGCCTCACCGAACTGGCCAAAGGCTCGACCGTCTGGCTCGCCGTGACAGGCCTCAGCCGCGCCGGCAAAACCGTCTTCATCACCAGCCTGGTGCACAATCTGCTCAGCGCGCTGCATAACCCGAACCGGATGCCGCTCCTGAAAGTGGTCGGCGAGGGGCGGCTGATCGCCGCCCGGCAGGAAGGCGCCAAGGCGCATCTTCTGCCGCGCTTTCCTTATGCTGCCAATATCGAGGCGATGGCGAAAACGCCGGCCGGCTGGCCGGAGCGCACCGCCGACATCAGCGAGATCGGCGTCGATATCCGCTTCGTCCCGTCCGGCTTTGTCGGTGAAGTGCTCGACCGCGTCAGCGGCGGCGCCGCGACGCTCAAGCTGCGCATCGTCGATTATCCGGGCGAGTGGCTGCTCGATCTGCCGCTGATGTCGCAGACCTACGCCGAATGGTCGCGCGCCATGCTCCAGTTGTGGCGGCGCGGTCTGCGTGCCGATATCGCCCGCGATTATTTCGCCTTCATTGCCGATCATCCGGCCGATGAGGCTTTGAGCGAGGCCGTCGCCAAGCAGGCGCACGATCTCTATCGCGCGCTGCTCGTCACCGCGCGCGACAAGCATGGCCTGAGCTATTTGCAGCCCGGTCGCTTCGTGTGTCCCGGCGCGTTGGGTGACGTGCCTTATCTCTGGTTCGCGCCGCTCGATGTGCCGGATACGATCGAGCGCCCCGCCAGCGGCACGCTGGGCGCGCTGATGGAAGAGCGCTTCGAGGTCTACAAGCGCGAGGTCGTGGCTAAGTTTTACGAAGACTATTTCCGCCACTATGGCCGGCAGATCGTTCTGGTCGATGTGCTCGGCGCGCTTTTGGCCGGTCGCGAGGCGTTCGACGATACGCGGCTGGCGAGCGAAGCCATTCTGCAAAGCTTCCGCTACGGCCAGCACAATATCCTGACCAGGCTGATCGGCAGCGCCCGCGTCGAGAAGGTGTTGTTCGCGGCCACCAAGGCCGACCACATCCCGGATCTGCAACGCGATAACATGAGCGCGTTGCTGCGCAACATGGCGGCGCTGCCGGCTTTGGAAGCGCGCGGCAGCAATGCCGAGATCCACTTCACGACGTTGGCTTCTGTGGCTTCGACCATCGAAGCGACGCAGGAAGTCGAAGGCCGTCAGGGCGTCATCGGCCGCATGGTTGGCGCCGGCAAGCAGACGCGGTTCTATATCGACGCGATTCCGGTGCAGCCGCCGCGGCCGGATGCCTGGGGCGCGCCGTTTCTCGGCATTCCGACATTCGAGCCGCCCCTGATCGACCCGGCGCCGGTCGACGGCATTCCGCATATCAATCTCGATCTCGCGCTCGATTATCTGATCGGAGACCGCTTGCGATGACCGATCCAATCCAAAAGGGACCGCGCGTTATTGTCGATGACGAGCCGGCGCAGGCACGGCCTTTCGCTGCGCCTCATGCACCGCAAGGGCCTTTGCTCGTCGAGACGGCGGACACCGACCGCATCGTGCCGCGCGAGCGCGCCGCGGTGCCGCAATCCGCGCGCGCGGCGACGGCCAGGCCGCGCTTGCGCGACCGCTGGGTGCGGCTTGGCTTATATGGCGTTGGCGCGGCGATTGTCGGCTGGCTCGGCATCGACGCCTATCTCTGGATATCGAGCGCCTTCGCCACCAGTACGACTTTGGGCGCCGTCGCTTCGACGGTGGTCGTCGCCGGCTTCGGCGGCGCGGCGCTGATCGTCGGCCGCGAGGTGAGAAGCTTCTACGCCCTGAAAAGCGTCGAAGAGCATCAGCAGCGTTTCGCTTCTGAGAACTTGCGTCCTGTCGATATGCGCGCGGCGATCCGCGATGTGCTTGCCGTGGTGCCGAAAGACCGCGAAACCGAAGCGGCCATCGAGGCCTTCCAGCGCCAGGCGCAGGTGCATCACACGCCGGCGCAGCAACTTGAACTATTGTCGCGCACGGTGATGACGCCGCTCGACCGCCGCGCCGAGGCGGCGGTGCGCCGCGCCACGGCGGCGGCATTCGGCATAACGGCGGTGTCGCCGACCGCGATGACCGACGTTCTGTTCTTCGTCGCCATGAGCGTGCGCATGGTGCGCACTGTGGCCGCCTGTTACGGCCATCGCCCGACGGCGGCGGCGACCGCGCATCTGTTGCGGCGGTTGCTGACCGAGGCCGGCAAACTGGGCGCGGTCGATCTCGCCGGCATGACCTTGACGCAGCACATCGGCGGCGCGCTGGCCGAGCGCATCGCCGCCAACACCGCCGAGTCGATGTATGCCGGGCAGCGCATGGCCCGGATCGGACTCATCACCATGGGCATGTGCCGGCCGGTGCCGTTCCTGCCGGAGGAGGTGCCGGGGATGTTTTCGTCGATGATCGGCAATCTTTTCGCCCGTAAACCGGCCAATACGGCAGAAAATCGGGGATGACGCCCGCCCGGCGTTAACCAAAAATTAACGAAGTGTTCGCCCGGCCGGTCGCCTCGGCTATCCTGATTGCTGGAATCGGGAGCGGCGACGATGGTCAAGACAATTGCCCGGGCTGTATTTTTGTTTGCGCTGGCGATCATGGTCGCCTCGTGGGCGATGACCATCAGCAACAGCGAGCCGGCGCCGCCGAGCGAGGCGCTGCCGACCGACCGCATGTATTCCTGAGCTTCGGCTCCGGGGCCGGGCGCTTGACCTGAGCGCCGCTGCCCGACAGGTTGCTGCCCTCATCTGCTTGTAAGCCCGGGGCATCGCCGTGACCGTTTCAGCCGCCATCAAATCCCGCAGTCCGGACGGCTTTGCCGCCGCCATCGGCGACCTGACCGCCGCCTTCGGCAATCGACTTGTTACTTCGCAGGCGGTGCGCCAGCAGCACGGCAATAATGTCACCTGGCATGTCAACCAGCCGCCCGACGCGGTGGTGTATCCGCAAAGCACCGAAGACGTGCAGCAGATCGTGCGCATCTGCTCGAAACACGGCATGCCGATCATTCCCTACGGCGCCGGCTCGTCGCTGGAAGGTCATGTCAACGCGCCGCAGGGCGGGGTGTCGATCGACTTCCGCGACATGAACGCGTTGCTGACCGTGCACGCCGAGGATCTCGATTGCGTCGTACAGGCCGGCATCACCCGCAAGACGCTGAACGAGCAATTGCGCGACAGTGGATTGTTCTTTCCGATCGATCCCGGCGCCGACGCCTCGCTCGGCGGCATGGCCTCGACGCGCGCCTCCGGCACCAATGCGGTGCGCTACGGCACCATGAAGGACAATGTCATCGCGATGAAAGTCGTGCTCGCCAATGGCGAAGTCATCGACACCGCGCGCCGCGCCAAGAAGACTTCGGCCGGTTATGATCTCACTCGCCTGATGGTCGGCTCCGAAGGCACGCTCGGCATCATCACCGAACTCACGTTGAAACTGTCCGGCATTCCGGAAGCGATCTCCGGCGGCCGTTGCCCGTTTCCGTCGGTTGAGGCGGCCTGCAATGCCGCGATCATGACAATCCAGGCCGGCATTCCGGTGGCGCGCATCGAACTGCTCGACGCGCTGCAGGTCCGCGCCATCAATCTCGGCTCTAAACTCGATCTGCCGGAGACGACGTTGTTGCTGATGGAATTCCATGGTTCGCCCGCCTCGGTTGCCGAACAGTCGACCCGCTTCGGCGAGATCGCCGAGGAACTCGGCGGCGGTCCCTTCGTCTGGACCACGGTGCCCGAAGACCGCACCAAACTCTGGGAAGCGCGCCACAACGCCGCCTTCTCCAACTTCACGCTGCGGCCCGGCGCGGCGATGATCGCCACCGACGTCTGCGTGCCGATCTCGCGGCTGGCCGAATGCGTCACCGCGACGCAGGCCGATATCGCCGACAGCCGCATCGTTGCGCCGATCGTCGGCCATGTCGGCGACGGCAACTTCCATCTCACGATGCTGATCGATCTGAATGACGCCGACGAGGTCGAACGCGCCGAAGGCCTGTCCGGCCGCCTCGTCGACCGAGCTCTGGCGATGGACGGAACCTGCACCGGCGAACACGGCGTCGGACAGGGCAAGATCAAATACATGCAGGCCGAGCACGGCGAAGCCGCGGTGGCCGCCATGCGGGCGATCAAGCAGGCGCTCGACCCGCAGAATATCCTCAATCCGGGCAAAATGATCGCACAAAGCTGATGCGCGTGGCCGAATGCCTGCCGCGACACAGATTTGCCGCCAAAACTCTCGAAGACTGGCGTATATTTCGCTAGATTGAGCGCAAGCGCAGGCTGCTGCGGATTTAGCGCTGGAGTTGGCGTTTGCAAACGACTTTGCTCGGATTGGCGGTAGCGATCATCCTGGCGGTGCTGGCCGCACTGGTTGGGCCGTTGCTGATCGACTGGAGCGGACAGCGCTCGATTTTCGAATCCGAAGCCGGCCGTCTCCTTGGCGTTAATGTGCGCGTTGCCGGCGGCATCGATGCGCGGCTGTTGCCGTCGCCGCGGCTCACCCTCAACGATGTCGAAATCGGCCAAGGCGATGCGAAAATCCCGCTGCGCGCGCTGACGGTCGAGTTGGCGCTGGCCCCTCTGATGCGCGGCGACTGGCGCGCCACCGAATTGCACGTCATCGGGCCGCAAGTGAAGCTCGGCGTCGATGCCGCCGGTCAGGTCACCGCGCCGGATTTCGCCACGGCGTTCAGCCCGGACACCGTCACGGTCGAGCGTCTGAGCATCGAAGACGGCACGCTGTCCTTCATCGACGCCGTGAGCGGCGGCGCGGTCACACTCAGCCGCTTGTGGTTCAACGGCGACGCCAAGTCGCTTACCGGCCCGTTCAAGGGCGAAGGCGCGGTCACCATTGGCGGCGAACTTTATCCGTTTCGCCTGTCGACCGGGCGCTACAGTGACGAAGGCGCCATCAGGCTTCACGTCAATGTCGATCCGGTCAATCGCCCGCTCAACATCGAAGCCGATGGCCAGTTGAAGCTTGCCGGCGGCGCGCCGCGCTTCGACGGCACCTGGAGCCTGGCCAAGCCGGTCGGCATCGGCCTGCGCACCAATGCGCGGCTGACGCAGCCCTGGCGCCTGAGCGGCAAGATCAAGGCCGGCGCGCAGTCGGCTTTGATCGAGCAGATCGAATATCTCTACGGCTCGGAAGAGCAGGGGCTCAAGCTGACCGGCGTCGCCGACTTCAAGTTCGGCAGCAATGCGCGCTTCGACGGTGTGCTGTCCGGCCGCCAGATCGATCTCGACCGCGTGCTGATGGCCGGCGATGGCACGCGGCCGCCGCCGGCGGCCGCCATCCGCGAACTCATCGAACTTGGCGGCGGGGCCTTTCGCCCGGCATTCCCGATCGCGCTCGGCATCGGCATCGACCAGGTCACGCTCGGCGGCAATACCGTGCAGAACCTGCGCGGCGACATCAGCTCCGATGCCAATGGCTGGAGCCTCGATCGCTTCGAGTTTCGCGCGCCCGGCTATACGCAGGTGCGCCTGAGCGGCCATCTCGCCGTCGGCGCCGATGGCGTCGCCTTCACCGGCCCCGCCGAAATCGAAGCCAACGATCCGAAAGTTCTGGCGGCCTGGCTCGAAGGCCGCAACGATGTGCCAGTGACGCCGGCCGTTGACTTGCGCACGCTCAGCCTGCGCGGTGATGTCACGCTCGGCAGCGAGAAGGTTGCCATCGAGCAGCTCAGAGCGGAGTTCGACCGCAAGACAATTTCCGGGCGGCTCGCTTATGTCTTCGCCGCCGGCCGCCAGCAGGCCAAGCTGGATGCCGCGCTCAACGCGCCCGAACTCGACATCGATGCCGCGCTCGGCTTCGGCAAGGCCTTGCTCGCCGGCTCTGCGATGCAACGGCCGCGCGACATGACGATCGCCGCCGATATCGGCCGCGCTTCGGTGGCCGGCTTTATCGCGCGCAATGCCAGCGCCCGCCTCAAGGTCGATGCCGGCGGATTGCAGATCGACAAATTGTCCGTCACTGATTTGGGCGGCGCGGCGTTTTCGGCGAGCGGCCGTATCGATACGACGCAGCCGACGCCGCGCGGCAGCATCAATGTCGATCTCACCGCGCCGGATATGGCGCCGGTGATGGCGGTGCTGTCGCGCTTTGCGCCGGCGACGGTTCAGGCGCTCGGACGCGGCACGGCGGCGATGGCGCCGGCGCGGCTGCGCGCGCGGCTGGTCATCGACGGCACGGCGCAAGCGGCACTGGCCAAGGTCAATATCGATGGCGTTCTCGGCAAGGTGCGCGTTGCGCTGGCCGGGCAGGGCAATGCCGACATGTTAATGGCGAGCGCCAAGGCCGGCGAACTGCGGCTCGACGGCAAGCTGGACGCCGACGACGGCAAGATCCTGATGGCCATGCTCGGTCTCGACAAGGCAGTGGCGATCGAAACAGGTCCCGGCGCACTGACGCTTGCGCTCAACGGTCCGGCGAATGGCGATCTGAAGCTCGAAAGCCGTCTTGTCGCCAAAGGTCTCGAGGCCAGGGCTGCCGGCACCGCGCGGCCGTTCGCGGCTCAGCCTTCCGCATCGCTGCGCGCGACAATCGTGCGCGCCAATGCTGCGCCGCTGCGCGGCGCCGGCGATGGCCGCGCGGCGCTGCCGGTGACCTTCGAGGGCGGCGTCGCGCTCGCCGGCGACGAACTCACCTTGACCGACATCAACGCCACGGCCGGCGGCACGGTGTTGCGCGGCAAGGCCAGTTGGTCGCTCGGCGTGCCGCACCGGATTTCCGGCGAACTGGAAGCCGACACGATCGAGGGCGGTACACTGGTTGCCGCCGCCATCGGCATGGCGACCTTGCCGCCGGGCGGCGACAAAAACTGGGTGTGGTCGACCGAGCCCTTCAACGATGGCGCGTTCGGTGACTATAGCGGTACGGTGGCGCTCAAGGTCCGCCGTCTCGATCTGCCGGCGCCGCTTTTGGTCCGTGAATTCCGCACGACCTTGCGTTTCGGCAAACACGAAATATCGGTTGTCGACATCAGCGGCGACATGGCCGGCGGGCGGCTGGGCGGCAGTATTGTTTACAATGACACCGATCTCGGCCTGACCGCGCAGGCCAAGCTGTCGCTGACCGGCGCCGACGCCGCGGCGCTGCTCGCCGCCGGCGCACGGCCGCCGGTAACCGGAACGCTCAATCTGACGGCCGAGGTCGAGGGTTCGGGCTTGAGCCCGGTGGCGCTGCTCGGCTCGCTGCAAGGCAAGGGCACCGTCGCGCTGTCCGACGCACAACTGGCCGGGCTCGATCCGCGCACCTTCGACACGGTGACCCGCGCCGTCGATCAAGGGTTGGCCATCGACACCGCGCGTATTGCCAACGTCGTGCGCACCGCGCTCGAAGGCGGCCAGCTTTCGGTCAGGCGCGCCAGCGGCGACTTTACCATTCGCGCCGGACAATTGCGTCTGGCCAATGTCACCGTCGACAGCAAGAACGCCAATCTCGACATAACGGGCCGTGTCGATCTGACCGACGGCACGCTCGACGCGCGGCTGGTTCTGTCGGGTTCGAGCGAAGCGGCCGGCGCGCGGCCGGACATCTTCATGGCCTTGCGGGGTCCGGTCGCTGCGCCGTCGCGCAGCATCGACGTGTCGGCACTGACCGGCTGGCTGACTTTGCGCGCGGTTGAATTGCAGGCGAGCCGCCTGCGCGCCATCGAAGCGGCGCAGCCGAAGCCGGTGCCGCCGCCGCCTTTGCCGCCGGTCAGTGACATTGTCATTCCGCAGAAAGAAACTGCGCCACCGGCAGAAACGCCGCCGCCAAAAGAAGCTGCGCCGCCGAAAGAAATAGCGCCTAAAATAGAAATGGCGCCGGCATTGCCGGCGCCTCTCGAGATCCATCCCGCGCCAATACCAAAGCGGGCGGGGCCACCGGCAGATTCCATCAGCCCCCAGAACTGAGCGTCGGACGCGATCCGGCACCTTCGCGCTTGTCGGCGCGTGAGCCGCGGCCGCTCTCGCTGAGCGCACGGAAATGGTCGAGCACATAAATGCGGATGGCCGAGGACAGATTGCCGTGGCGGCGGTCGGTATCGATCGAGGCCACGAGATCGGACAAGGTCATGTCACGTTGGGCAGCGATTTCCTTGAGCGCCGACCAGAACGCATCCTCAAGACTGACGCTGGTCTTGTGCGTGGCAATGACGATCGAACGTTTGACAACCGGAGATTTCATTGTCGGTCACCTCCTTCGATCCGGTGCTGATCGAGACCGTGGGCAGCCTGCTTTTGCTCTGCCGCTTGGCGTTCGCGGAGATGCTTCGGCCGGCCGTGGGCAAGCCGGTTGGCGCCGGCATGCGCTTCGTCTTTCGCGCGCGAAGCCCGTTTCCGTGCCGCCCGAAGATTCACCACTTCTGCCATTCTAACGCCTCTGTAACAGCCAATCTTGCGGCCGGCTTCCTTGACGGCCGCGTGTATTGAAGAGCATCGCTGGGCGCGGCACTTCGCCGTCGGCCAGGTTGGAAGCATTCCATGGTTGACAATGCGGGTTAGTGCAATACCAGTTCAACACACGGTTAGGTGTCACATCCCGGTAGGTGATATGGCTGTTTTCTGAACAACTCCGGTTTCAGGCTATGCCAGTCCTTCATGGCCTGCAAGGGTGTCTTGCTGCCCAAGGCTGATTGCGGAAGCTGCTGGTTGTAAAGCAGCACGTAACGATGC
>CAMBQQ010000113.1 GCA_945870035.1 Rhizobium sp. Q54 | reverse complement strand
GCCATGAGACAGTGGGAAAAACGGCTCGATCCGGCGCATCTGCGCCTCGGACAACAAGAATAAATCAGTCATGGCGACGCCTCCTCGCGCCGCCATTGAATCAACCGATCATCTGATCCGCAAGATATTTAATGGGTCCTGACCCTAGTATGAACTTGCCGATTTACAGCGGAATTAAGGGCCGGCAAGGCCTCCGCGCGGCAACGCAAAAGACCGCCTCCCAGGTTCCCCTGTAAGCGACGAAAAACGCGAATTCGCAGGGAAAGTCCGGCACTTCCGCCAAACGTTAACCGCCTGTTTACCGAGAACGGCAAAAAGTCGGGGGTGGACTGAAGACCGGCCCGCTAACGTCCCATGCGCGCCGGTTTCACGAGAGTCATCCAGGCTCTGTGCGCCTCCACCTCGACTGTGGGTGTGAGAATGAAATTTGCCGTCCCGTGGAGTGTGAAAGGCATAAGGCCGGAAGCCCGCGAGACAGCCAAGGAAGCGGCGCGCCGCTCCGGCATGCCGCTCGGCGAGTGGCTGAACTCCGTCATCCTGCAACAGGCCGAGCAAGACGGCGCCGCTGCCTATGGCGATGAAGACGACGGCTTCGGCGAGGAACTGGCGACGGTCCACCAGCGTCTCGACGACATCACCCGCCGCATCGAGAAATTCTCGCACAAGGGCCCGGCCGCTTACGCGCCAAAAGCCGGCCGTGCGCCCGCCGCGCAAAGCAATGAAACTGCCCAGCTCGCCCAACTGATCGCGCGGCTCGATCAACGCATCGACCAGATGGCGCAGATCCCGCGCATGATGGCAGCGCCGTCTTTGGCGCCGCAGATGCCGCATCAAGCGATGCCGCAGGCGCCGCAAGGCCTCGACCGCGCCGTTGCCGAAATCGCCGCCCGCCAGCGCTCGCTCAATGGCGGCGCGCCCGGCCGCGCGCCGCAACAACAGCAGCCGGTTCCCCCGCAAGTGCAGGCCTATGCACCGCCGCACCAGCAGCAACAGCCGCTGCCGCAGGTGCTGATGCCGGTGCCGAGCCAGGACCTGTCCGGGCTTGAAGAGCATTTGCGCCAGATCACCGATCAGATCGAAACCCTGCGCCGCCCCGGCGTCGAGGAAGCAATCAACGCGCTGCGCGGCGAACTCGGCGAGATCGCCCATGCGCTCAACGACGCCATGCCGCGCCAGGCGATCGACGCGATCGAGCGGCAGATTCAAGGTCTCACCCACCGCATCGCCGAAGGCCGCCAGGCAGGCGTCGATGGCGGCGCTTTGTCCGGCGTCGAGCATGGCCTCGCCGAAGTGCGCGACGCGCTGCGCGGCCTGACGCCGGCGGAAAATCTGGTCGGCTTTCACGAAGCGGTCGATGGGCTGGCCCGCAAGATCGACCTGATCGTCGCGCAAAAAGATCCAGCGACGCTCGGCCAGCTCGAACACGCCATCACCACCTTGCGCGACATGGCCGGCCATGTCGCATCCAACGAAACAGTCGGCCGCCTCGCCGCCCAGGTGCAGGATCTGGCGCAACGGATTGAACATTACGGCGCCGGTTCCGGCGCGGGCGATGCGCTCAACAGCCTCGAACATCGCATTTCGGCGCTGGCCGATGCGCTGGCCGAGCGCTCACAGAACGGCGCTTCGGTGCCGCCGCGGCTGGAGGCTCTGGTCGAGTCGCTGGCCGACAAAATCGAGCAGATTCAGCAAACGCGCGGCGACAGCGCGGTCGGCCATCTCGAAGATCACATCGTTACATTGGTGAAGCGGCTCGATGCGTCGGATTCTCGCCTCGGCCATCTTGAGGCAATCGAGCGCGGCCTCGCCGATCTGCTGGTGCACATCGAGGAGATGCGCGCCGGCAAGGGCGGCAGCGGACCGCGCGAAGACAATCAGGGCGTGCTCGAACTCAAGCACGACATCGCCCGCACCCAGAATGCGCTCGACGCGGTGCATGGCACGCTCGGCCTGGTGGTCGATCGCCTCGCCACCATCGAGCGCGATGTGCGCGGCGTACGCAGCCCGCTCGATCTCGAACTCACCGAGATCAATCAGCCGGTCGGCAAGATCGCCGCCCGCGCCGTTGCCGTCGAACCGCCGCCAGCGCCTGTCCAGCAGCAAGCGCCGCAGCCAATTCCGCAGCCCGCAGTGCAGGTCATGCCGCCGCCGGTGCAAGCGCCGCCGCAACAGCCGCGCCCGCAGCCGCCAGTGCAACAGCAGGCGCCGCAGCCGGCAGCCAAGCAACAGGTTAAGCCGCAGCGGCTGCCGCAGGCCGCGCATCTGCCGATCAATCCCGATTTGCCGCCCGACCAGCCGCTGGAGCCGGGTTCCGGCGCGCCGCGTTTTCAGGCCAATGCCGCCGCGCGCATCGCCGCTTCCGAAGCAGCACTCGGCCAGGGGCGCCCGCAACAGGCGGGCCCTGCCGGCAAATCCGGATTTATCGCCGCCGCCCGCCGCGCCGCTCAGGCCGCGATCGAAACCGCCACCCCGGCAAAGGCGCCGCGCCCCGATACCATCGAGGTGGACGATAGCGAGCGGCCGACTTTGCGCGCGTCGGTGATGCGACGCGTCAAGTCGCTGTTCATCGCTGCCAGCATTGTCGCCATCGTCATCGGCGGCCTCCAGATCGCCAGCAATGTGCTCGACTTCGGCGGCGCACCGCAAGACCAGAGCGCGCAAGGCGTCAATCCGCCGGCAGAGACCGAGACTTCTACGCCCGAGGAGAGCACCGCCGAGCCTGCCACGCAGCCGGCTCGTCCGGCCGTGCCGCTCGCCCCACCGATGCTCCCCGGCAATGCGACACCGCCCAGCGGCAGCAACATGCTGAACCCGGCGCCGCCGCTGACCATGAACTCGCCGGGCAGCCAGCCGCCATCGCTGCTCAGCCCGCCGCCGGTTTCGCCGTCCGCCGATGTCACCGGCTCGATCGGCCGCAATCCGATCAAGCAGAACATCGCCCGGCCCACGCCGACCGCCGCGCCAGTGACCACAACATCGCCAGCCAAATCCGAAGCCGACAGACTGCCGATCGCCTTGGGCGGCACGCGCCTGCGCAATGCCGCCGCCGCCGGCGACGCCGCCGCCGCTTACGAAGTCGCGCTGCGTTTCGCCGAAGGCCGCGGCATCGCCGCCGATCCGGAGGAAGCCGCGCGCTGGTACGAACGCGCCGCCGGCAAAGGCCTGGCGCCGGCCCAGTTCCGCTACGCCAGCCTGCTGGAAAAGGGCGCCGGCGTGAAGAAGAACCTCGGCCAGGCCCGCAAGCTCTATCTGGCCGCCGCCACGCGGGGCCATGCCAAGGCGATGCACAATCTCGCCGTGCTCTATGCCGAAGGCATCGAAGGCAAGCCGGACTACGCCACCGCCGCGCTCTGGTTCCGCAAGGCGGCGCAGCACGGCATCGCCGATAGCCAGTACAATCTCGGCGTTCTGTGCGCCCGCGGCCTCGGCACCGACAAGAACATCGCCGAAGCCTACAAGTGGTTCGCGCTGGCCGCGGCGCAGGGCGACCGCGAAGCCGCCAAGAAGCGCGATGACGTCGCCGCCCGCCTCGACGCAGACGAACTGGGCAGCGCCCGCGACACCGCCAAAAGCTTCGTCGCCGAACCGCAGCCGCACGATGCCATCAACGTCCCGGTTCCGCAGGGAGGCTGGGACGACGCGACAACCACCACGGCGCCGCAGCCGGCCAAGCAGACGCGGCCGGCGCGGGCGATCTCGGCCAAGATCACAGGCCTGCCGCTGAACATCGGCACGCGGTAAGGTAACAATCAGCAAAAGCAGTGGCAAAGCCACTTGATGGGCGCAATGACGTGATTGCGTACACATTCGGCGCTACACTCCGCGCCACCACTTCCGCACGCCGGAACCAGCGCTTGCAAATCTACCTTCCGATCGCCGACCTGCCCGTTAATATCTTCCTGGTTCTCGGGATGGGGCTGGCGGTCGGCTTCATCTCCGGCATGTTCGGCATCGGCGGCGGCTTCCTGATGACGCCGCTGTTGATCTTCATCGGCATTTCGCCGGCCGTCGCGGTGGCCAGCGTCACCAGCCACATCGCCGCTTCGTCCTTCACCGGTGCGATCAACTACTGGCGCAAGCGCGCCATCGACATCCCATTGGCGATGATGCTGCTCAGTTCCGGCATTCTCGGCACGGCGACCGGTGTCTGGCTGTTCACCTTGCTGCGCGAACTCGACCAGCTCGATCTGGTCATCGGCCTGTCATACGTCACGCTACTGACCACGGTTGGCGCGCTGATGATCAATGAGAGCGTGCAGGCCGAACTGCGCACGCGCAGGGGTAAGCCGGCGACCTTGCGGCGGCCCGGCAGCCATACGTTCGTGCATGGCCTGCCGCTGAAGATGCGCTTTAAGCGCTCCAAGATTTACGTCTCGGCGATCCCGGTCTGGGGCATCGGCTTTTCCATCGGCTTTATCGGCGCCATTCTCGGCATCGGCGGCGGATTCCTTCTGGTGCCGATGCTGATCTACTTTCTGCGCGTGCCGACCGCGACCGTTATCGGCACATCAATGGTGCTGACTTTGGTGACGATGGCATCGGCGACGGTGATGCATGCCGCGACCAACCATCTGGTCGATGCGGTGCTGGCGCTGATCCTGATCGTCGGCGGCGTGATCGGGGCGCAATTCGGCGCCCGCACCGGACAGAAGATGCGCGGCGAACGGCTGCGCCTGCTGCTCGGTCTTCTGGTTTTCGCGGTCGGCTTGCGCTTCGCCTATGAACTGGTCGTGCAACCGGACGAACTCTATTCGATCCGCCTGGTGGGGAGCGAGTGATGGCCCGCCGCGCCCTCGTCGCCGCGCTGCTGCTGATGGCCTGTGCCACGCCGCCGGCGCGTGCCGAACGGCTGGTGGTGTCGCTGTCGAACCACCGGGTCGCGGTGACGTCGAATTTCACCGGCGAAAATCTGGTGCTGTTCGGCACGATCGAACCGGACCGGCCGCGCGGCGCGCTGCGCAACGCCTACGATCTGGTGGTGACCGTGAAAGGTCCGCCGCAGAGGCTGCGGACGCGCCGCAAGGACCGCGTGCTCGGCATCTGGGTCAATGTCGAATCTCGAGAGTTCATCAATGTGCCATCCTATCTCGGCGTCCTGAGCAACCGGCCAGTGTCCGCGATCGCCAATCCGGAGATCGCACGGCGGCTTCAGCTTGGACTGAACAATATTATCCTGACTCAGCGCGTCGGCGCCGACTTCGCCGATACCGTGCCGGACGACGCATTCCGCACGGCATTCGTCACGCTGGAGACCCAACACGGCCTTTACCGCGAATCGCCGGGCGCCGTGACATTCCTCACACCGACCGTGTTCCGCGTCGCCATTCCCATCCCGGCCAATGCGCCGACCGGCAGCTATTCCGTCGACGTACAGTTGTTCGCCGAGGGCACTAACGTGGCGCGCACCAATTCGGCGCTCGAAGTGGTCAAGACCGGTTTCGAGCAATATGTCGCCGAAGCCGCGCAGAACCATGGGCTGCTATACGGCCTGTTCGCGTCGCTGATGGCGCTGGTGATCGGCTGGTTCGGCAGCGTGGTGTTTCGAAGGGATTAATCCGCCAGGCACCGCTTCGCGCTGAACGCATAGAGCCGGTCGGTGCCGAGCATATGCGCGGTGAAGGACAACGTGCCGAACAAGTCGGCGAAGGCCGCGTCGCGCACGTTCAGTCCGCCGGTGAAGGCGCCGAAAGCCGGCATCACCATCCGCGTTGCATCGGCGGCAAAGCAGCGGCGGCGGACGGCGCGGCCGCGATGCGACACTCGCGCCACCGGATGCAAATGGCCGCAGACTTCGTGCGCGGCGCCGGTCGGCAAATGGCGGAAAGTCAGCGCGCCGACCTGCATCGTCTCCTGAAACACACCGCCAACATTCTCGGCCGGCTCCGGATCGTGATTGCCGGTGATCCAGATCCAGTCGCGACCGCGCTGCAAGGCCGTCAGGCTTGCGCGGTCGCCATCAAGCAGACGCGCCGGACCCTTGCGGTCATGAAAGCTATCGCCGAGTGCGATGACCGCACGCGGTGCATATTGCGCGATAAGGCGCGCCAGCCGCGCCAAAGTCGCGGCGGTATCGTAAGGCGGCAGCATCTGGCCGCGCGCGGCATAGCTGGAGCCTTTTTCCAGATGAAGATCGGCCACCGCGAGAATGCCGTGTTCCGGCCAGTACAAAGCGCCCGACGGATCGGCGATGAGTGGGACCGAGGAGATTTCAATGTCATTCCGGGACGGCGCGTTTGCGCCGGACCCGGAATCCAGGGGCTCTGGATTCCGGGTTCGCTTCGCCATAGCGCGTCCAAGACGCGCGTAAACGTGCTTATGGCTCGCGCCCCGGAATGACAAAATCTCTGTCACGACATCGCCTCTTTCACCAATTCGTCCGCCGCTTCCGCCAGCAACGTATCCGACGCCTCGCCATAAACCGTCTCGCGGCCGATTTCCAGCATCACCGGAACCGCGAGCGGCGACACATGGTCGAGCGATTTATGAACGATTCGGCCCTGGATGCGCGAGAGCATTTCGGCGAGCCTTTTGATGTCCAGAAGGCCGGTGGCGGCGTCGGCCCGAGCCGCGCGTAAAAGGATATGGTCGGGCTGGTGCTTGCGCAGTACGTCGTAAATGAGATCGGTCGACATGGTGACCTGGCGGCGCGATTTTTCCTCGCCGGGGAACCGGCGCTCGATCAGGCCGGCGATAATGGCGCAGCTGCGGAAGGTGCGCTTCATCAGCGCCGATTCGGCGAGCCATTCCTCGAGATCGTCGCCGAGCATGTCCTCGGCGAACAAATCGTTTAACGAAAGTTGCTGGCGCGCAATGCTGAGCCCGAGATCGCGCAGCCCCCACACCGCCAGCGCATATTCATTGGCGACGAAACCGAGCGGCCTCAATCCCGCGCGCTCCAGCCTTCGCGTCAGCAGCATGCCGAGCGTCTGGTGCGCGAGGCGGCCCTCGAACGGATAACAGACGAGATAATGATTGCCGCCGCGCGGAAAGGTTTCGACCAAAAGATCGCCGGCCGGCGGCAGCAACGAACGCCATGCCTGAATCTCCAGCCATTCACGTACCTGATCCGGCAGCGCGCGCCATGCCGCAGGATCGGCAAGAATGCCGCGCACGCGCGCGGCCAAATAGGTCGAGAGCGGAAATTTGCCGCCCTCATAGGCCGGCACTTTGGGATCGGGATCGCTGGAGCGCGAGACATAGACTTCGCTGCCGACGAGAGCTTCGTAACGCAATATCTCACCGGCGAAAACGAAAGTATCGCCGACACTCAGCATCTCGACGAAATACTCCTCGACCTGACCAAGGACACGCCCGCCGCGCTGGATCATCTTGCTGCCGCCGCGGCGCGAGCGCATCAGCCGCACCTTGAGCATGTCGGCCTCGACAATGGTGCCGATGTTCATGCGATAGCGCTGCGCCACGCGCGGGTGGGTGACGCGCCATTTGCCGTCCTTCGTCTGGCGGATTTTGGCGAAACGCTCGTAGGCTTTCAGCGCGTAGCCGCCGGTGGCGACGAAATCGACGGCGTCGTCGAAGTCGGTGCGCGTCAGCGACGCGTAAGGCGCGGCCGAGCGCACTTCCGCGAACAGCTCATCGGAATGAAACGGCTCGCCGACGGCGCGGCCGAGAATGTGCTGGCACAGCACATCGAGCGCGCCGGTGCGCAACGGCGGCGTGTCCTGCGCATTCGCCGCCACCGCATCGATGGCGGCGCGGCATTCCAGCACTTCAAAGCGGTTGGCTGGCACCAGCACGGCCTTCGACGGCTCGTCATAGCGGTGATTGGAGCGGCCGACGCGTTGCATCAAGCGCGACGAGCCTTTCGGCGCGCCGATATTGATGACCAGATCGACATCGCCCCAGTCGACGCCGAGATCGAGTGACGAGGTACAGACCACCGCGCGCAGCTTGCCGGCGCTCATGGCGTCCTCGACCTTGCGGCGCTGCGCGACATCGAGCGAGCCGTGATGCAGCGCGATTGCAAGGTTGTCGTCGTTGATGCCCCACAGCGATTGAAAGGTGAATTCGGCCTGGCTGCGGGTGTTGACGAAGATGAGCGTCGTCTTGTGGCGCTCGATGAGACCGTAGATTTCTTGAAGCGCGTGCCGCGCCGAATGGCCGGCCCAGGGCAGCCGCGCCTGCGTGTCGAGCATTGAAACGTCCGGCTGCGCGCCGGCCTGCGCGATGACGAGGTCGGCGCTTGCCTGCCCTTCAAGCGGCTGCGGCACCAG
Source organism: Rhizobium sp. Q54 (assembly GCA_945870035.1). GTDB lineage: Bacteria > Pseudomonadota > Alphaproteobacteria > Rhizobiales > Xanthobacteraceae > Pseudolabrys. The sequence continues at coordinate 4,380 of CAMBQQ010000113.1, read as the reverse complement.
AAAGCGGCACAGTTCATCGGGCTCAGCAACCGTCGCCGACAGGCCCACCGTCGTCATCTGCGGCGCCAGTTGGAACAGCCGCGCCATGCCGAGCGACAGCAGGTCGCCACGCTTCGACAGCACCAGCGAATGCAATTCGTCGAGCACGACGCGGCGCAACGAGCCGAACAGAAACGGCGCATCGGCGGAGGCGAGCAGTAGCGCCAGTTGTTCCGGCGTTGTCAGCAATATGTCCAGCGGATCGCGGCGCTGACGCTGGCGCTTCGAGGCCGGCGTATCTCCGGTGCGCGTCTCCAGCCGGATCGGCAGCTTCATCTCGCGCACCGGCGTTTCCAGATTGCGGGCGATATCGACCGCGAGCGCCTTCAGCGGCGAGATATAAAGCGTGTGCAAGCCGCCTTCGCGGCGGATGTGACTGCCGGTCGAGACGAGTTTCTTCGAGCGCGGCGCGGAATTCCCGCTGAGCTCAACAAGGCTCGGCAGAAACCCCGCCAGCGTCTTGCCGCCGCCGGTCGGCGCGATCAGCAGCGCCGAGCGCCCGGCTTTCGCCTTCGTCAGCAAATCAAGCTGGTGCGCGCGCGGCGTCCAGCCGCGGCTTGCGAACCATTGCGCGAAATTTTCCGGCAACAACTCCGTCTGCATTACTTCCGCGCTACGCCAACGAGGCCGAGGACCGGCACGCCTTTCTCGCTGCGCACGGCGGCGGGATCGAGGCTGACAACGTGCAGGCCGGCGGCGGCCAAAGCTTCGCGCACATGGGCCGGCGAATGCGCGTAGCGCAAGGTGTCGCGCAAGATGACGCCCTCGCCGTCATGAGTTTCGACACTGAACGCAATCACCCCGCAAGGCGCCAGCACGCGCGCGGCCTGCGCGAAGACGTCGGCAATATCGTGCAGATATATGAAGACGTCGGCGGCGAGAATGAGATCGTATTGCGCAGCCATGTCCGCCTCGCCGCGCAGAAAATCGACAATTTCCGCCTCGGCCAGACGGTCGAAAATATTCTTGGTCCGCGCTTGCGCCACCATAGCCGGCGACAGGTCGACGCCGGTGAGTGTCTTGCAGAACGGCTTGAAGGCCGCCCCGGCGAGACCCGTGCCGCAACCGAGATCGAGCGCCGCGCCGAATGTCATTTGCGGCTGCGCCGCGTGCACCGCCGCCAGCATGAGTTCCGGCGCTCTATAACCAAGCCCGCTACGCAACGCCGCGTCGAAAGTCAGCGCGTAGCCGTCGAACAAGGTGCGCACGTAGCCGTCCGACATGGCCGCTTGCGCCGCGCCGAGCCGGGTCAGCCGCAGGCTGGCGCCATGGCGGTCTTGGGGGTCGATGGCCCTGGCCTGTTCGAAGGCCAGAATGGCGCCGGCACTTTCGCCCTGCTTTTCGCGCAAGTGGCCAAGAAGGAACCATGCCGCCGCGTAACCGGGACTGAGTTCGACGGTCTGCGCCAGGATGTCGGACGCGCCAGCAAAGTCGCCTTTGGCCTCGAGGTCGCGCGCCCACTCAAAACGGCGGTCGATAATGACGTCGCCGGAGGTGAGAAAGATGGCATCCATAAAGCCGCCTTTGGATTTGGCCTTGGCCGCACCTATGTAAGCACAATGCGCCCTGAAGATATTCTGGTTCCTACGCCGTCCGGCGTCTGTTGCAAACCCGGCGGCTTTCATATCGACCCGACGCGGCCCGTCGATAGTATCAGCCATTGATTGCAGCAATACCTCAACAAGCCTAAAGTGGGCATGGGCAGTCACGTCTATGGTTTAGGGTGCGAGTCGCATCCGCCCACAAGGTACTATTTGTTGGTAACTTGGCTGCCCACCTCATCGGTAATATGAGCAAGAAATTTTCCATCGACTTCAGTATACCCGAGTCGGCAAGCGACCTTGCCAGCTACATCGGTATAGAATCGGACCTTTTCAATGAGGTCGTGAATTCCAACGATCGAAAGCAATTTTACACTCTCCACCAAATTCCGAAACGCGGCAGGCATCGCGTGGGAAAATTTCGGGACGTCTGGGAGGTTAAAAATTTCTCGCTTGCTGAAGCGCATAAGGCAATTGCCCGCAGATTCGAACTGTTCGCGCGCGTTTCAGACTCGAGATTCCCGCACAAGGCCGCATTTGGATATGTCCGCCATCGTGGAACGCGGGACAATGCGGAGATTCATTGTGGCGCGCCTCTACTCTTGCGAGCGGACATTCGTAACTTTTTCCCGTCAATCACAATAGAACGTCTTAAAGCACGCTTTCTCGAATTGAAGATGCATCCGGCAACGGCGGAAGCATTGGCAAAGTTTGTGACGATTGACGATCGCCTTGCGCTAGGCCTGAACGCGAGCCCTATGCTGGCTAACCTCATATGCGTCAACTTGGATACCAAGATTCAGAAACTGGCGCAGGCCTACGGGTGCAAATACACACGTTACGCTGACGATATTTCCATCTCCGCCAAAAGGGCCCTGCCCTCCAGGAAGGAAATTGAGAAAGTTATTGAAGACGAAGGATTCCAAATCAACGAAGAAAAATTTCGATATACAAAAATCGGTCAAGCGCACTACGTTACTGGACTAAGCATATCCGACGTGGCCGGGCCGCATGTGCCCCGCCGAATGAAGCATCGATTGCGCCAAGAATTGTATTATAGCAAAAAATTCGGGATAGCTGAGCATCTTAGCCGCACAAATGATCCGACGATTCAGGTTGGCGTGAATCGATTGAACGGGACAGTTCTTTATGTCAGCCACATTGAAGCCCGCATATCCGATCGTTTGCGATCCAACTGGGATGAAATCCAGAAACGAGACGGCGTCGAGGCCAGCTATGAACCGGTTCCGGCTCGGTTCGCCGCAAGGGTGTCGTGTTTCGTCGACGAGACGGAAATTGCATTTGGCGGCAAGAAATTTCTTGCGGTAGGATTAGCCTTCACGGAAAATCCAAATGCGCTGATGACGTCGACCTTCGCAACCCTTCGGGAACACCAGATCGAGGATGCATTCTACCCAGGCGACAAAACCGCGCTTGCTAAGAAAGGACTGCACTTCACAGATTCACATCCCGATTTGCGAACCTCTTACATCAAAGTCCTATCGGGACTCCCATATAGAACTTTTGTGATCTTTTGTGAGTTGGGAGGCGATGAAAAGTACAGTGAAAATTATGTCGCTCTGCTCGCAAAAATTCTGCCAAACCGGCTAAAATGGTACAATGGCGCAAGCCTGCATTTCATCTTCGAAGAAAACTCGAAAATCAAACTACTGCATTTGGAGAAAGTGGTCGGCGACACGTATCGCTCACTTGAGCTTGCAAATAACCGCAGGCCGATAGCGAAGCCAGAAATCGCGATTGGCAAGAAGCTTGAAAACTATTGCTTTGCAGTGCCCGACTATATGCTTGCTGTGTTTGCTCGATTTGCACAAGCGAATGAAAAACCCGCGGAGAAGAACATCAGAACAAGCCAGTTTGAGCGACTCCGCGACAAGTATCGTTTGATTATCGACGCAGACAGCGGCGTAGAATTTTCTCGACGGCGCCCTATCCAGCCATGGCCTGTCGCGGAAAGTTGACTTGCCCCGCGCGATTCGGGCCCGTGCGCGAAGTCACGCATGAGGCCGACACCGGGCTGGTGCTGGAAGTGGCATTCGAGGGTTTGCAACGCTCAACGCGGCACAAATCCGGCGTCGCCATGCGCTTTCCGCGTATCAGCCGGCTGCGCTGGGACAAGCCGCCGCGCGAGGCCGACCGCCTGGAAACGCTGGAAAAGATGCTGGAAACGACGGCGGGCAACACTCTCGCGCCGTCATCCTGAGGTGCGAGCCGCCTTTTTGCGGCGAGCCTCGAAGGATGAACGGCCCCGGCCGTCGCCCACAGATGTCGGGTCCACCCGACATCTGATTGAAAATGCTCAAGTCGGCCGAGGCCGACTTGAGATGGCCCGCCTTCGGCGGGCACCTCCAGGATGACGGATAACTTGACCCAGCCCGCAACTTTGCTTCAGGTATCGCATGCCAAACGAAATTGAGCCGATGGAGCCACAAGTGAAAGCCGATCCCGTCACCCGCTTTTTCGGCGGTTCGCCGCTGGCGGTGCTCGGCCGCCTGCTGCTGGTGTCGATCTTGGTCGGCGTCGTCCTGTCGGTACTCGGCCTCGACCCATTCGACATCCTGCACAGCCTGGAGCGGCTAGCGCACACAATCTGGAATTTGGGCTTCGACGCCTTCCACTGGCTGTGACGCTATTTGTCACATCCCGGTAGGTGATATGGCTGTTTTCTGAACAACTCCGGTTTCAGGCTATGCCAGTCCTTCATGGCCTGCAAGGGTGTCTTGCTGCCCAAGGCTGATTGCGGAAGCTGCTGGTTGTAAAGCAGCACGTAACGATGCAGCGT
>CAMBQQ010000112.1 GCA_945870035.1 Rhizobium sp. Q54 | reverse complement strand
CTGCATCGTTACGTGCTGCTTTACAACCAGCAGCTTCCGCAATCAGCCTTGGGCAGCAAGACACCCTTGCAGGCCATGAAGGACTGGCATAGCCTGAAACCGGAGTTGTTCAGAAAACAGCCATATCACCTACCGGGATGTGACAACTATGACGAGCCGGCCTATGCCTATCAGCCGGCGCCGCGCACCTACTACTACAACGATCCGGCGGCTCCGGCCTACGCCTATGAACCGGCGCCGCGCTATTACGGCGCGCGTAGCGGTACGAAGTGCGGCGGCTCGCCGGGTTCGACCAACTATCGGCCGTGCACCCAGGGTCAGTAATGACCCACTGAACGTTTGATGAAAGCGGGGGCGGGCAGCGATGCCCGCCCTTTTTACGTTTGTTCTCGGCGCAGCACGGCCAGCCGGTCGAGCGCGCCTTGCAGGATGTACATCGCGGCGTGCTGGTCGATGACCTCGGCGCGGCGGTCGCGCCGCATGTCGGCCTCGATCAGGCCGCGTTCGACCGCCGCGGTCGACAGCCGCTCGTCCCATAGCGCGATCGGCAATTCGGTCAGCCGGGCGAAGTTGCGGGCGAAAGCGCGTGTCGACTGCGCCCGCGGCCCTTCCGAGCCATCCATGTTGATCGGCAGGCCGAGCACGAATCCGACCGACGCGCGCTCGGTGGCTAGCGACAGAAGGCGCGCGGCGTCCTTGGTGAAAGTGGAGCGCGCGACGGTCTCGACGCCGGTCGCCAGACGGCGGTCGGGATCGCTGGCGGCGACGCCGATAGTCTTGGTGCCGAGATCGAGCCCGATCAGTCCGCCGCGCGCCGGAAAATGCGCGGCCGCCTCGATCAATGGCAAAACAACGCCCATGCTTGCTCCTGTCGTCGAGCCGTAGCATGGGCCCTAAGCGCCGCCAACGGGGCCGATACCGCATACTGGCGCAGCCAGAGCGGTCAGGGCACAATGGGGTTTCAGGGTGGGGGATTGTCATGCTTGCGTTTCACGCCAAGGCGCTGCGCTGTGCGCCGCTGTTTTTATTCGCTCTGCATGCCGGCGCAGCGCTGGCCCAGCCGTTTGAGGCGCCGCCGTCGTTCAACGCCGCGCAAATCCGCGGTATCGACCGCGTCGGCGCCAATTACACGATCCAGACGCCGGTACGCAGCGACGGCCTGATGCGCAATTACGTGCTGGCGACGCCCTACGGCGAAATCCAGATCGCCGGCGACGCCATGTTGCGGATGCGGCTCAACGAACTGGTGGCGCTGTCGCTTTTGGAGAAAGTCGGCGGCTCCGACACGTTTGCCAAGTCGCTGGTCGAAGCGGGGTTGAACCCGATCAAATATACCGGGCGGCTGATCACCAATCCGATCGGCACGGTGCAGAGCACGCTTGGCGGCATTGGCGGCATGTTCGCGCGCATCGGCTCCGGCCTCAACAATGCCGGCAAGACGCAGGACGATCCGCTGGCCGGTCTGCTCGGCGTCACCGGCGAACGGCGCACGCTCGCCGCCGCGTATGGCGTCGATCCCTACACTGATTTTGCGCCGCTCGATGCCAAGCTCAAGCAATTGTCGGAAGCGGCAGCCCTCGGCGGCCTCGCGGTGACCGGCGCGCTTCTGGCGGTGCCGGGCGCCGCCGGCATTGTCGTGTCGAACCTGTCGACCGCCAACAAGCTCAACAATATTTCGATTGCCGATCTGGCGCGGCAATATACGGCGGCGCAGATCCTCGACATCAACCGCGCCAAGCTCGCCGACATGGGCGTTGCGCCGGAATTAAACGCCGCGATCCTCGCCAACCGCAATTACACGCCGATCGACATGGCGGCGATGGTCGCCGCGCTCGACAGCATGAAGGATGTCGCCGGACGTCCGGTGTTCATCGACCGCGCCGCGGCGGCCGATACGCGCGCCACGGCGATCTTCATGCGCACTCTGGCCGAACTGATGGCAAAGGAAGCGCGGCCGCGCGGTTATGCGCAGATCGTCGCGCTCGGCGGCCTGCCGTTTGCGCGCACCCGCGACGGCCGCATCGTCACCGCGGCGCCGATCGACGCGCTGTCGTGGACGGCGGACAGCGCCGCGCGCTTCGGCAGCTTCACCGCGGAGCGCAAGGCGCTGGCGCCCAAGGCCGCCGGAGAGTTGCGGATCACGGGGCGGGCGACGGCTTTGGCCAGGAAGCAGTTGAAGGCCGAGGGCTGGGCGGTCGTTGAAAATCAAGCACCGCCCACCCGCTGAGGACCGATCCGGCATTTTCAGCCGAAATTTGCGCAGACGTGTCCCCCGGAATAGGCCGGGTGGGTGCACCGTTTGCGGCTGGCAAATGCCGGCAAACCGCTTTACTTAAAGCCTGAACGCCGGCGCGAGCCGGGCTTTTCGAGGAATTCATGTCCGTTGACGCCCAAACCGTACGCCGTATTGCCCGTCTGGCCCGCATCGCGGTCGCCGAGGACGAGGTCGAGCATTTGCAGGGCGAATTGAACGCCATGCTGGCTTTCGTCGAGCAACTCGCGGAAGTGAATGTCGACGGTGTCGAGCCGATGACCTCGGTGACGCCGATGGCGATGAAGATGCGCGCCGACGAAGTGACCGATGGCGGCAATGCGGAAGCGGTGCTGGGCAACGCGCCGCAGAGCGACGATGGCTATTACATGGTGCCTAAGGTGATTGAATGATGCGCGAAGCGCAACCCGTCATCCTGAGGTGCGAGCGCGCACTGGCGCGCGAGCCTCGAAGGATGAACGGCCACGCCCGGGCCGTCGCCCTTCGAGGCGCGCCAATTGGCGCGCACCTCAGGGTGACGGTGATAGTTCGCGACGCACAAGGGCATTTGTAAATGTGCATGGCCTGCGAGCAGGGCGATCGGGATCGGATGTGGGACCTGGTGGAGATCATCTCCACCGGCAAGATGCCCGACGGCCATACGGCCGACGACCTGCGCGCCATGGGCCTGCCGCTGCCGGGTGAGCTCTATCGTGAAGAGCAGCCGGACGGCACCATCCTGATCAAGCAGCGCTCGCCGACGGAAATCGAAGCGCTGAAAAACAAGAACTCGTTTGTGTGCGATACGCCCAAATGAAGTTTGCCTCAGTGAAGATGTGCCAATGACCGAATTGACGTCCCTGACGCTCGCCGACGCGCGCGACCGCCTCCGCAGCAAAGACATCAGCGCCGTCGAACTGGCCAGCGCGCATGTTGACGCTGTCGCCAAGGCGCGCGCGCTCAATGCCTTCGTTCTGGAAACGCCGGAGCAGGCGCTGACGATGGCGAAAGCCTCCGACGCCCGCATCGCCAAGGGCGAGGCCGGACCGCTGGAAGGCATTCCGCTGGCGATCAAGGATCTGTTTGCGACCGAGGGTGTGCGCACCACGGCGTGCTCGAAGATTCTCGGCGACTTCGTGCCGGCCTATGAATCGACGGTGTCGTCTCAGCTGTGGCGCGACGGCGCGGTGCTGCTCGGCAAAACCAACAACGACGAATTCGCCATGGGCTCGTCGAACGAGACCTCGCATTTCGGCGCGGTGCAGTCGCCCTGGCGCCGCGAAGGCTCGAACACCCCTCTGGTGCCGGGCGGCTCGTCCGGCGGTTCGGCCGCGGCGGTGGCGGCGCAATTGTGCTTAGGAGCCACCGCGACCGACACCGGCGGCTCGATCAGACAGCCGGCGGCCTTCACCGGCACGGTCGGCATCAAGCCGACCTACGGCCGTTGCTCGCGCTGGGGCATCGTTGCCTTCGCCTCATCGCTCGATCAGGCCGGGCCGATCACCAAAACGGTGCGCGACGCCGCCATCATGCTGCGTTCGATGGCCGGGCCCGACGCCAAGGACACGACTTGCGCCGACATTGCGGTGCCGGATTACGAAGCCTCGGTCGGCAAATCGGTCAAGGGATTGCGCATCGGCATTCCGAAGGAATACCGACTCGACGGCATGCCGTTCGAGATCGAGAAAATATGGACGCAAGGCTGCGACTGGCTGAAAGCGGCCGGCGCCGAACTGGTCGACGTCTCGCTGCCGCACACCAAATACGCGCTGCCGGCCTATTACATCGTCGCGCCGGCGGAAGCCTCGTCCAATCTCGCGCGCTATGACGGCGTGCGCTACGGCCTGCGCGTGCCGGGCCGCGACATCACCGACATGTATGAGAAGACGCGGGCGGAAGGCTTCGGCGCCGAGGTGCGCCGCCGCGTCATGATCGGCACCTATGTTTTGTCGGCCGGTTATTACGACGCCTATTATCTGCGCGCGCAGAAGGTGCGCACCTTGATCAAGCGCGACTTCGAGCAATGTTTTGCGCAGGGCGTGCATGCCATGCTGACGCCGGCGACGCCGTCGGCCTCGTTCGGCATCGGCGAAAAAGGTGGCGCCGATCCGGTCGAGATGTATCTGAACGACGTGTTTACGGTGACGGTGAACATGGCGGGCCTGCCCGGCATCGCCGTGCCGGCAGGCACCGACGCGCAGGGCCTGCCGCTCGGCCTGCAACTGATCGGCCGTCCGTTCGACGAGGAGACCTTGTTCGCGCTTGGATCTGCCATCGAGCGCGAGGCCGGGCACTTCGTCGCCAAGCCTTGGTGGTAATTCAGCGAAATCGCGCGCGCGACAACAGATCGCGATTCCTGAATACGGCACGCAACTCCGACTTATGGCTTGGCGTCGCCGCACGGTAACGACATACTCATTCAGATTGGGGGAATCCATGGCTGATTTGGGAACGCGGGCAGCGGTGAGGGACGTCTACAGCGCCTACGCCAAGGGCGATGTGGCGCGTGTCGCCTTGCTGATCCACGAAGACATCGACTGGATCATCTACGGCCCGGTGGCGGTGTTTCCGTTTGCCGGGGTGCGGCGCGGCCGTGCCGCAGTCCTCGCGGCCCTGGGCGAGATCGCGGAAAGCTATCAGCTCGAAAGCCACAAGATCGAGCAGACCATTATCGATGGCGAACGTGCCGCGATCCTGGCGAATGTCGGTTTCAAGCAGCGCGCCACCGGCCGATTATTGCGCTTCCGCGTCGCCAATTTTTTGCGCTTCAACGACGGCCGCCTGATCGAATTCCGTGAATTCGCCGACAGTTTTGACTTGGTTGAGCAGGCGCTGGGCCATACCGTGGATATCATCTGACTTAATCCACTTAGGCGGCCCTATGACGAGCAATAACGATAACAGAATGCCGGCGGTTGAGCCGGCGGACGACGGATCGGCGCGCGCTGTTGTGACGGCGATCCAGGATGCCTTTCGCCGCGCCGACTATGCCCGCATGGCTGCGCTCTACGATGACGACATCGACTGGCTGTTTCATGGGCCGGTGTCGATTTTTCCCGAAGTCGGACACCGCCGCGGCAAGGCCGCCGTGTTTCGCTCTTTCGAGCGGCTCAACATGCTGTATCATTTCGAGCGTCACGTTACCGACCAGCTGATCGCCGAAGGCGACTGGGCGGCTGGCATCGCCGACGTCAGCATGACCCAGCGCGACACCGGGCGCACGATCCGGTGCCGCGTCGCCAGCTTCCACCGCGTGCGCGATGGCCGCCTGGTCGAATATCGCGGCTTCTGCGACACGTTCGATGCGGTGGAGCAGACTTTAGGCCGCGAATTGTCGGTCTAGGCAGCCAGGTCTGAGCAGGCTTGCGCGCGCCCATCTTGCCGCCGGGCCGGCAAAAAGTTAGCTCTAGGCCCATGAACGTGCAGAGCAAGCCTTCCAAATTCATCACGGGCGCGACCGGCGACTGGGAAGTCGTCATCGGCATGGAGGTCCACGCCCAGGTGTCGTCGAAGTCCAAGCTGTTCTCCGGCGCTTCGACCGCCTTCGGCGGTGCGCCGAACAGCCACGTCTCGCTGGTCGACGCGGCAATGCCCGGCATGCTGCCGGTGATCAACGCCGAATGCGTCAATCAGGCGGTGCGCACGGGGCTTGGGCTGAACGCGCGGATCAACCTGCGCTCGGTGTTCGACCGCAAGAACTATTTCTATCCCGACCTGCCGCAGGGCTACCAGATCAGCCAGTACAAGCAGCCGGTGGTCGGCGAGGGCGTCGTTGTCGTCGATCTGCCGGACGGCGAGGCTGTCAGCATCGGTATCGAGCGGCTGCATCTCGAGCAGGATGCCGGCAAAAGCGTGCACGACAAGCATCCGCAGATGTCGGCCGTCGATCTCAACCGTTCCGGCGTCGCGCTGATGGAAATCGTGTCGAAGCCGGACCTGCGGTCGTCCGAGGAAGCCAAGGCTTTCCTCGCCAAGTTGCGCTCGATCATGCGCTATCTCGGCACCTGCGACGGCAACATGGAAGAGGGCTCTTTGCGCGCCGACGTCAACGTCTCGGTGCGCAAGCCCGGCGAGCCGCTCGGCACGCGCTGCGAGATCAAGAACGTCAATTCGCTGCGCTTCATCGGGCAGGCGATCGAGCATGAGGCGCGCCGCCAGATCGACATCATCGAGGATGGCGGTGTCATCGTGCAGGAGACGCGGCTGTTCGACCCTACCAAGGGCGAAACGCGCTCGATGCGCTCCAAGGAAGAGGCGCATGACTACCGTTATTTCCCCGACCCGGATCTTCTGCCGCTCGAATTGACGGCGGAAGCGGTCGAAGCGCTCAAAGCGAAGCTGCCGGAACTTCCGGACGAGAAGAAAGCGCGCTTCGTGCGCGACTTCGGTCTGTCTTCTTACGACGCCGGCCAGCTCGTCGCCGAGCGCGAGACCGCGGATTATTACGAGACGGTCGTCAAGGGCCGTGACGCCAAGCTCGCCGCGAACTGGGTGATCAACGAGCTGTTCGGCCGTCTCAACAAAGAGGGCAAGACCATCGCAACCTCACCGATGAGTGCGCAGCAGCTCGGCGGGCTCATCGCGCTGATCTCGGACAAGACGATTTCCGGCAAGATTGCCAAGGACTTGTTCGAGATCCTGTGGACCGAGGGTGGAGAACCGCGGGCGCTGGTGGAAAGCCGTGGCATGGCGCAAGTGACGGACCTCGGCGCCATCGGCTCCATCGTCGACGACCTCATCGCGCAAAATCCGGACAAGGTGGCGCAAGCGAAAGCCAATCCGAAGGCGATGATGTGGTTCGTCGGCCAGGTGATGAAGTCGTCCGGCGGCAAGGCGAGCCCGCAAGCGGTTAACGATCTCCTAAAATCCAAACTCGGCGTGTGATCGCGCGCGTCATCGCCATCGATTGCCGCATTGCGGTAAAGACGCGCGCGACGCTGCGCATGCCGGCAAACTTTGCCCGGGTATGCGGTACACGGCGGCGCGCGGCATGCGCATGACGGCGAAGATTTCGAACGCAAGAACATGCACGCCGCGAATCACTTTTCACCGATTCGCTCGATTTTGATCGTTCGAGGCTCTCGGATGGCGTCGCGCCAACAGTTTTTTGCAAATTATTTTTGTGCTGTGCATGAAGCCTTCGGCCGCGAAAATTTTTCGCTTTAAAAACGCGCTTTGGCGACTGGAATCGCGCGCCGGCGCGTCGCATTTGCGAAAACACAACGCACAAATAATCCTTATTTCATCGCGTTATTTGCAGAAAGCGTATTTTGGCGCTGTTGTTTCGCACGAATGCCTTGTCAAGCGTCGCTGCGTTGCGTTTCGCGCTTGTCCCGATCGTTTTTCGCGTTCGATTTGGGCGGCTTACGCACACCGAAGTTGACGAGTCACTTTTTTTTTCGCCGCGCTGTAGTAAACTAAATGTAGTGCAGGTCGATCCCCGACCGCACTAATGCGATACCCGCGATGTTACATCGCTAGGAGGGCAGCAATGGCAAAACGTAAGAAGAAGGCAGTGAAGGCGGCGAAGAAGACCAAGAAGCGTAAGAAGAAGCTCTAGGTCTAACGCCACTTCCCTTTCCTCGGTAAGTCTACATCGAGGATTGCGTCATAGGGAGCCGGTGTGCGTCATGGAGTGATAGCGCAAGCGGTTGCATCCGCGGCTCCCCGGTTCCGGTGACATCAGAGGGCGTCGGCGAGATATCAGTCTCGCCGACGCCCTCAGATTTTTGATAAGCGCTTTGTTTCGTTTGAACGGCGGCTCGGCGCCGTTTTAAAATCAGCCGGCGTTCTTGAGCCGCTTATTGCAGGCGCTCCAGTATTTCGGCCAGGTCTCGCCCTTTTCGGTCTTGCCGGCGGCCTTGGCGCCTTTCCATTCGGCGGCGCATTTCTTCTGACGCTCGCGAGCCGCAAGCTGGCCGGCGGTCGGCGGCTTTTTCGGCTTCGCCGCTTTGGCCGGCTTGGCGGCGGCGGCAGATGTCGCGCTTTGCGCCGACGCGCTCGAAAGCAAAAGCGGCGAGGCGATCAGACCGGCCGCCAAAACGGCTGCGCACAATGTCCCGGTGACAAACTTTATCGACAGCGTGTTCTTCATCGTGTCCTCGTTCCCCAGCGGCCCTGATTGGCCTTGACGGTATGCTGCCGGCGCGTTGTCGGGCGCCGCCACAACCCTGAGGCGGCAGATTACAAGGTCGGGGTTGTGCTCGTCCAGTGCGATCCCGGAAAGCGTGTTCGCTCAGAGGGTTGTCGGATGGCGATATGGTTGCGGTTTGGCGCGCGCGCGTCATAGTTCGCGTCATCGGCATTACGGCGACAGGGATTAGGAGCGCGACATGGCGAAGCGGGCGGCAAAGACCAAGGCTGTATCGGGCAAGACGACAAAGCCGGCGAAGAAGAGCGCCGCTAAATCTGCCAAAAGCGCCGCAGGGCCTAAGCCGATCGACCTCTATTACTGGGCGACGCCGAACGGCTTCAAGATTTCCATCATGCTGGAAGAGTGCAAGCTGCCTTACATCTTGCACCCGGTGAACATTTCCAAGGGCGAGCAGTTCAAGCCGGAGTTTTTGAAAATCTCGCCGAACAACCGGATGCCTGCGATCGTCGATCCGAACGGGCCGGGCGGCCGGCCGATTTCGATCTTCGAGTCGGGCGCGATCCTGCAATATCTCGGCCGCAAGACCGGCAAGTTCTATCCCGCCGACGAGCGCGGCCGTGTCGAAGTCGATCAATGGCTGTTCTGGCAGGTCGGGGGCGTTGGGCCGATGGCGGGGCAGGTGCATCACTTCAAGAACTATGCGCGCGAGACCATCTCCTATGCGATCGCGCGCTATGTCGACGAAGTAAACCGGCTCTATGGCGTGATGAACAAAAGGCTGGCCGACCGTAAATTCCTCGCCGGCAAATATTCAATTGCCGACATGGCCTGCATTGGCTGGGCCAATGGCTGGGAGAAGCAGGGCCAGCACATGGACGAATTTCCGCACCTCAAGCGCTGGCTTGAGACGATGAAGGCCCGTCCCGCTGTCAAGCGCGGCATGGAATTGGGCCTGTCGCTGCGCCAGGGCGTCGATATGAAAGACCCGAAGGTGCAGGCGGTACTGTTCGGCCAACGGGCGCGCGCCAACTGAGCGCACGCTTTTTTATTGGCGCATGATCTTGTCCGAAAACCGGTTCCCACTTTTCGGGATCATGCGCATGCGCTAGTCGGCACGCGTCCACTTCTGGCTCTTGCAGAGAATGCCGAGCACGCAGCCCTGCACGTTCATGGCGTTGTCGCTGATGACGGTGACGTGCGCCTGATAGATTCTGCCGTCGTCGGCATTGTAAATCTTGCCGGACCATTTGTTTTCGCCCGAGGGCGCCATGCCCTGCACCACCGGCACGCCGAGCAGGGGACGCGCGCGCTTGGACTCGTCCTGATTATGCCGGTCGGTCTTCGGCTTGCCATCGGCGCCGACCGGATCTTTCAACCAGACAACCTTGCCGCACAACTTGCCGCCGCAATCGGTGATGCGCACCTTGGTACCGCCATTCTCCGACAGCCAGGTGCCGGACGCCGGCGCGGCGATGGCGCCCGACATCAATACAGAGAAGCCGACAAGCGCGGCGGCAATCGGCGTGATGGTTCTGAGTTTCATGGAAAACAGTCCCGAATGGTTGAAAGTCGCGGTCGCTACGATTCCGTTTGAATCGGCGGCGGTCATATAACTGTAATAATGCGCGTTGGTTAGCTTTGGTTCAATCAACGGGGTGAACGATTTGTAACAGTGCTTCAGAGATGCGAGGAAGTGCCTGCGCCGCAGCGGTTTATGGCCACGCTAGGAAAATAAACCAACAGATTGTTCACCTTCTCTTCATCGCGATACTTAAACTGTCATTCAAATTTTTTCCCGAAGATCGCTGCACAGGGACGTGTCGCCGCAGGGGTTGCGGCGTTAAAAAACGGGAGGCCAATATGGCCGACATCGACATGATGATGGTGACGGACGACGTGACGACCGAAGGCTGCTTCGGGCTCGGCATGGTCTATTCGGCGGGCGCGGGCGTCGCGGTCGATCTGGTGCAGGCGCACAAATGGTTCAACATCGCGGCGCTGCGCGGACACAGCGATGCGGCGCGGCTGCGCCGGGAAATCGCCGAGCAGATGAGCGACAGCGAAATCGGTTGCGCGCAACGCGCCGCACGCGACTGGCTCAAGAGCCATCCGCAAGCGCCTGCGCCGGCGATCGAGATTCGCGCCGCCGCCTGATCGCAACAGCCGCGAACTACGCCTAGTCGTGCGTCGTGCGCTGCCGCTTTGGCTTGGCGACTGCCGGGTAGGCCGGGTTCTCGTAACAGCGTCCGGCATTGCCGCTGGCGGCGGCCGCGCATTGTGCCAGCGTGACAAAGCCGCAATTGGTGGCGCCGACGGTACTTTCGGCATATTGTACGCACCACGGATATTCGATGCCGGCCTGGGCCGGCAGCGGCGCCAGGGTAGGCAAGGCCACGGTGGCCAGAGCAAGCGCCGCGACGGTCGATTTCAGCATCGGCATCTCCTTGAAACGATTCCCTTTGGCCATTTAACGCTGGCCGCGGGCATTTCCGGTGCGGGCGGCATCAATTTTGAGGCCCGTAGGAACTCAAGGCCTTGAGCTGGGGCGTCCGGCGATTATTTTACAATATAGTACGCCGCCGGGCCTTCCGCGAATTGACGGACAAACCGCGATTCTATAGGCCTTTCGGCAGACGGAGCTGTGGCCGAGTGGCTGAAGGCAACGGTTTGCTAAATCGTCATACGCTTCACGGCGTATCCAGGGTTCGAATCCCTGCGGCTCCGCCATATCTAACCCATTGAAAACACTAGGTCTGGTTCGGTGAATGACCGACCATTCCGCACACGTCCCTGACACGCTTTTCGGCCGCCGACGCGGCCCAAGGGAGGTCAGAGATGTATCTATGGCGGCGCGGGCACAATTTCTGGTTTCGTAAGGCTATTCCGGTAGACTTGACCCCTGTTTTGGGCCGGGAAATTCGCTGCTCGCTGAAAACTGAGCAGCGTGCCGTAGCCCGGCGGAGGGGCTTGGCAATGCTGGTGGCGCTGGAAGAGGTTTTCGACGTTCTCCGCTCTGAGCGGCCCCTGGAGCCCGCCACAGCCCTCCTGAAGGCGCTTGTCGACGATTGTCGGGTAGCGCGTGCTGAGCCGGGGCAACTGGCCACACAGCCCGAAAAACGGACTTACGTTATCGGTGGCCCGTCCGCCGTCCCCTTGGGGGCGTCTAACGAAGGGACCTTGGTCGACCTCGACGAGGTTGCCGACCTTCTGAAAACGGAACGGCCGCAATTCGAGCCGAATCAAGCCGCTGCGGATTTGCTCCATTTTGCAGTCGCCATAAAGCTGTCTCGGTCGTGGACCGTGCCGCAAAAGGCCGAAGCGCTTGTTCGCGTCTGCGAACAGTTGGCGGCGCTCCGGTACCCGCCCAACCGGAGTGCCAAAGGGCAAGATGATGTGCGGGCGATCATCCGGGACGAACTCAGCCGTGCCGGCCTAGGGACGCAAAGGGGTCAAAGCGCCCCATTCGATCCGGAAGCGTTCCGGGAAATTGTGGCCGCCGAAGTTCGTAGCGGCGTGAATGACGCCGGCCGCGACCGTTGGTCGGCCGAGTTGCTCTCAAAGAAGATTGACGACTTCTTGGCGCTGAAAAGTACGCAAGATGTCAGCCTAAAGCACCGAGAGGACGTCGAGCGTCGCTTACAAGCATTTTTATCGTTCGTGGGCGATAAGGCCGTCCGGGACGTGACACGGGATGATATCAAAGAATACCGAGATGTGCTGGATCAGTTGCCGGAGTTTTTTGAGGCACGGCTTGGAACAAAGGACCTGCGCAAGGCCCTCGAAAGCAACGCGAAGCGAAAGGTGCCGTATCAGGCCATCGGACCTGTCACGGTCGACTTGAAGTGGCTTGGTCCGGTCAACAGGCTTTTTCGCTGGCTTGTTCTCGAAGAAAAAATAGAGAAAAACCCGGTTGACCGAGTGCGTTCGGTTCAGAGCAACGATGAAGCGGCAAACTCTAAACGCTTGCCGTTCAAATCAGATCAAATCAGCAGGCTCTTTGGGATAACGAGCAAAGCCTCTCCGAAAACCGCGTTGTACTGGCTTCCGATTTTGCTCCTCTGCACG
This sequence comes from Rhizobium sp. Q54, assembly GCA_945870035.1. Taxonomy (GTDB): domain Bacteria; phylum Pseudomonadota; class Alphaproteobacteria; order Rhizobiales; family Xanthobacteraceae; genus Pseudolabrys. The sequence continues at coordinate 236 of CAMBQQ010000112.1, read as the reverse complement.
GGCGCCCGACCGAACGAACTTGCTCAGTTGCGTAGCGACGATCTCAAGGAATTTAATGGTCAGCCTCATTTAAGTGTCCTGTCTCTGTCTGACCGGCCCCCACTAAGTGGTCCGATCGGAATGTTAGTTTAGAGCCGGCATTTCCGCCACCATTGTTGTTGCTGGCCAGACCAGGGCCTCAGGTGCGGGCGGTCGATAGCCCAGCGACGAGTGAGGCCGAACGGTGTTGTAGTGAC
>CAMBQQ010000111.1 GCA_945870035.1 Rhizobium sp. Q54 | reverse complement strand
CGCCCGCACCTTCGGCGTCGTCGTTGCTTGGCTGTGAAGTTGGATCAACATGCCCGAACCCCGCTTCGAATGTCCCTCAGGATCGATCTTGCCATGAAAAAAGCAGAGCGACGAGGGTCTATGTGATCATCCGGGATGGAACACCTATTGTCGTTAGATTAATGGTTGGTTAGCCGGTCTGCTCACCGGAGGGCGTTTCGCGGCCGCCGCTATAGACGACAAAGCCGTGCTTCACCCGGCTGCCAAAGGGCGGTGCGGATTCTTGCGGCGCCGGAAGAATGTCGCGCGGCTCGCGCATGATGTCCGGCTGCTGCGCCGGCGCCAAAGTGAAACGGCGCACGTCGAGAGTGTCGCTGTCCGGCCCGACATGGCGCAGCGCGCCGAGATGCAGTTCGTGCACCGGCTTTTCACCAAGCCAGTAGGGCGGCGTCAGCGGCACCAGCGAGCCGATGGCGCGGATACGGGCGTGGCCGGCATGCGCGAGCGGCAGCAGCAGCAATTCCAATTCGACCTCTGCGCCGTCGGCGGTGCGGCCGGTGAGGCCGGCGACAGCGCCGATGCGTTCCTCGGTCAGGACGTTAAGAACGTCGCCGATGGCCTTGCGGCTTTCCTGGTTCCACAAAACCGGAAAGGCCTCGCCTTTGATCTCGCGGCCGAACAGCGCGCAAACGCGGGTGCCGGCCAGACGGAAGCGAAGGTTATCGACGAAATCGGCGGCCAGCATGAACACGTCGCCGAGTTCGCGGCGCAGGCCGACCGGATCGATGTCGGCGCGCTCGGGCGCCGGACGGCCGGCGCGCTGCTTGTCCCAGTAGCTAAACAAAGCCCGAGTTGAAGCATGTTTCATGACGCGCCACCTGTTCCGTCGCGAGACGTGCTGGCGGCCCTCGCTGTCCCCGATCGGGACAACGGCGCCGGCTTTTCGCCGCGACGTATCCAAGTGAGCAGGGCGCGTGCCGCGGGGAGGCATGTGGCGGTGGCAGCGCGCGTTAGTGTTAAAATCGCCCGCGCGATGCCGGGCGCTGCTGTTTTTTGGCCACCGCCTCTGTATAGCTTTGCCGGCGGCTCGGCGCCTTGCGATGAGGCGGGCAGGGGCGTAAAGCGCGGCCCCTGTCAAACGGAAAGTCCTTGTGCAACGCGAACCGCTCTTCAACGTTCCGACCGTCATCATCGTGCTGTTGGCCGTGCTGACGGTCATCCATGGCGTGCGCAGCGAACTGATCGATCAGGAACAGGATATCTGGCTTCTGATCTATTTCGCCTTCATCCCGGCGCGCTACGATTCATCGGTGGTGCTCGGCGGATTGCTGCCCGGCGGTGTCGCCGCCGACATCTGGACCTTCGTCACCTATTCGCTGCTGCACGGCAGCTGGATGCACCTGACCGTCAACAGCGTCTGGCTGCTCGCCTTCGGCAGCGCTCTGGCGCGGCGTTTCGGCACAATGCGCTTTCTGGCGTTCTTCGCGGTGACGGCAGCGGCGGGCGCAGCCATGCATCTCTTGACCAATGCCGGGTCGCAGGCGCCGATGATCGGCGCCTCGGCCTCGATCTCCGGCGCGATGGCGGCGGCGATGCGCTTTGCCTTTCAGCGTGGCGGTCCGCTCGGCGCCTTGCGCAGCACAGACGACGCCGCGTTCCGGGTGCCGGCGCTACCGTTGACGCGCGTCTTGAGCGATGCCCGCGTGCTGGCTTTCCTTGCGGTGTGGTTCGGTATCAACATACTTTTCGGCCTGGGATCGCATTCGATCACCGGCGGTGACGAGAGCATCGCATGGCAGGCGCATATCGGCGGCTTTCTCGCCGGTCTGTTGCTGTTTTCATGGTTCGATCCGACGCCGCGGCAGCCGCCGGTCATCCACGACGCGCCGACATTGCATTAGTACTTGGCACTGAAGTACTTGGCACTGAAGTACTTGGCACTGATCCTTCGCATTGCAGCGTAAATGCCGCAGCGATTGTGCTTGACGGAACCTTGGCAACGGCAGGATCGTTGACGCAGAACCCGAGACTCAGTTCCCGCATATCCGATTTCGGGTGACAGGGAGGCTGCGATGAACGTCAAGGCGATACTGGCCGCAAAGGGCGGCGACATCTTCAGCATCGAACCGACTGCGGATCTCGCGGCGGCAGCCAGACTTCTCCACACACACCGCATCGGCGCGGCCGTCATTCGCGGCGCCGGCGGACGGCTCGCCGGTATTCTGTCGGAGCGCGATATCGTGCGCGCGATGGCCGAGCATGGCGTCGATGCGCTCGCGGTCTCGGTCGGTCAGGTGATGACGCGCAATGTCATGACGTGCAGCGAGAACGATTCCATCGCCGACATCATGGAGCGCATGACGTCGGGAAAATTCCGCCATCTGCCGGTGCTGCGTGATGGCCAGTTGATCGGCGTGGTGTCGATCGGCGACGTGGTCAAGCAGCGCGTCGGCGAGATCGAGCAGGACGCAGAGGCGTTGCGCGAATATATCCAGACGGCTTGAAGGTGCGCGAGGCCTGATTATTTCGCGGTGTAAGGCTGCGACAGGCCGGCCAGCGCTTCGGTGATGCCGCCCATGGCTTTTTCCGTGGCCTCGGCGCCGATCTCGATGGCGTCGGCGCCGCGGTGGAAATCGAACCAGCCGACTTTGCCCAGTCGCGGGCTGATCAACACATCCGGCGGATCGCCGGCGAGGCGCGCGCGCGTGATGCGGTCCTGCATGACGTTGAAGGCCTCGACCATGACGGTCGGAATGCCCGGCCGTCCGCGCGTGCCGAAGAACTGGCGGCGCAAGGATTTCTCGCCGCTGAACATGCCGCGCAGGCCTTGCGGCCTGGCCATTTCGGCGGCGGCGTTGTCGTCTTCTTCGTCGGAGCCGTGATCGGCGATGATGGTGCCGCGGCCGAACAGATCGGCATTGAGATTGACCGCGATCACCAGCCGCGCGCCGAGTGCGCGCGCCGCCGACACCGGCACCGGATTGACCAGAGCGCCATCGACCAGCCAGCGGCCGCCGATCTTCACCGGCGGGAAAATGCCGGGGAGCGCGTAAGACGCCCGCGTCGCGTCCGAGAGGCGGCCGCGCGTCAGCCAGATTTCGTGGCCGGTATTGAATTCGGTGGCGATGGCGGCAAAGCGCAGCGGCAGGTCTTCGATGCGCGTGTCGCCGAGCGCTTCGGTCAATTTGGTGGCCAGCGGCCCGCCATTGATCAGGCCGGAGCCGGACAGGCTGATGTCGAGATAGCTGAAGATGCTGCGCACCTTCAGGCCGCGCGCCCAGGTCTCGAGGCTTTCCATCTGATTGGCGGCATAACAGCCGCCCACCACGGCGCCGATCGACGTGCCGACGATGACGTCCGGTACGATGCCGTGCGCGGCCAAAGTTTGCAGAACGCCGATATGGGCAAAGCCGCGCGCCGCACCGCCGCCGAGCGCCAGGCCGATGCTCGGCCGTGTGCTTTCCGGCTTTATCTGTGCCGTGGCGTCGACAGAACGGTCATCGTTGCGGCCGCGTGAGAATAAACCCTCAAACACCAAGCCCGTACTCCCGTTTTCCCGATCCCATCATTGGACCGGGCCGGCCCTTCGACAAGCGTATCGATCCAATATGGTGAAAACGCTGGCGGAGTCTCATGACCCAAACATGACAATAAGAGTGCGCCTTGGGGATTACATTATGGTTAAAAGCGGCGGGTGTGTATCAATGCCGGGAGTGGGCGTTTGGTTCACGGCTTTCCGCCATCGCTATTTGGTGGGACGCTGCATTGCAAAAACGCTCTCGACCACGGCGTAGTGATCGTAGCCGCAGCGGGCGATCGGCCGCATGGCGGCGGTGTCGAGCAGGCCATCGACAATGAATCGGTCGTCGATATAGACGCCGATCACCTGGCCGAAGACAACGTGGCAATCGACCGGCTCGCCGTCGATGCCGGTCATCGCCACGATCTTGGTCATCCTGCATTCCAGCGCGCAAGGCGAGGCGGCGACGCGCGGCGGCTTGACCAGGCGCGATGGCGCCGGCGCAAGCCCGGCGCGCACCATTTCATTCTGGCCGCGTGGCATCGGCGCGGCGGTCTCGTTCATCTGATCGCGCAGGTCATAAGTGGCAAGGCTGCAGACGAATTCGCCGGTCTCTTCGATGAAGGCGACCGAATCCTTGTAGTTCTCGCTGGCGAACATCACCAGATTGGGCCGGCTGTTGACGCCGTTGAAGAACGAGTAGGGCGCGAGATTAATCTCGCCTTTGGCGCTCATCGAAGTGATCCAGCCGATCGGCCGCGGCGCAACGATGGCCTTGAACGGATCGTATGGCAGGAGGGCTTTGTCGCGCTTCTCGGGTTCGTAGAACATCAAAGACTCTTTGTTTGGCGCATAATCTTATCCGAAAACCGGTTCCCACTTTTCGGGATCATGCGCGCGAACCAAATCGCGTGACGATGCTCTCGAGCTTCGGCCGTTCGCGGTCCTGCGGCGGCGCGACCGGCTTTCCGATATGGACGAAGCCGGCGAGGCGTTCGTTCGCCGTGAGACCAAGCCCATCAAGCGCGGCGCGGTCATAGGCGTACCATTCCGTCAGCCAGCTCGCGGCATAGCCGAGCGCATGCGCGGCGGTCACGAGCAACATGGCCGAGGCGCCGGCCGACATCTGCTGCTCCCATTCCGGAATCTTGGCATGCGGGGCGGCGCGGCTGACCACCGCGATGACCAGCGGCGCGCGCGCCAGCCGATTGCGCTCGAAGGCCAGTTGGTCGGGCGTGGCGGCGGGATTGTTTGATTTGAAAACCGCGGCAATTTTGTCGCCGGCGGCAAGGCGGGCGTCGCCTTCGAAGACGATGAAGCGCCATGGCGAGAGCTTGCCGTGGTCCGGCACGCGCGAGGCGATCGTCAGCAGGGTGTCGATGTCGGCGGCATTCGGCGCGGCGCCGGTCATTTCCATCGGCTTGACCGAGCGGCGGGTTTTGAGAAGTTCTAAAGCGTCCTGCATCGGGCCCTCATCAATCGGATGACGGGCCGTAGCATAGCGCGGCGACAGAGACAAAGCGGCGAAGGCGGCCGGCAGCTATACGGCGATGGCGCGGGCGCGCCGCAACGTCGCCGATGGCAGTTCGCCGAACAAGGTTTGGTAGTCGCGGGCGAAATGGCCCGGATTGGCGAAGCGGCAGGCAAAGCCGATGGCGGTGACGGACGCGCCCGGCCGCGCCACCAGCAACATGCCGCGCGCCGCATGCAGGCGCACGCGTTTCAGATAAGCCATCGGCGTGTAGCCGCGCGCTTTGTCGAAGGCGGCGAAGATGCTGCGCGCGCTGCTGCCCGACACCTCGGCCAGAGCGTCGATGGTGATTTCGTCGGCCCAATGCGCGTCGATCCACTCTTCGACGCGCTTGACCTGCCACGGCGCCGCCGCCGGTTCGGGCGCGAAAAGGCGATCGGTGAAATTGTTGCGCACACCGTAGAGCGCGGCAATGCGGATGGTGCGATCCATCTCGCGCAGCAGAGGCGCGGGAATAGGCTCGTCGGAAACATCGATGCTGTGCGCGGACTGCAATATCGTTTCGCGCAGGCGCCGGGTCTGGCCGGCGGCGCAGTCCGCGGTGGTGGCGAAACTCAGCGCCTCCTTGGGGCGGGCGCCGAGGAGCGACGTGAGATCGCGCTCCAGTTCGCTGCGGCTGACCCGCAACGCGAACTGCTCGAGCGCCTGGCCGAACTCCATGGCGGCATTCGACGGCGAGCAGACCACGCTGCTTTGGTCGACGGTCACCGGAACGCCATTGACGACGGTGCGGCCGCCGCCCGCGGTGCAGACCTGAAAGCGGACATAGTCGTCTTCGCGGAATTCGATGCGCACCGGGCTTTCATGCGCGCAGTAGGACAGGTTCGACGAGCCGAAACGGAAATAGGCGGCCTGCGCCGCGAAGCGTGTGCCGTCGCCATGCAGGTCGAACAGGCGCGCATCGTAGACGTCGAACAGGATGGCACGCATCTCGTCGATGTGGCTGGTGCTGGCGACAGTGAAGGCGTTGAGGTGACTCATCGGGGTTCGCTTATGGAGTATGCGTTGCGGCGCGAACCTAGTTCCCAACTCCGAGCGTTTGATTACAAATGTAGCGACAAGTTTATGGAGAGGTTTGCCTATACCGGTCGGCAGCTGCTATTTCGTTTGGCCGGTGAGCCGATACCCATCGCCGCCGCGTGCACCCGCTATGCGTCAAGACATGGCTTGCGAAATCGTTGAACAAAACCGCCCGCGCTGCGGTCTTTGAGCAGCAAGTGCGTTTCCGGGTCTAACGAGCAATCAATCCGGCCTCCCTAGGTTGCGCCCACGAACAGCGCGGACCTCGCGCAGCAATTTGTTCTGGGAGAAAGATTATGGACCAAGCGGCTTTGAGCGCGCCTGTCAGCGCCAACCGGACCAATGTCATCTTGTCCGCCATCGGCGCGAATAACGCGGCCGACGATCAAACGCAGTTCGTCAGCTTCGCCATCGGCACCCACCAGTGCGGCGTCGATATCATGGCGGTGCGCGAGATCAAGGGCTGGACCGACATCACGCATCTGCCGAAGCAGCCCGATTATGTGCGCGGCGTGCTTGATTTGCGCGGCATCATCGTGCCGATCGTCGATCTGCGCTGCCGCTTTGGCCAGGGCCTGACCGAAACCACGCCATTGCATATCGTCATCATCGTGCAGATTGACGGCCGCCAGGTCGGCCTGATCGGCGACCGTGTGCTCGACATCGTCACGGTCGAAGCCAATCAAATTCAGCAGGTGCCGGATACCGGCGCGCGCGGCGAGGCCAGCTTTCTGGCCGGCATCGTAACGCATGACGACGTCATGATCGCGCTTATCGACCTGCCGAATCTTCTAGCCGCGCCGGTCGATCTCGGCGCCGCTGCTTAATCCGCCATCACCCACTCATCATTCCCACATTAAATCGGAGTCTGTTATGTTGAAATTCTCTAACATCAAGATCGGCACCAAGCTCGGTATCATGTCTGGCGTCGGCATTGTGTTGGTCGCCACTATGGTTGGCGTCTCGGCATTCATCGGCGCGAAAGTCGTGCATGAAAATCATGAAGCGTTGAAGCAGCAAGTGCTGGCATTCAATTTTGCCGAAGCAAAGGCGTCGATCCGCGGCATGATGGTCGGCGTGCGCGACATGCGCCTTGCCGAAAACACAGCAGCGCTGGAGACGGCAACCAAGTATTTCGATGCCCGCCTCAAGAGCGCGAACAAATATATCGGCGAGGGAGTGGCGCAGGCGACGGCTGAGAACCGTACGCGCATAGAGAAAATCCAGGCGTTGAACGGCCGCTATATCGCCGCCGCCAAGGAGCTTGCGGCATTGAAGGCGGACTCGCTCTCTTTGGCCGATCGGGCTCAAACCGGCGCCGGCGAAAGTGCACCGGGTAATGCCGCGCTCGCCGCCAGGATCGCCGAAATCAGCAAGGAGCGCACCCTGCCGCTCGCTGCCGAAATGCAGACGCTTATCGACGAGGCGACCGACTATTCGTCGCACCGCGCTGCCGAAGAGGCGGCGCAGGCCGACCACGAAACCGCGCTCGCGCAAAATATCACTTTTGGCATCTCCGGCGCCGTGATTCTTGTGTTGTTTGCTTCCGCCGTCTTCGGTGCCATGACCATCGCTCGTCCCTTGCGCGCTCTGGTCAAGCCGCTTGAAGAAATCGCCGATGGCAATTTCGCCATCGCCGTTCCCGGCGTCGGCCGCAAGGATGAAGTCGGCCAGATCGCCAGCGCCGTTGCGTTGATGGCGGAAAAAGTCAGTTCGACGATCGCCGAGATCAAGACATCCGGCCGCGAAGTCACCAACGCCTCGGCGGAAATCTCGACCTCGACCTCCGATCTGTCGCAGCGCACCGAAGAGCAGGCGGCGAGCCTGGAAGAAACGTCGGCGGCGATGGAAGAGTTGTCGGCGACGGTGAAGAAGAACTCCGAGAATGCGCAGCTGGCCAATACCGACGCCAACAATACGCGCAATGTTGCCGACCGCGGCGGCCAAGTCGTCGCCAAGGCCGTCGATGCCATGGCGAAGATAGAGGACTCCTCGCGCAAGATTTCCGACATCATCGGCGTCATCGATGAAATCGCCCGCCAGACGAATTTGCTGGCGCTCAATGCGGCGGTCGAAGCGGCGCGCGCCGGCGATGCCGGCCGGGGCTTCGCCGTCGTTGCGTCGGAAGTGCGCAGCCTGGCGCAGCGTTCGTCCCAGGCGGCGAAAGACATCAAGGACCTGATCACCAATTCGAACGATCAGGTGAAGAGCGGTGTCGATCTGGTCAACAAGGCCGGCGAGTCGCTGACCGAAATCGTCGACTCGATCAAGAAGGTTGCCGTGGTTGTGTCCGACATCGCCAATGCCTCGATCGAGCAGGCCACCGGCATCGAGCAGATCAACAAGGCGCTGACGCAGATGGACGAAGTCACCCAGCAGAATTCGGCTTTGGTCGAAGAGAACGCCGCCACCGCCAAGAACCTGGAACTTCAGGCCAAGGCGATGGACGAACAGGTCGCCTTCTTCCGCATCGGCGACGCCGACGTAACCGCCCATGCCGAAAAGCCGGCAGCCAACGTGCAGGCGACCAAGGTGGTTGCGCTCAAGAAGCAGGCTCCGCGCCGCAACGGCGGCAATCCGGTGCAGCAGATGCGCACGCAGATCGCGACCGCGGTCAAGGCCGACGACTGGAAAGAGTTCTAAGCGAAGCAGTGAACTCTCCAAACGCGGCGAACGTTCTGGACAAGCATTCGCCGCGTGAACAGGTGGCGGGAGTGGTATCCCGCCAAATCGAAACGAGCGGCCCGGTGGGCCGCTCGTTTTCATTCAAGCGGAAAGATCAGGCGATGGCAGCGGCGCGCGTCGCTTCAGGCTTTGCCGTCGACTCCTGCGCGTAGGCGGCAATCATGGCGTCGCCGATGGCGATGAAATGCGCGCTGGGACCGGCGGTGCCGACGCTCTGGTTGCTGACGCGCGCACCTTCCAGCAAGAGCCACAAGGAATCGGCGAGCATGTCGGCTTTCACGATGCCGGCGTCGCGGCATAATTTGGCGAGACGGTCGCGATGCGCTTTTTTGAATTCTTCGATGACGTGGCGGGCCGGATGGTCGTGTTCGGCCAGTTCAACGGCGGCATTGGCCATGTCGCAACCGCGGTCGTCGCCAACGGCGCATTCGGCGCCGACACGAAGCCAGGCATGAAGCTGGGCGAGCGGGTTGCCGGGGTGGGCGGCTTCGAGGTCGGCCCAGATCTCGTCGTTCTCGGCGGCGACATCGCGCAGGCAGGCGACGATCAGATCGTCCTTGGAGCCGAAATGGCGGTAAAGGGTCATCTTATTGGTGCCGGCCTGGTCGGCGATGGCGTCGACGCCGATGCCGCGCATGCCGTGGCGGCGAAACAGCTCCCGCGCCGTCTTGATGATCCGTTCGCGAGGCTTCATCGGCCCCGCGTCAGCCGTTTCCATGTTCGCTCCCTCTCCAGCGCCCCCGAAAACTATTCGACGAAATGCCACTTGACTGGGTGTGACCGGTCTGTAACATTGCCCCTCGTTACTTACCGGTAACACCCCTAAGGATTCCCGTCAAGCATTTCGGGTGGGGGACCGGCCGACCCAAGGGCGACGACCATGATGAAAGTTCCGACGCGCGCCATGCGGCCATGCAGCACGAGGCAGCCGTCATGATCGGATTTTTCATCACGCGGCCGATCTTCGCCTCGACCATCGCCGTCATCATGGTGCTGGCCGGTTCGATTGCCTATTTCCTGCTGCCGGTTTCGCAGTTTCCCGACATTAAGCCGCCGCAGGTCGTGGTCAGCGCCGTCTATCCCGGCGCCAGCGCGCAAGTCGTCGCCGATACCGTGACGACGCCGCTCGAGCAGCAGATCAATGGCGTGCAGGCATGACCTATATGTCATCGTCCTCGTCGAATGACGGCTCGGCCAACATCACCGTCACGTTCGAGGTCGGCTATCCGCTCAGCATCGCCGCGGTCGACGTGCAGAACCGCGTCTCGCAGGCATCGTCGTCGCTGCCGGCCATCGTCAACCAGGGCGGCGTGACGATCAAGAAGCAGAACCCGAACTTTGTTCTGATCGTCAACCTGACCTCACCGGATGGCTCGATCGATCCAGTGGCGCTCAGCAATTATGCTTATCTGCAGATCGTCGATCCGCTCAAGCGTCTGGAAGGCGTCGGTGACGTGCAGATTTTCGGCGAGCGGCGCTATTCGATGCGCATCTGGCTCGATCCCGACAAGCTCGCCAATCTCGGCATCACCGCTGTCGATGTGCAGCACGCGGTCGAGGAACAGAACGTCCAGGTCGCGGCCGGCAAGATCGGCCAGTCGCCGGCGCCCGCCGGCACGCCGTTCGAAATGCAGGTCAATGCCGTCGGCCGTCTCAGCGATCCGGAGCAGTTCAAGGACATCGTCGTGCGCGCCGATCCGGCGGCCGGCTCGGTGGTTCGCTTGCGCGATGTCGCGCGCATCGAACTCGGCGCGCTGCAATATGCCTCGACCGCGTTCTTCGGCAAGGACCCGACCGTGGTGCTCGCCGTGTTCCAGATGCCGGGCTCGAACGCGCTGCAATTGCAGGAACGCGTCAAGAGCAAGATGGACGAATTGCAGAAGCGATTCCCCAAGGGCATCGAATACGCGATGCACTACGATACAACGCGTTTCGTCTCGGCGGCGATGTATGACGTGGTGGTAACGCTGGGGGAAGCGCTGATTCTGGTGGTGCTGGTCGTCTTCATCTTCCTGCAGAGCTGGCGTACCACGCTCATCCCGATTATCGCCATTCCTGTGTCGCTGATTGCGACCTTGGCGGTGATGCAGGTGCTCGGCTTCTCGCTCAACATGCTGAGCCTGCTCGGCATGGTGCTGGCGATCGGCCTGGTGGTCGATGACGCCATTGTTGTCGTCGAGAACGTCGAACGGCAGCTCGAGGCCGGGCATCCGCCGATCGAGGCGACGCGCATCGCCATGAAGGAAGTGACCGGGCCGATCATTGCCACCACCGCGGTGCTGATGGCGGTGTTCATCCCGGTTGCCTTCATCCCCGGCGTTTCGGGCCGCATGTATAATCAATTCGCGCTGACGGTGGCGATTTCTTTTGGCATCTCGGCGTTCATTTCGCTGACGCTCAGTCCGGCATTGAGCGCCGCCTTCCTGCGCCATCGCGGCGAAACGACCTTCGCGCCGTTCCGCATGTTCAACAACGGCTTCGTCTGGCTGTCGAATGCCTATGAGCGCAGCGTGCGCAGACTGGTGGCGTGGCGCTGGGCCGTGCTCGGCGTCTTTGCCGTCACCATCGGCGCGACCGCGCTAATTTCGACCCGCATTCCATCGACCTTCCTGCCGGTCGAGGATCAGGGCTATTTCTTCGTCGTCATCCAGTTGCCGGATGGCGCGTCGCTGGAACGCACCGACGCGGTCGCCAAGAATGTGCGCGACATTCTGCAGGCGACGCCTGGTGTCGATATTGTCGGCTCGATCAGCGGTCTCAACTTTTTGACCAACGCCGCGCAATCGAATTCGGCGGTGGAATTCGCCATTCTCAAGCCATGGGACGAACGGCCGCCGGAGCAGGGCGCCTCGGCTCTGGTGTCGCAGGTGCGCATGAAGCTGCTCGGAATCCCCGAGGCTTTCGTGCTGAGCTTCGATCCGCCGTCCATTCCGGGTCTTGGCGCCACCGGCGGCTTCGAATTCCAGCTTCAGGATCTCGCCGGCCGCGGCAGCATCGCGCTCAACGATGCGGCGCAGGCGTTGATCGCGGAAGCGCGCAAGCAGCCGGAGATCAACGGGCAGCAATTGTTCACCTCGTTCAGCACCTCGACGCCGCAGTTCAACTACGACCTCGACCGCAACAAGGCGAAGCTCTTAGGGCTAAGCCTGCCGGACGTGTTCAAGACGCTGCAAATTTATCTCGGCTCGCTCTACGTCAACGACTTCAACCTCTATGGCCGCACTTTCCGCGTCACCATGCAGGCCGACGCGGAAGCGCGCGCTTCGGCGGGAGACCTGTCGAAGCTTTACGTCCGCAATGCGTCCGGCGGCATGGTGCCGTTGAGCACGCTCGGCAGCCTCAAGCCGATTGTCGGCCCCGAGACGGTGCCGCATTACAACAACTATCCATCCGCGCTCATCAATGGCGGCGCCGCGCCCGGCTTCAGTTCGGGGCAGGCGGTCGCGGCGATGGAGCGGGCGGCGGCCATCGCGCTGCCGCGCGACTTCGGCTTCGAGTGGACCGGCATCACCTTCCAGGAACTCAAAGCCGGATCGATCGCCACCATCGTGTTTGGCCTTGCCATCGTCTTCGTGTTCCTGATCCTGGCGGCGCAATACGAAAGCTGGTCGATGCCCTTCATGGTGCTCTTGGCGGTGCCGACGGCTTTGTTCGGCGCGCTGCTGGCCTTGTGGGTGCGCGGGCTTCAGATCGACGTCTATTCGCAGATCGGCTTTGTCATGCTGATTGGCCTTGCCGCGAAGAACGCGATTCTGATCGTCGAGTTCGCCAAGAGGCGGCGCGAAGAGGGGCTCGATATCGTCGACGCGGCGATGGAAGCGGCGCGGCTGCGGCTGCGCCCCATCCTGATGACCGCCTTTGCCTTCATCCTTGGCGTCGTGCCGCTGATGGTGGCGACCGGCGCCGGCGCGGCCAGCCGGCAATCGATCGGCACCACGGTATTCGGCGGCATGCTCGCCGCCACGCTCCTCACGCTCGTCTTCGTGCCGGTGTTCTACGTCGTCATCGAACGGTTGCGTGAACGCGGTGAAGTCAAGACTGAAACCGGCCACCAGGCCGCGGCGATCGAGCCGGCGGAATAGATGGGAATGGAACAGATGCATAAATGGAAACTGGGAATCGGCGCGGGCGCGCTCGCGCTTGTCGCCATCGCTGTTGTTGGGCTGCCGCAGCGCGGCGGTGCGCCGGCCACGGCCGCGCCCGGGCCGGGCGGCTTCGCCATGCCGGTGCCGGTGACGAAGGTCGAGCGCAAGACGATTCCGATCTATCTGGAGGGCACCTCGAACAATAGCGTTTTTGCTGCGTGATCGTTAGCCCGCGCGGATCGGCGGGCAATTGGCAGATGATCTGACGCCGGTGCGGCTCCGCCGTATGCACCCGGCGTCCTGTTGAGGGTGGCACAATCTGCCTTTTCCCTCAT
>CAMBQQ010000110.1 GCA_945870035.1 Rhizobium sp. Q54 | reverse complement strand
CCTATCGGTCGTCGACTTGCAGGCAGCAATCAATCGCTTCGTCGTCGAGCACAACGCAGAACCAAAACCCTTCACATGGACGGCCGATCCAAACAAAATTATCCAAGCCGTCAGGCGCGGGCACCAAGTGTTAGATTCGATCCACTAGGTTGGAATCGCGGCGCGAGCCATGTATTAAAACTGTCATGCCCGCGAAGGCGGGCATCCAGTAATCCCGGCAATTGATTTCGTCGTCAGCCTGCGTTTACTGGATCATCCGCCGGAGCTTGTCATCGGGCCGGCCGGTGGCCGGACCCGTTGGCGGATGATGACGGTGGAATGTATGGCAAAACTCCATTGGGAAGACCTCGAACCCGGCGCGGTCACCGTTTACGGGCTGCGCCTGGTGACGCGCGAGGAAATCGTTGCCTTTGCCGCCGAGTTCGACCCGCAGCCGATGCATCTCGACGAGGCGGCGGCGACCGCCACTTTGCTCGGCGGTCTCGGCGCTTCCGGCTGGCACATCTGCAGCCTGCTGATGCGGATGATGGCCGACGGCTTTATCCTCAATTCGACATCGATGGGCGCACCCGGTGTCGATGAAGTCACCTGGCACAGACCATTGCGGCCGGGCACGCGGATCCGCCTGCGCGCGACCGTGCTGGAAACGCGGCCCTCCGGCAGCCGTCCGGCGGTCGGGTTGGCCAAATTCAAATTCGAAATGATCGATGAGGCCGACGCCGTGGTGATGACGCAGGTCAACACCATGATGCTCGGCCGCCGCGAGCCGGGCGGCCGGCCATGAAATATTTCGACGACATCAGGATCGGCGACGTGCTGATGACCGGCCGGCACGTCTTCAATGCCGACGAGATCAAATCCTTCGCGCGGCGTTTCGATCCGCAACTCTTCCACATCGATGAGGAGGAAGCGGCGCGTTCGCATTTCGGCGCGCTGTGCGCGTCCGGCTGGCATACCGCGGCGGCCTGGATGCGGCTGTTCGTCGATTATCGCCGCGCCGAAAGCGACGCTGCGCGCGCGCTTGGCGAAGCGATCGCCCAAAGCGGCCCGGCGCTCGGTTTCCGCGATTTGAAATGGCTCAAGCCGGTCTATGTCGGCGACGCCATCGACTATAAAAGCGAAGTCAGTGAACTGCGCGTATCGAACAGCCGGCCCGGCTTCGGCCTGATGACGATCCTGACCACCGGCGTCAATCAGAACGGCGTGGCGGTCATCTCATTTGTCAGCACCACCTTCGTCGAGCGCCGCCCGGAAACGCCATGACGGCCGCGGCTGAGACGGCCGACGATCCGGCGCAACGCCGGCACGATGAAAAGCGCGCCATCGGCGTCGCTTGCGGCGCGCATGCGCTGCACGACGGTTATACCGACCTCATTTATGTCATGCTGCCGATCTGGCAGGCCGAATTTGGCCTCGGCTATGCCGCGCTCGGCGCCATGAAGTCGGTGTTCTCTGGCGCGCTCGCCTTCTTTCAGATCCCCTCCGGCTTTCTCGCCGAACGCTACGGCACGCCGATCGTGCTGGCGCTGGGCACCGCGCTCGCCGGCATCGGCTATATTCTCGCCGGCTTCAGCCACGGCTTTCCGTTGCTGGTCGGCGCGCTTCTGGTCGGCGGTCTTGGCGCCAGCACGCAGCATCCGCTGGCCTCGTCGCTGATCGCGCATGCCTTCTCCGGCAAGCGTTCGCTGAAGGCGCTCGGCACCTATAATTTCGCCGGCGATATCGGCAAGATGGTGGTGCCGGTCGCCGCCTCGCTGCTGTTTCTCGTTCTGCCGTGGCGCGAAGCGGTGGCCCTGCTCGGCCTCATCGGCATCGGGGCGGCGGCCGCCATCTATATTCTGATTCCGCGTTTTCGCGATCACGCGGTCGCTGCGGAGAAAAAGACCAGCGCCGCAGGCGGCCCGCGCCAGGTTCGCCGCTTCGATTTTCCGCTGTTGCTGTCGGTCGGCGTCATCGACAGCGCGACGCGCATGGCCTTTCTCACATTTCTGCCTTTCGTTCTCACCGCCAAGGGCGCCGGCATCCAGACCGTCGGCGTCGCGCTGACTTTGGTATTCGCCGGCGGCGCGGTCGGCAAACTGGTCTGCGCCTATATCGGCGCGCGCATCGGCGCGGTCGCCACCGTCTGGCTGACTGAAACACTCACCGCCGTGGCGATTGCCGCGATCCTGCCGCTGTCGCTGGAAGGCGCGATGGTGCTGCTGCCGATCGTCGGCATTGCGCTTAATGGCACGTCGTCGGTGCTGTACGGCTCGGTGCCCGAATTGGTCGAGCCGTCGAAGCGGCAGCGCGCCTTCGGCATTTTCTACACCGGCACCATCGGCGCCGGCGCGGTGTCGCCGTTCATCTATGGATTGCTCGGCGATGTGGCCGGCATTCCGGCGACGCTGCTGGTTGTCGCCGGCGTCGTGCTGCTGACCTTGCCGCTCACTCTGGTGCTGCGGCCGGCGCTTAAAAATCTGACCACGTAACCTAAGGCCTGAACTTCGCCTTGACCTGTCTGACCACCGCGGCGGGCAACACGTCGAGATAGGGGCCGAGCAGAAACGCTTCGCCGGTGCCGTGGCCATACATGCGGTCATGCGCGTCTATCATCGCCCGCACCGGCCGTGCACAGGCGCCGATTGAATCGACGATGATGTCGTTGACGACGGCCGGGCGGACATCGCGGCTGTAACGCCGGTTGGCCGATACCTTGCGCATGATGCAGTCGGTGGCGCGCAATACCAGCGGCAGCAGCGCGGTTTCTTTCTGGCGAACCGACAATTGCGTCGACGCGGAGGCATCGGCCGGCGGCGGCGTCTGGGTATCAAGCGAGACATTCAACACAAGCGACAACCCCAACAGGGATTCGACGATCATTGTGGGCCCCGCGAATCAAAGACTGTGTCTTTGGTAACGCAGGCGGTGAAAGGCGGCGAGCGGGATATTAAAACGACACGCAAAGAAACTCTTTGCTTCCTGCGCCAGCGTGCGAAACGCGACAGCGCATGATTTGCATCGGCGTCTCATTCGCTCGCCGGTAAGCGATTCATATGACTCGTCTTTCCTGAATTGTTTCGTGACGAATCGTGAAGCCTTGAGTTCCGTCGAAGGCGGCGGCGCAAGGAACGGTTCGCCGGGCGAGGGTGTTTTCCGTTGTTGAAAACAAGTTCAGGAGACAGCCATGTCCATTCTTCGCCAAGGCATTCGCTCACAAGGCATTCGCTCATCCGCGATCCGCAGCACGGTTCTGGCCGCCACGGCGGCGAGCCTCGTCGCCGGACCGGCGCTGGCGCAAACCACCATCATCACGCAGGAGCCGGTGCAGAGCGGCACGGTGGTGACGACTGCGCCGTTGAAGTTGACGCCGGTGCAACGCCAGACGGTGTACCGCACCATCGTGCGTGAACGGACGGTCGCGCCGTCTCAGGCTACGGTTGAGTATCGCGTCGGTGCGCGTATTCCGGCTAGTGCCGAGCTTTATGCGGTGCCGCAGGAAGTCGCGGGCGAGGTGCCGGCGATCCGCTCGTACAAATACATGGTCGTCAACGGCCAGGTGCTGCTGGTCGATCCGGCCACCAGCCAGGTGGTGGCGGAATTGGCCGACTGATCCGGCTTCGTGATGTGGGCGGCGCGGACAGATGTTCGCCCGCCCAACGCGGGCGGCACCGGCATACGGTATACCTTCCTCGCTCCGGCGCGGCGTTAGCGCTCGCAAGCGCTGGATTTTTTGCGCTCCAGGGCCCATATTAGGGGCCGAGGAGTTTGTTGTATGTCGATGATCAATTACCGGGCGCCTTCCGAACTGTTTCCCAGCCGCAGCCGCAAGTCTCGCCGCCCAATCGGGTACAAGCGATTTCCGACCGCGGCGGAAGCCATCCGCTTTGCCATTGAGGAATTGCCGCCGGAATTGCTGCTCGGCGCCTATCTGGAAGTCGAGGAAAAGCGTTTCGACGGCAATGGCATTCGCCAGCTCTACGAAAGCGTCGATTATCCGCTGCCGCGCAAGGCCGTAAAGCCCGACAAGGCCGTCGCCGCCAATTAACCTTTCACTAAGCCTAAAGTTGTGTTTGCCGTCACAGCGCGAATGTTGTGGAACCGCCATCCTTTGGCCGCGTTTACCCGGCGATAACGACACCCCCGCTAAAGCAATTTAGCTCAAAAATTCTGGAATTGGTTGGAGCCCCGCGAGATGGCCGATAGAAGCGCACTTGGAATGATCGGCCTGTTGTTCGGCGCGGCCACTCTTTTCGTTATGATGATGGGCGCGGTCGTTGTCGCCGGCCATCTGTCCGGCAAGGCCCCTATCGAGGATGGCTTCGCCGTGGTGCAGTCGGCCGGACAGCGCTGATTTTATTTATCTGAAATTTATGCGTCATGGAGACGCCATCGCCTGTACCCGGCGATGGCGTTTCGCATTGTGAACAATCAGCGAGTTAGCCGTTGGAGCGCTGGTTCTGGTTCGGCCTCGGGGCCGGATGCGGGGCTTGTTGTGGCGCTTGCCGCGGCGGCTCGCCTTTCCATTGCGTCAGGCTGTCGGCGATCACCGACATCGCCGTCATTGCCGCATGGCTGAGGCTGGCGTAACCGGAAACTTCGCGGCTGACGCGGTCGCCTTCCTGGCGCAGCATGTCGCGCACGCTCTGCAATTCGAGAATGACGCGGTCGATTTCTTCCATCGAAGCGCCGGAGACGCGCCGGATCAGCGCGTTGAGATTGTCGGACACCGGGTCGCCGGCGGTGTCATCGTCGCCGCGCGGCCGGCGAGCGGCGGTGACGTCCCGGCGGACGAATTCGCGGATCTCGCCTTCGAAGGCATTGGCCGCGGCCTGGTCGATGTCACCGAGTCTTTCGGGAGCAAGTCTTTCGGGAGCAAGTCTTTCGGCAGAAGTCTTTTCGGGAGCGGGCCGTTCAGGCGCCAGCGGCGCGGAATTTTTCTCCGAGGGCCGCCGCTCCGGCGCATAGCGTTCCGGACCGGATTTGTCGGAACCGTTTTTCTCCGCGCGAAGCCGGTCGGAAATGATCGCCGTCATGGTCTACTCCTGTACAGGCGCAAAAGGACATTTGCGCGAGACGCTCCCCAGCGGCGGCAATTGCCGCATGTCAGTGCGGCGGCGGTGGGGCAAGGCGGCGGCGGGATCGAGGCGGGTTCTGGCGCTACCAGTTAAGCTTGAGGTGGGCGCCGACGCTTCTGTTTTCGCTGGCGCGGCCGATATCGGTCACCGCCGTCCTGACGCCCAGCGGGCCGTAAATCTTCTGCTCGGCGCTGAGACTGTTGTGCGTCACCGGATCGGTGCTGGTCGTGTGGATGCCGGCGGCCAAAATCGTCCCGGTCGGCAGGATGGAGAACTTGGCGACGTTCTCGTTCCCCCAGACGCGCGGTGCCGCCACCTCCGCCGCCTGCGCCTGGCTCAGCGTCTCGGTGAGCGAGGTGCGGCTTTGCAGGGTCACGGCGAACGTATCGCCGACCGGCCGCGTATGCTTGAACGTGGTGCAGAGGCGGCCCTGATCGCTGTTTGGATCGATGCGGGCATCGATGCTGGCGAAATTCGGCACGCCGAGCGTCGCCCAGGCTGCGCCGGAGCTTCGATCGTTACGCATCTCGCCGAGCGGGTTGTCGCGGCTGTAAGCACCGGGCCTGTCGGCGGCGAGGCCAAGATCGGCGCCGACATTGGCGTCCCATTCAGACAGCAGCGGCTTCTTGACGATGACGGTGCCGGAGCCATCCGGCCGGTCGGTGCGGGCAAGATCAAGCGTTTGGCCGGTGGCCAATGCGGGCAGATTCAGGGCTTTGAGCGGCGCATTGACCAGGCTGTTCGGATCGAGCGCCAAAGCCTTGTCGATGATGGCGCTGTCCTCGGCGCTGAGGACCGGTTCGGCGTCGGGGGTGCTTTGGGTATCGTGGCCGTCCAGCGTCGCCCGCAGTTCCGGGGCGGCGATGCCGAGATCAGCAGTACCGGCGCCAATCTGGCTGCCGTCCTGCGCCAAAGCCGGCCCAGCGCAGACGCATAGCAAGGCGATGGCGGCCCATGCGCCTGTGGTCAACCGTGCCATCTGGATGTCCCGACCCCCGTCCATACGAGGATCGTGACACCGAACTTGGGCGAAGGTGTGGAATTTACTTCTTGCCGGCCGAGCCGGACGACTGCGACGCCTTGTAGGCGGACACCTGCTTCGGCTTGTCCTTGTCGGCCTTCGGTTTTTTCTTTTCCTTCGGCACGCGCATTTGACCCTTTGCCATGACGAAACCCCTGATGGTGAATGGGCGGCCATGATGAGAGAATCATGACCGCAGTGGTGAACACATGGCATGGTGATACGCCCACTCCCTTTCGGCAAGTGGGGGGCGCGCCAGCCACTGAACTTTCTGCGTGCACCGGCCGACATGGCGGCGCCAACGGGACGGCGAAAGCCCGTTTCAACGATTCAAGATTTAGGCGCTTCGGCTTTTTTCAATTTGTCGTCGATGCATTTGCCGACGACATCGGCGCGTTTGTCGAGGTTGGCTGAGGCGCTGCCTTTTTCGGTCTGCATCCAGCATTCCATGGCCGCCTGCGAACGGGTCATCGGCGGCTCGTCAGGCGTGGCGGCGGGTTTGGCCGCATCGTCTTTCTTGCCGGTCGCGGCAGCAAGCTCGGACAGCGGGTTGGACGGCGCTCCGTCGGTCTGGCAGCCGGCCAAAACGCCGCCGGCAATCATAAGCAGCGCCAGCATCGAAAACGAACCGTATCGCATCGTCGGATACCCGCATTCTTCGCGCGTGATTCGCGCGGCGAACCAGTTTCGCTGAAATCGATGCATCCCGGCAACCGTCTGATCGGCGTCGCCGATGATCACAATCGCGTGGCCGCCTGCGCCTTTTCGATGGCCGCGGCGTTGCACCACAGCCGGTTGATGCTGCTTTGGAGGCGATCATGCGAGGGCTTGGGGCAGGGATGTCTGTGTTGTTGTTGGCGGCGGCGTTGACGCCGGCCTCGGCCCAGTCGATTAGCGCGCCATCGCGCGGCCAGCCCGGCGTGGGCGTCGGCATCATCTGCAACACGCCGGAACAGGCTGAGCGTTTTGTCGGCCTGCGCGATAATGGCGCCAACGTTCCCGTCGCGCTGAACACGGTCAACACCGAGGTCAGGGACGCCACGGCTTGCGGTGTCGCCGCCGTCGCCTTCCTGCGCGACCAAACCGTCGCCACCCGGCCCATGGGCAACCAGCTGGTGCAGATCGTGCGCATCAACGTCGTCGCCGGCTTCGATGGCACCGGCTGGCAGCGCGCCTCGGCGATGAACGTGCAATATGCCGTCATCGAAGCCCAGGGCCAATCAATTTGAGCCGCTTTAAGCGTGTGACTTTGCCCCCCGGTCTGTTCTAGATTGCGGCACGCTTCGTCGGGGGAAATGTCATGCCGAACTATACGTGGGATCATATCCATTTGCGCACGCCGGATGCGGAAGCGACCGCGCAATGGTTCGAGCGCATGTTCGGCGCCGAGATCATTCGCTCGACACAGCAGGGCGCGCCACGCATCGACATCAAGCTCGGCGGCGCCTTCATTTTTCTTGCGCCGGTCAAGGCCGGCGACGGCGTCAATCCGCCGCCGGTGACGCCGTATCAGGGCCTCGATCATTTCGGCTTGAAGGTTTCCAATCTCGACGACGTTGCCGCCGACCTCAAGGCCAAAGGCGTCGAGTTCACGATGGAACCGAACGTGCCGCGCCCCGGCATCAAAATCTGTTTTCTGCGCGGGCCACAGGGCATCTCCATCGAACTGCTCGATCGCAACCCGAAATATACATGAAACGGTGACGCAGGCCCGAGGGGTTGTGTTGACCGCCATGACCGCGTAAATCGCGTTTCGGGGCTCAAGGCGAAGCGAGAGGGCGTAGGCATGCGCGTTTGGTTTTTGGCGATGGGTATTGTCTCGGCCTTCGCCCTCGCTGCACAGGCAGCCGGCGCCAACGACGCCCGATTTTTCCGAAGTCTGCAAAAACTTGGACCGGCGGAACGGCTCGAGCAACTTTGCGACTACACCGCGCTGGCGCAAATTCGCAAGGACCAGCGCAATTTCCGTCCCGAACGCGCGGTCGCCAGCGCCGTCGCCGATGTGAAAGTTAAGAACGACACCATCGAGGCGAAAAGCGGCGCGTTTCGCAGCCGCGGCAAATGGTATGCGCTCAGTTATACATGCACCGCCGCGCCGGATCATCTGAAAGTGGTCTCGTTCAGCTACAAGATCGGCGATGAAATCCCCGAAGAGAAATGGGCGGCCTACGGCCTCTGGGAATAAGCGGGTCAACGCTTGTGCGGACTCGTTGCTGACGGCCAGTCGATCACGCCGGCAGAGAACAAACACCACCAGATGATGACCGGCTGAAACGCCAGCCTTGGCCCATGGTACCACCAAGTTGACGGCAGGCCGGCGAGATCGATGGCGTCGTAGGCGTGCTTGAAATTGGCCGGCCAGACGCACAGCGCATAAAGCGCCAGCGCCATGCCGGCATAGGTACGCAATGGTTTGGTCACCAGGGCGACGGCGCCGGCGAGTTCAAGGAGCCCGGTGACAAAGATAAATTGCGGTGCGAACGGCACCCAGTTGGGCGTAATGGACAGCAGTTTTTCCGGCGCAACGATATGCGCCACGCCCGCCGCCACGAAAAACGCCGCGATGATCCAACGCAGCGCGGCGCGCAAGACGGGATGGCTCATCGTGCCGGGCGGCGGCGTCGCTAGCTCTTGTCCTTGACCACGGTGTCCGGACGGTCGCTGCCGCTCGCCGTTTCGGTGTGCCAGCGGCCTTTCTCGTCCTCGAACTGAATTTCCTCGGTGTGACCGGGGACTTTCTGCTCGGCGGCGGCGCGTTGCGCGGCTTTCAGCGCTGCGGCGTGGCTCGGGAACGGTTCGGAAAATACACCGTCGACCTTGTAAGCCCAGCCGCCATCATGCTCGACGATTTCGTAAGTGACCTTGGTCATTTGCGCCTCTCGCCATGGACAATGCGTTCAGATGTTAACGTAGCCGGGCGGGGGATGGTTGCACAGGACAATCGGGCCGGTATCCGGGGAGGTCAGGCGGCGCGCCGACGTTTCAGCAATCCGCGCACCAGATTGACGATGAAGCCGATGATCGCGCCCGGGATCGCCGAGGCGACGGTGATGGAAAACAGCCCCATTTCGCAGCCGCCGGAATCGCCCGGCGTGCCGCACACCTTGTCGAAGGAAATCATGACCAGCACCAAAGCGAACACAACGATCGGCGTGGCGAAGAAACCGATCAACGTGCCGAGCATGGCCTTGCCGAAAATCCGCCAGCCGGAGAGTGGAGCGGGTGCGGTCACTGGTTCTGTTGCCATGGTCTTCTATAATCCGCGTTCGCGTTTCATGCGATCGATGAAGGCGGTGACGTCCGCCGGCAATTGGCGCAGGCCTTCCTGTCCGGCTTGCGATAATATCGGCCGCAGCTTCGATTGTGCCAGAAATGCCGGCTCGCGTCCCGGCGGGATGATGCGCTCGAAGATCATGACCATCAGCACAGCGAGCAGCACGACGCGGATAGCGCCGAAAAATGCGCCGGCGGCGCGATCCGGCGCGCCGATCTGGTTGCCGGAAATTTCACCGACCGCGCCGCGCAGCAGGGCGCCGACGACAAAGCCGATGACGAGAAAGACGACAAAGAACGCCAGCGACATCTGCGCCGGCGGCAGCTTCAGGCGTTCGGTCAGGGTCGGTGTCAGGTAGGGCATGAGCGCCACCGAGACCGGCGCGGCGATGACATAGCCGAAGATCGTCGCCAGGCTGCGCAACAGACCTGAGCGAAAGCCGGAGATGACGGCGATGACGAGAAAAAGACAGACTGCGCCGTCGAACAGATTGACCGGCAAATCGGCATTGAGCAGGGCGTTCATGCAAATGAGTCCAGGGTGCAAGGAGGCAGGGTAGGCACTATGCCCGCGCTCGGCTAATCTTTGATGAACCTGCGGCGAGGAATACCGACAAAAGGAGACGGGCCATGACTTTCAGCGTCAGCAGCAACAGCTTCAAGGACGGCGATTATCTCGGCAAGGACTTCGTCCTGTCGGCGGATTTCGGCTTCGGCTGCGCCGGTGGCAATACATCGCCGCACCTGAAATGGTCGGGCGCCCCGGAAGGCACCAAGAGCTTCGCCGTCACCTGCTACGACCCGGACGCGCCGACCGGCTCCGGCTTCTGGCACTGGGTGGTGGTGAACATCCCGGCCGATGTGACCGAGCTGGCGGCCGGCGCCGGCAGCGCCGGCGGCTCTTTGCCGAAGGGCGCGCTGATGACGCGCACTGATTTCGGCAAGCCCGGCTATGGCGGGCCGTGTCCGCCGGAGGGCGACCATCCGCACCGCTATCTGTTCACGGTCTTCGCGGTCGGCGACAGACTCGACGTCACCGCCGACACCTCGGCGGCGGTGGTCGGCTTCAACCTGCATTTCAAGACATTGGCCAAGGCGGCGCTTATGGGCCTGTTCAAGCGCTGAAGACGCATGCCTTCGCATCCGCACAACGGTGTGCAATTTGGCTGTTATCATTTGCGCCACATCATGGAACTTTCCGGCGCGGGGCGTATTGTGCCTATGCGATTCAAACCCGCGGCTCGCAAAGCCCGCTTGAACCTTCAAGCGGCTTGAGCCGCACGTCCATTGAGCTTGCTTGCGGCAGATGCCGCGGGCGCAATGGCTTCCAGGAGAACTCCCCATGCGTTTTTCCCGCGGTATCCGTGCCGGCCTCATCGCGCTGACAGCGCTGTTCGGCATCAGCGTTTCCACCGCTGCGATGGCCGATAGCGGCCGGATCGATATCCGTATCGTCAAGGCCGGCTTCGTCGTCGGCGGCTCGGGCGGCAGCGGCACGCTGACCTTCAAGGGCAAGCGCTATCCGCTGTCGATCGGCGGCATCAGCTACGGCTTCACCTTCGGCGTGTCGGAAACGCGTTTCCATGGCACCGTCTCCAACATCCGCCGTCCGTCGGACGTGGCCGGCGTGTACGGCCAGGGCGGCGTCGGCGCGGCCGTCGGTCGCGCGGGTGCGCAGGCGGTGGTGCTGACCAACCAGAATGGCGCCGTGTTGACGCTGTCCGGCCAACAGTCCGGCCTGATCGTCAGCGCCGATCTCAGCGGTCTTGCGCTGTCGCTGCGCTAGAGTCATTTTTCTAAGGATACTTTCAGTATCTCGATCAGCTTGCGGTCGCGCCATTTCTGAAGTTCAGGAATGGTGCGGCCGTCTGCTTCTTCGGCAACGCCGTCGATGATTGCTTTTTGCACATCGGCTGTGAGCCGCGGTGCGCCCAGGTCGTCCATCCAGTCCTGCACGGCGGGACCGATATGCGCCATGAAGTGCGGCATGCCGCCTTCGCCGCCGGCCAGATGAAACGTCAGGTGCGGGCCCATCAAGGCCCAGCGCAGGCCGGGGCCATAGGCGATGGCCGCATCGGCATCGGCGACCGACACCACACCCTCGCTCACCAGATGCACCGCTTCGCGCCACAACGCCGCCTGTAGCCGGTTGGCGACGTGGCCGCGCACTTCCTTCCTGATGTGGATCGGGTGCTTGCCGAGCGCGCGATAGAAATCCATCGCTTTTGTTATCGCCTCGGGCGAGGTCTTGTCGCCGCCGATCACCTCGACCAGCGGAATGAGATGCGGCGGGTTGAACGGATGGCCGATGACGCAGCGTTCGGGGTGCTTGCACGTTACGGTGACGCGGGAAATCAGAAGGCCGGACGAACTCGAGGCGATGGTGACGTCATCGGGACAGGCCGTATCGATGGCGGCGAAAGTCTCGATCTTGACGTCCTCGCGCTCCGGGCCGCTTTCCTGCACGAAACTTGCGCCCCGGCAGGCCTCGGCGATGCTGGCGTGAAACGACAGCCGGGACGGCGAAGCCTCCGCCACGACGAGGCCGAGCGTTTGCAAGGCCGGCCAGGCATTGTCGACAAAGCGGCGGATGAAGGCCTCGCCCTGCGGCGACGGATCGTGCGCCGACACTTCATGACCGCGTGCCATGAATATGGCGGCCCAGCTGGCGCCGATGGTGCCGGCGCCGATAACGGCGATGCGTTGCGACATGGTGTGGTCCGTTCGGTTGAGACGGGGGGCGTCGAAGCGAATGGTAGGGGGTTTCCCGCTTTCCGTCATTCCGGAAGGCCTCAGGCGGAACCCCGGCGCGGATTGGCCGTTGGTTTCCAGCATGCCTGCCTTACCGACCAGGAGCATTGACCCATGGAATTCATTTTCGGACTGATCGTTCTTGTCGCCGACATCTGGGCGATCATGCAGATTATGCAGAGCGGACACACCTCGGGCACCAAGCTGTTCTGGGTGCTGATCATTCTCTTCCTGCCGGTGATCGGCCTCATCGCCTGGCTGATCGCGGGGCGAAACCGCGCCACGGCGACCTGAGGGCGGAGAGAAAACCGCGCTGCTCACTGGTGCTGGACGATGACCTTGGTGCCGACCGGCACGCGCGCGTACAGGTCCTGCACGTCTTCGTTCACCATCCGGAAGCAGCCGGACGACACCGCCTGGCCGATCGTCTCCGGCGCATTGGTGCCGTGGATGCGATAGACCGTGGTGCCGATGTAAAGCGCCGCGGCGCCCATTGGATTGCCCGGGCCGCCGGCCATGAAGCGCGGCAAATAAGGCTGGCGCTCGATCATTTCCGGCGGCGGCGTCCAGTCCGGCCACTCTGCCTTGCGCGTGATGGTGTGCGTGCCGCCCCACTGGAAGCCGTCGCGGCCGACGCCGACGCCGTAGCGCAGCGCCAACGTGTCGCTCTGGATCAGATAGAGGAAGCGGTCATTGGTGTTGACGATGATCGTGCCCGCCGGATAGTGCGAGCGATAGAACACCGGGGTGCGGCGCAACTCCGGCGGCAGTTCGACATCGCGGCCGGTGTTGTCGACGCCGGGCGGCGGCTCTTCCATGGTCGGTCTGTATTCGCCTGAACGCCACGGCTGCGCCGACGCCGCACCGGGCAGCGCCAGCACCGCGGCGAGCGTGAGGGCGGCAATGAAAGAGAGCGTGATGTGTCGCATGGCGGCCCCGGTGAACGATGCGTTCAGCCTAGTGGATGGCGTCTGACATTTGAATCCGGGAAGGGATTCCAAACTCACTTGATGCATGCGAGTCTGGCGCATGCGAACAGGAATTTTCATCACTCTCAAGCCTGCCGACCGCCGCCGTCTGAAGGCGCTCGCGCGGGATCGAAACA
>CAMBQQ010000109.1 GCA_945870035.1 Rhizobium sp. Q54 | reverse complement strand
CCGTGAGACAGAGGGAAAAATGGCTCAATCCGACGCATCTGCGCCTCGGAGAGTAGAAACAAACCATCCATGGCGACGCCTCCTTGCGCCGCCAGTGAATCAATCGACCACCTGATCCGCAAGATATTTAATGGGTCCTGAGCCTAGGTAGAGAATAAAATGGCTCAGCAACAGCAAGACCTCGTTTTCGCGCCGCTCGGCGGCGTCGGTGAAATCGGCATGAACCTGTCGATCTACGGCGTGGGCCCTGAAGGCAACCGCAAATGGCTCGCCGTCGATCTCGGCGTCTCGTTCGGCCTCGAGGAGCATTTGCCGGGCATTGACCTGATTTTCCCCGACATCAAATTCCTCATCTCGGAACGCAAGAACCTCCTGGGTCTGGTCATCACCCATGCGCATGAAGATCACTATGGCGCGATACTCGATTTGTGGCCGAAGTTGAAATGCCCGATCTATGCGACGCCGTTCACTGCGGCGCTGCTTGCTGCCAAGCGCGCCGGCGAGTCGGGGGCGGTCGACGTGCCGGTCAATGTCGTCGCCTGCGGCAGCCGTTTTAATGTCGGCCCGTTCGACATCGACATGGTCAACATGGCGCATTCGATTCCGGAATCGCAGGCGCTCATCATCCGCACGCCGGCCGGCACCGTGCTGCATACCGGCGACTGGAAGATCGACCGTACGCCGGTGATCGGCACTGGCACCGACGAAGCCAAGCTCAAGGCGCTGGGCGAGGAGGGCTGTCTCGCCCTGGTCGGCGATTCCACCAATGCGGTGCGCGACGGCGTCTCGCCGTCGGAAACCGATGTGGCGAAGAACATCGCCGCGCTCATCAAGTCGGCGAAGGGCCGCGTTGCGGTGACAACCTTCGCCTCCAACGTCGCGCGGTTGCGCGCCGTGGCTTTAGCGGCGCAGGAAGCCGACCGCGAGGTCATCGTCGTCGGCCGCGCCATGGAGCGGGTGGTGCAGATTTCGCGCGAATTGGGCCTGCTCGAAGGTATCAAGCAATTTCGTTCGGTCGATGCCTATGGCTATCTGCCGAACAACAAGGTGGTCTGCCTGTGCACCGGCAGCCAGGGCGAGCCGCGCGCGGCCCTGGCTCGCATCGCCGAGGATCAGCACCCGGACGTGACGTTGTCGCGCGGCGACATGGTGATCTTCTCGGCGCGCACCATCCCCGGCAACGAGCGGGAAGTCGGCCGCATCATCAACGGCCTGATCGATCAGGGTATCGAGGTCATCACCGACCGCACGCACATGGTGCATGTCTCGGGCCATCCACGCCGCGCCGAACTCGAGGAACTGATTTCGTGGGTCAAGCCGAAGATCCTGATCCCGGTGCACGGCGAGTCGCTGCATCTGTCGGAGCACGCGGCGCTGGCGCGGCGCTGCGGCATCCCGGAAGTGGTGCAGGTGCGCAATGGCGATCTGGTGCGCATCGCGCAGGGTAACGCCCGGATCATCGACGAAGTGCCGGCGGGGCGGACCTACAAAGACGGCCATGTCCTGGTCGAGGCCGAGTCGCGCACAGTCGCCGACCGCAAGCGGCTGAGTTTCGCCGGCTGCGTCTCGATTGCGCTGGCGCTGACCGACAAAGGCCTCCTGGCGGCCGACCCCGAAATCGACCTGATCGGCGTTCCGGAGCGCGATAGTAATGGCGCGCCGATGGAAGACCTGGTCTATGACGCCATCGAGGAGACCTTCGATTCAATGCCGCGCAAACGGCGCACCGACCCGGACGCGGTTGCCGAGGCGGTGCGGCGCGCGGTGCGCTCGACGGTCAACCAGCGCTGGGGCAAAAAACCGATGTGCCATGTGCATGTGTTGGCGGTATAATACGAATGCCGGATTTGGGAAGGTGAGGGCACTCATGATCGGTCGTCTCAATCACGTCGCCATCGCGGTGCGCGACATTGCCAAGGCTTCCGCCGTCTACCGCGACACGCTGGGCGCGGAGATTTCCGCCAAGGTGGCGCAGCCGGATCACGGCGTCTCCACCGTGTTCATTACGCTGCCGAACACCAAGATCGAACTGCTGGAGCCGCTCGGCGATGCTTCACCGATCAACAAGTTTCTCGACAAGAATCCGGACGGCGGCATTCATCATCTTTGCTACGAGGTCGACGACATCATCGCCGCCCGCGACACATTAAAGTCGCAAGGCGCGCGCGTCCTTGGCGACGGCGAGCCGAAAATCGGCGCGCACGGCAAGCCGGTGATGTTCCTGCACCCGAAGGATTTCTGCGGCACCTTGGTCGAGCTTGAGCAGGCCTAACGACCCCAAGGAAAAAACTTCATGACGATGAGCACCACGACGATCGTCGCCATCTATTTTTTGATCTGGTGGCTGACTCTGTTCGCCGTGCTGCCCTGGGGGGTACGCAGCCAAACAGAATCCGGCGATTTCACCGCGGGCACCGATCCGGGCGCGCCGGCGCTGCATCGGGTCTGGGTCAAGCTTTTGTGGACGACGGCCATCGCCAGCACCATCGCCGGCGTTCTGTATTTCTTTTACGCGCGCGATCTCATTCCGTATGAATTTCTGTCGCGCATTTCCGGTCCGCCGCCGCATTAAATCTAGCGCGCGGCGCAAAGAGACATAACGCTGCTAAAAAAAAAGAGCAGGGCGCGGTGCCCTGCTCGGTCGCTTGTATTTGTCCCATATCCCCGAATTTTTTGCCGTTTTCTATCGGGGCGGCAGCGGTTTCGCGCCAGAGACTTCCCTCCCAGGACTTGGTTCGTCGACTTGATCCGCTTGGCTGAAGCCCGGTCTGTGTCGGCCGGTTTCTTCATCCAGTTGGATATAGAATCTTTAGCCGATGATTTTGGCGCTGTCACGAGCATTCGTTGCTGCACTGCGTGATGACAATCGGCGCGTCGAGAACGATCGAAGCACCACCGCCTTCAATTGTGATGCGCAAAATCCAGACGCCGGGACGCGGAATGTCGATCGTGTCGATCAACCATGTTCCCTCCGCAGTACGGACTGCTGCGCGTTCGGGCAACGGAGTGCCGCCGCCGCGCGGTGCGATGACTAATTTTACATCACGAGCGGGGGTAAACGCCGGAATCTTCGCGCGTTACGCGAATGGTAACATTGCTTTTGCCGGCGCGGCCGGGGTCGATGCTGACATCGGCCATGGCGGCTTCGGTGTGGATGTGAACGTAGGCTGCCTCGGAATTCGTCACTGGCGCATTCGTGTGCACATGGCCGCCGGGGATCATCGTGCCGAGCGCGCCGGCCAGCAGAACCACGGCAAGACCGAGGGCGGTCTCGATCAGGCTGTTGCGCCGGAGCGCGCCGGTGGCGCCCGCAGCCGGCAGGTGTGGGGTCAGCCGCGTGCGATTGACCGCAGCGAGGGCGACCATCGCCGCGAACAGAGCGATCTTCACGGCGAGAACGCGGCCGTACGCCGTCGACGTCAGGTCGCCCGGACCATCGAGCAACTGCCAGCTATTCACCAGGCCGCTGGCCAGCAGCGCGCCGACCGAAACCATGCCGAGCACGGAGAAGCGGGCGGTCGTGGCCGCCGCGCCCGGCGCGCCCAAGGTCAATGCCAGCGCCGGCAGGCCGCCGAGCCAGGCGCTGGCTGCGAGTATGTGGACGACGTCAGACGCCAGATGCAGCCAGCCGGCCGGTCCCGGCGTTGCCCCGGCGTGGCCGACAAGGGCGATGAGGCCGGCGAGGGCGGCGGCGGCCAGCAGCATCAGTACGCGGCGGCCGGTAAACGCGGGAGCCATCATCAGCAGACCGAGGGCGACGGCGAGACCGAGCCTTAACGCGGCGATCTGGCCGTAGCGGGTTTCGCTGACGACGGTCCAGAAGCCGTCGCGCCCGATCTCGTCCCAGGGGACATCGAGAATGTTGGCTGCGATCAGGACGAACCAGACCGCCCCGGTCAGGACCGTCAAGACAAGCGCCGCCCAGATCATCAGCGTCAGCCGCCGCAAAAGCGGCGGCGGCGGCGGCGCCACCAACACGATGAAGCAGACCGTGCCGGCAGCCCACAAAGTCGCCGCGAAATGGGCGCCGCGCACCAGGACGAGGAGATCGATGACCGGCACGATCGTGGCCTTAGCGGTTGATCGGCATCAAGGCGCGACCTTGAAACTGAACTCGCCCTTCGAGCGATGGGTGTCGACCGAAAGGACCCGCCAGATTACCTTGTAGGTGCCCGGCGGCAGCGCCTTGAGCGGCACCCGCAGTTGCGCGGTGTTGTCGGGCGCCAAAGTTGCCGCACCGGCCTGCATGGCGGCGCCTTTGCCGTCACGCACCTCGATGGTCGAGAACTTTGCCTCCAGTGCCTCGGTGAACCAGATCACGACCTCTTTCGGCGCCGTCGCCTGGACGCTGGCGGGGGGGCGGCATGGCGCGGTCGAGATGGGCATGCGCTAGCGCCGGCAAGGGCGCCATCGCCGCCGCCAGGCAGAGCGCGGCGGCGGCGATCATTTCCCTGAGTTTCCAGATCATTCGCCGTGTCCTTTTGTCTTCTGCAAGAGCTTGAGGCCGGGCGCCGGGTCACCCAGTTTCTCACCGGGCTTGTCAGCCGAGGGTACCGCGACCCAGTTGTGCACGCCTTTCTCGCATTCCTGCGTGACGGGAAAATACAGCGTTTCGCCGGCCGTCAATTCGCCGGCGATGAAGGCGGAGATGGCGAACTCGTCGTAGAAGGCGTCCGGCAGGTTGCCGCCCGACCAGATGACCTCGCGGACGCCTTCGCTGAATTTGGCGCCGTGCAGGTAATTGTAAGACTTCGCGTAAGCGCCGCGCTTGACCTCGAGCTTCCAGCCCGGCTTGACCATGGGCTTCACGCCAATGACGCCTTCGGGAATCGTGACGCGCAGTTTCACCGTGGCCGACTGTTCGCAGCCATGCGGCACTTTCAGCACGGCCTTGTAGAACGAGCCGACAGGGGCGGCGTTCTGTTCGAGGGTGATGTGGGCAAAAGCGGGCGTTGTCGCCAAGGCAATGGCGGCGATGAGCGGGAAGCGGAAAAGCATAGGCCTGTCTTTCGATTTGAAACCTATCGGCGACCGATCGCCGCAACGCGCACATGTGGAGCGGCCGTTGGCGGCGAATATCGGTCAGGGATAGGCGAGTGGTCCTGAAACGCGTGACGTGACGAAATCTTCGTTCACGCGCGTTGCGGCGGACCTCGAGGCAAATGCGGGTGGGCCGCAAAATGCGCGCGCGCCGCCGTCGAAACCGGCGTCAGGACATGCAGGACAGTCGGTGGATTGAGCCGTCCGGCCGTGATGGTGTCGCGGCCCGCGAACGCCGTAGGCGCCGCGCCGCACAAAGTGCAATGGTCGCAAGACTTGGTCGGCGCCTGTTGTGCCGGGGCCTGGTCGGTCGCGGCGGCGGAGTCGCTGCCGCTATGACAAATCACCGAGAATGGATCGAAGGCGGCGCTGGCCGGTCGCGGAGCCGAGAAGGCCGACAGAATCGTGGTGAGGGCGATCACGTAGATCGCCAGCAGACCAACGCTCCGTCTCAGCCACACCCGCATGCAAGCCCCGCCAATCCGGTATCCATAGACCATTAACTTTTGGAATGGAACAGCGCGCGCGGCTTTGCCCGCGCGAGCGGCATGCGCGGCTTTGGCGTGCGGGCCACATGGTTAAGCAAAAGTTTACTCCGCGGCGACTAGGGTCGCCGCAGCCTTTTTGCTGCAATCGGAACCGGCTTTATGTGCGGATTTGCTGTCGCGATCGATTGGCCGCAGGCCGACGCCACCGTGGCGCGCCTGATCGACGGCATCCTGCATCGAGGCGACATCACCGACCCGCTGTTCTCGCCGCTGCCGAATATCGCGATGTGCACGCGCCGCCTGCGCATCGTTGACGCCGAGCACGGCATGCAGCCGCAGATTTCTTTCTACGGCCGGCTCGCGGTGTCGTTCAACGGCGAGATCTATAATCACGCAGCGCTGCGCCGTGAAATGGAAGACCTCGGCGTCGGCTTCAAGACCTTGTCCGACACCGAAGTGCTGGCCAATGCGCTGCAGATCTGGGGCCCGCGCGCATTGGAACGGCTCAACGGCATGTATGCCTTCGTCGCGGTCGATCTGACCAATGGCGAGTTTCTGGCGGCGCGCGATCCGTTCGGCGTCAAGCCGCTCTATGTGATGCAAAGCGGCAAGGGTTTTCTCTTTTGCTCCGAGATGCGGCCACTGTTGAATACGGTACCGGAAGGCGACGTCATGCTGCTGCCGCCGGGCTTTGCGCTGTCGCGGCGCCATCTGGCACGCTTCAAGTCGCCGATTTATCCGCGCATCGATGCGCCGGTCGAAAATTCGCCGAAAGCGCTCGACGCCATCTTGCGCGAAGCGGTGCGCACGCGGCTGCCGCCCGATTTGCCGGTGGCGACATTGTTCTCCGGCGGCATCGACTCGACATTGGTGGCGCATTACGCGCGCGAATTCCGCCCCGAGGCGCCCGGTTATTTCGTCGGCGGAACGGACGCGCCCGATTACCAATACGCCGCGGCTTACGCTGACAAGACCGGCTACGATCTGCGCATGGTGCCGTTCGATCCGGCGAGCGACGACGCCTTCGCCATGATCGACGACGTGGTGGCGATCACCGAATCCTTCGAGCCCAATCTCA
Organism: Rhizobium sp. Q54; assembly: GCA_945870035.1. GTDB lineage: Bacteria > Pseudomonadota > Alphaproteobacteria > Rhizobiales > Xanthobacteraceae > Pseudolabrys. The sequence goes on along the minus strand of CAMBQQ010000109.1, from coordinate 6,644 downwards.
TTCGCGGCGCGGTCTGTTCGCTGGCGGCGAACCGGCAGATGCACAGCGACGGCTTTCGCGTCAATCTGTGCGGTGAGGGCGCCGATGAACTGTTCTGCGGCTACGCGCCGCTCGAAGTCGCCTTCAACGAGAGCGCCGCCGAGGGTGCGCCGGTGCGCGACGAGGTGCTCGGCCTGATGAACCGCGTCAGCCTGCAGCGCGTCGATCGCTGCGCCATGCGCTACCAGATCGAGACGCGCGAGCCGTTCCTCGACCCGGCCGTGGTCAACTATGCGCTCGGTCTCGACGCCGCCGCGCTGGTGCGCGACCTCAAGGGTCTGCCGACCGGCAAGATGCCGCTGCGCGATCTCTACGATCTTTATCCCGATCAGCTGCCGTCGCTCATCCGCGACCGCACCAAGATTCCGTTCGGCGAGGGCGCCGGCCTCGATGTCAGCGAGCGCAATTCGGCGTGGCGCCGCCGCTTCGACGCGGCGATCTCCGATGCCGAGCTTGCCGACGCCGGCCGCGAATTCGACGGCTTCAAGGTGCAGTCGAAGGAGGAGCTTTATTATCTGCGCAAGCTCGCGGCATCGTTCGACGTCACCCGGGTGCCGCATTTGCAAGACCGCGCCTGGATCTCGGTGCCGGTGATGCAGCACCTCGAGAAGATGAAGGCGCACGCGTATTTCAGCCTTTAGGGCGGCCACGGCCCGGGCCGTCGCCCTTCGAGGCTCGGCCTAACCGGCCGAGCACCTCAGGGCGACGGGCTCCCCTTGTCTTTTCCCGCCCGATCCGCTTTCACTCGTGGCCCTGACACCCCGAATCCCGGTTCAATCCATGCGCCTGTCCCGCTACTTCATGCCCATCCTGAAAGAGCCGCCGCGCGAGGCCGAGATCGTCTCGCACCGCCTGATGCTGCGCGCCGGCATGATGCGGCAGGAGGCCGCGGGCATTTACGCCTTCCTGCCGCTCGGCCTGCGCGTGCTCAATAAAATCTGCGCCATCGTGCGCGAGGAGCAGGACCGCTCCGGCGCCATCGAACTGTTGATGCCGACCATGCAGTCGGCCGATCTGTGGCGCGAGAGCGGCCGCTACGACGCCTATGGCAAGGAGATGCTGCGCATCAAGGACCGGCACGAGCGCGATATGCTGTTCGGGCCGACCAACGAGGAAATGATTACCGAGATCTTCCGCGCCTATGTCCGCTCCTACAAGGACCTGCCGCTCAACCTGTATCACATCCAGTGGAAATTCCGCGACGAGGTGCGTCCGCGCTTCGGCCTGATGCGCGGCCGCGAATTCCTGATGAAGGATGCCTATTCGTTCGACGTCGATCAGGCCGGCGCCGAGCATTCCTATCGCAAGATGTTCGTCGCCTACCTTCGCACCTTCGCGCGGCTCGGCCTCAAGTCGATCCCGATGCGCGCCGACACCGGCCCGATCGGCGGCAATCTCTCACACGAATTCATCATCCTCGCCGACACTGGTGAATCGGAAGTGTTCTGCCACAAGAACTTCCTCGACATGGACGTGCCGGACGAGAACGTGAATTTCGACAGCCGCGAAGACCTGCAAGGCATCTTCGACAAGTGGACGTCGCAATACGCCGCGACCTCCGAGATGCACGAGGCCGACAAATTCGCCGCCATTCCCGCCGATCAACAAGTGTCGGCGCGCGGCATCGAGGTCGGGCACATCTTTTATTTCGGCACCAAATATTCGGCGCCGATGAAAGCCGTCGTCGCCACCGGGCAGGGCGGTGACGTGCCGGTGCACATGGGCTCCTATGGCATCGGCCCGAGCCGTCTGGTTGCCGCCATCATCGAAGCGTCGCATGACGAGGCCGGCATCATCTGGCCGGAGGCGGTCGCGCCGTTCAAGGTCGGCGTGCTCAATCTCAAGCAGGGCGATGCCGCAACGGGTGCTGCCTGCGAGGAACTTTATCGCGGCCTCACCGCCAAGGGCATCGACGTGCTGCTCGACGACACCGACAAGGGCGCCGGCGCCAAGTTCGCCACCGCCGACCTGATCGGCCTGCCGTACCAGGTCATGGTCGGCCCGCGTGGCCTGGCCGAAGGCAAGGTCGAGGTGAAGACCCGCAAGACTGGCGCCAAGGAAATGATGTCGCCGGCGGCGGCGCTGGATTTGCTGTCGCGCTAAGTTCGTGCCGGGTTCCATCGGAACCCGGCGGGAAATTACTTGAAAAACTTTTCGACGGCCTGTCGATCCTGACAACGCCCGTTCGTCGGGTTGTCAGAGAGGCCGAAAGGCGGCCTCCGGAACATCAAGGAGATACGACAATGCGCGTGATGGTATTTGTGAAGGCCACTGAGGACAGCGAAAAGGGCCTGCAGCCGACGGCGGAGACGACGAAGATGTTCGAGGCCATGGGCAAGTTCAACGAGGAACTGGTCAAGGCCGGCGTCATGCTGACCGGCGACGGTCTCAAGCCGTCGTCGCAGGGCAAGCGCATCGCCTTCGACGGCCCGAAGCGGTCGGTGATCGACGGACCCTTCGCCGAGACCCGCGAACTGGTCGCCGGCTACTGGATCTGGGAGGTCAAGGACATGGCCGAGGCCGTTGAATGGGCGAAGCGCTGCCCGAATCCAATGCCCGGTCCGAGCGAACTCGAAATCCGGCCGTTCTACGAAATGGCGGATTTTGCCGATGTCGTGACACCTGAAATCGTCGAGCGCGACGGGCGTCTGCGCGATCAGCTCAAGGACCGCTAGGCCGTCGACTAGCTTGCCACGCACCTGCACCTCACTTAAGCGAGGTGCGTGGCAGCCGATATCAACCGCACCGTCGAGACCGTCTTCCGCATCGAACGGGCCCGCCTCATCGCCGGCCTGACGCGCATAGTGCGCGACGTCGGTCTTGCCGAAGAGCTGGCGCAGGATGCCCTCGTTACGGCGCTGGCCGAATGGCCGAAGAGCGACGTGCCGGACAATCCGGCCGCCTGGCTGATGGCGGCGGCCAAAAGGCGCGCCATCGACAATCTGCGCCGCGGCAAAATGATGGCGCGCAAGCATGCCGACATCGGCCGCGATCTCGACGAAGCAAGCGAGCATCCGGCCGAGGCCATCGAAGCCGCGCTCGACGACGATGTCGGCGACGAACTGCTCAGCCTCATTTTCACCGCCTGCCATCCGGTGCTGTCGCCGGACGCCCGCGCGGCGTTGACGTTGCGCCTGATCGGCGGGCTGACCACGGACGAAATCGCGCGCGCGTTTCTGGTATCGGAGCCGACCATCGCGCAGCGCATCGTGCGCGCGAAAGCGACATTGCGCGAGGCCGGGCTTGCTTACGAGGTGCCGCGCGGCGCCGGGCGCGCGCCGCGTCTCGCCTCGGTGCTGGAGGTGATCTACCTCATCTTCAACGAAGGCTATGCGGCGACCGCCGGCGACGACCTGATCCGCGCCGATTTGTGCGCAGAGGCGCAGCGGCTCGGCCGCATCCTCGCCGGCGTCGCGCCGGACGAGCCGGAAGTGTTCGGCCTGCTGGCCTTGATGGAAATCCAGGCGTCACGGCTCAAGGCGCGGGTCGGCGCGCAGGGAGAGGCCATCGCGCTGCCGCAGCAGAACCGCGCGCGCTGGGACCGGTTGCTGATCCGCCGCGGCCTCGCCGCGCTCGAGCGCGCCGTGGCTCTCGGCGGCGAAAACGGACCTTATGCGCTGCAGGCCGCGCTCGCTGCGTGCCACGCGCGCGCCGGCAGCATCGCCGAGACCGATTGGCGGAACATCGCGCAGTTGTACGACCGGCTGCGCGCGGTCATGCCGTCGCCGGTCGTCGATCTCAACCGCGCTGTCGCGCATAGCATGGCGTTTGGGCCGGACGCCGGGCTGGCGATGATCGCGGATCTCGAAGCGTCGCCGGCGCTGCGAAATTATGCGCCGCTCTGGGCGGCGAAAGGCGATTTCCTGTTGCGTGCCGGCCGTGCGGGCGAGGCGAAAGCGCAATTCGAACAGGCGGCGGCCCTGAGCGGCAACGCCAGCGAGAGAGCCTTTCTGCTCGGCCGCGCCGCGGCCTGCGGCGAAGCAGCCGGCGAATGAACCGGCATGACAACATTTCCTGTGTGCTTCCAAGGGCTTTGCCGGCATACAAAGCACGAATTCGCCCGAATCGTGTGAAAACCCCGGGCATGGGGAAACCATACTGATGACCGAGCCCACCGGGACGCGGCCCTTCTCTCCGTTCGAATGGATGCTGTCGCTGCGCTATCTGCGCGCGCGCCGCAAGGAAGGATTCATCTCGGTCATTGCCGGGTTCTCCTTTCTCGGCATCGCGCTCGGCGTCGCCACCTTGATCATCGTCATGGCGGTGATGAACGGCTTTCGCGGCGAGTTACTCGACAAGATTCTCGGCCTCAACGGCCATCTGCTGATACAGCCTTTGGAAAAGCCGCTGACCGACTGGGAAGAAGTCTCGGCGCGCATTTCCGCCGTCAAGGGCGTCAAGCTCGCCGCGCCAATTGTCGAAGGCCAGGCTTTGGCGTCATCGCCGTTCAATGCCGGCGGTGTGCTGGTGCGCGGCATTCGCCTGAAAGACATGGAAGGCCTGCCGTCGGTCATCAACAATATCCGGCAGGGCACTTTGGGCGGCTTCGACGACCAGCAGGGCGTCGCCATCGGCCGCCGGCTGGCGGATCAGCTGTCGCTGCGCTCCGGCGACAACATCACTTTGGTCGCGCCGCGCGGCGCGGTGACGCCGATGGGCACGACGCCGCGCATCAAGGTCTACAAGGTCGCCGCCGTGTTCGAGATCGGCATGTCGGAATATGACGGCGCCATGGTGTTCATGCCGTTGAAGGAGGCGCAGGCCTATTTCAACCGCTCCGGCGACGTCACCGCGATCGAGGTCTATACCGACGATCCCGACAAGGTCGTGCAGTACCGCAAGGACGTGACGGAGGCCGCCAAGCGGCCGATCTTCATGATCGACTGGCGGCAGCGCAACGCCACGTTCTTCAATGCGCTGCAAGTCGAGCGCAACGTCATGTTCCTGATTTTGACGCTGATCGTGCTGGTGGCGGCGCTCAACATCGTCTCCGGCCTGATCATGCTGGTGAAGGACAAGGGCCAGGACATCGCCATTCTGCGCACGATGGGGGCGACACAGGGCGCGATCATGCGCGTGTTCCTCATTACGGGGGCGGCCATCGGCGTGGTCGGCACCTTCTTCGGCTTTCTGCTCGGCTTCGTGGTTTGCCTCAACATCGAGAGCATCCGCCAGTTCATGTCGTGGCTGACCAACACCGAGCTGTTTTCGCCGGAACTGTATTTCCTGTCGCGCCTGCCGGCGCGCATGGACACGGGCGAGACCATCGCCGTGGTGCTGATGGCGCTGATCCTGTCGCTGCTGGCGACGCTCTATCCGTCGTGGCGCGCGGCGCGGCTCGATCCGGTGGAGGCGCTGCGTTATGAGTAGCCTCGATTTGGACGTTGAAGTGGAAATTGAAGAGACGGCGCAGGAAATTCCGATCCTGTTCCTGCACGATATCGAGCGTCACTATAACCAGGGCGACGCCACGCTGAACATTCTCAGCGGCGCCGAGCTGGCGCTTTGGGCCGGGCAATCGGTGGCGCTGGTTGGCCCGTCCGGCGCCGGCAAGTCGACGCTTTTACATCTCGCCGGGCTGCTCGAGCATCCCGACCATGGCGACGTTTATGTCGACGGCCGGGCGACGGCGACCCTGTCGGACACCGAGCGCACCCGCATCCGCCGCAACGAGATCGGTTTCGTCTATCAGTCGCACCATTTGCTGCCGGAATTCACCGCGCTGGAAAATGTGCTGATGCCGCAGATGATCCGCGGCTTAGGGCGCGCCGAGGCGAAGAAACGGGCGGTCGAGCTCCTCGACTATCTCGGCCTCAAGGGGCGGCTCAATCACCGGCCGCCGGAGCTGTCCGGCGGCGAGCAGCAGCGTGTCGCCATTGCCCGTGCCGTGGCCAATGCGCCGCGCATTCTCCTGGCCGACGAGCCGACCGGAAACCTCGACGTGAAAACCGCGGACCACGTGTTCGCGGCCTTTACCCAACTCGTGCGCGCTTCGGGGCTCGCTACCATCATCGCCACCCACAACATGGAGATCGCCGCCCGCATGGACCGGCGGGTCACGATCAGGGATGGGTTGGTGGTGGAGCTGGATTGAGCGCGGGTAGGGCGTGGTCGAGGATCATAAGTAACTGATACTTAGAGAAATTTTCGATGCGCCAAATGCCTTGGCAATCCAGCTTGACTCTGGAACAGAACATGAACTATGTTCCCTTTACGTTCTGGGGAGAAAGTCATGTTCAAAGCTGTGATCCAAGAAGCTGCGACCCTTGCCGCCCTGTCCATGTTCGTCGGCATGATCGCCATCTGGTCGCAAGTCATCAGTAATTTGTAGTCGCGTGCGTGTTTTCGCTGGTGAAGTGGCGTTTGCGTTGCGTGAGGTTGCGTTTGGCGTGGCGTATCCGCGTGGTCATGGCCGGACTGAGGGTGCCTTCGGGGCCCGCAGCCGGGCATGGCGGGTAGGTGTCACATCCCGGTAGGTGATATGGCTGTTTTCTGAACAACTCCGGTTTCAGGCTATGCCAGTCCTTCATGGCCTGCAAGGGTGTCTTGCTGCCCAAGGCTGATTGCGGAAGCTGCTGGTTGTAAAGCAGCACGTAACGATGCAG
>CAMBQQ010000108.1 GCA_945870035.1 Rhizobium sp. Q54 | reverse complement strand
GCCCGCACCTTCGGCGTCGTCGTTGCTTGGCTGTGAAGTTGGATCAACATGCCCGAACCCCGCTTCGAATGTCCCTCAGGATCGATCTTGCCATGAAAAAAGCAGAGCGACGAGGGTCTATGTGATCATCCGGGATGGAACACCTAAGGATAGGGCTGCAGAGTTCAGAAAGTGAGCGATGCCCCAATTTTACGCGCCATCGCTTGCTCTTTGGAGCGGCATGTTCTTTGCTGGTCAAGCTTCATAGCCACCCAGGCCGAGCACGCATCCGCGGATGCGCGGGCCGCAAAGAGGAATACCCCATGAGCGCTTTCATTGCCCGGCGGCCGGTCAAGGCCAGGACGGCACTTCTGGCGAGCCTGTTGCTCGCGACGACGTTGACCACGGGGGCGACAATCACCCCGGCGTCGGCCGCCGACACCGACATCAAATTCAGCCTCGACTTCAAGTTCGAAGGTCCGTCGGCCCCCTTCCTGCTGCCGATCGACAAGGGCTACTACAAAGCCGAAGGCCTCAACGTCACGGTCGATACCGCCGCCGGTTCGCTCGAGCCGATCAACCGCGTCGCCTCCGGCACCTATGACATGGGCTTCGGCGACATCAACTCGCTGATCAAGTTCCGCGACGCCAACCCGACCGTGCCGCTCAAGGCGGTGTTCATGGTCTACAACAAGCCGCCGTTCTCGATCGTCGGCCGCAAGAGCCGCGGCATCAGCGATCCAAAGAGCCTCGAAGGCAAGAAGCTCGGCGCGCCTGCGCCGGACGGCGCCTACGCGCAGTGGCCGATCTTCGTTCAGGCCAACGGCATCGACGCCTCCAAGGTGACGATCGAAAACGTTGGCTTCCCGGTGCGCGAGCCGATGCTGGCCGCCGGCCAGGTCGATGCCATTACCGGCTTCTCGTTTTCGTCCTTCATCAATCTCAAGGACAAGGGCGTGCCGGTCGACGACATCGTCGTGCTGCTGATGGCCGACTACGGCGTCAACCTTTACGGCAACGCCATCATCGTCAATCCGAAGTTCGCCGCCGAGAAGCCGGAAGCGGTCAAAGGCTTCCTGCGCGCCTTCCTCAAAGGCTTGAAGGAAACGGTGAAGTCGCCGTCCACTGCCGTCGACGCGGTGATGAAGCGCAACGACATCGCCAAGAAGCCGGTCGAGCTTGAGCGCCTGAACCTGGCGATCCGCGACAACTTCGTCACGCCCGAAGTCAAGTCCAACGGCTATGGCGGCGTCGACAATGCGCGCTTCGCCAAGGCGATCGAGCAGATCGGCCTGACCTATAAGTGGAAGGGCACCGCGCCGAAGACCGAAGATATCTTCGACGCCTCGTTCCTGCCGGCCGCCGCCGACCGCAAGTTTTAGGCGGCACATGATCCGGAAAAGCATGTCCTTGACCCCGATCGGGGATGGGAACCGGTTTTCGGATAAAAGATCATGTGTAAGTTAACATGACCGTGAGCGAAGCCTTCGTCACACTCGACGGCGTCGATCACGCCTATGCCGGCGCTAATTCGGCCCTGGCGGTCGAAGGCCTGTCGATCTCGGTCAAGCAGGGCGAATTCGCCGCCGTGGTCGGCCCGTCCGGCTGCGGCAAGTCCACTTTAATGAAACTCGCCACCGGTCTGCAGTTTCCGCGGGCGGGTTCGGTGACGGTGGCGGGGCAAAAAGTCAGCGCGCCGGTCAAGATCGCCGGCATGGCGTTTCAGGCGCCGACCTTGCTGCCGTGGCGCACGACGCTGGAAAACCTGTTGCTGCCGCTCGAAATCGTCGAGCCGCACCGCAGCGAAATGCGCCGCCGCAAGGCCGAATTTTCCGAGCGCGCGCGCAACCTGCTGACCTCGGTCGGCTTGCGCGACCAGGGCGAAAAGTATCCGTGGGAATTGTCCGGCGGCATGCAGCAGCGCACCTCATTGTGCCGCGCGCTGATCCACGAGCCGCAACTCCTGATGCTGGACGAACCGTTCGGCGCGCTCGATGCCTTCACGCGCGAGGAGCTGTGGTGCGTGATCCGCGACCTGCAAGCCGCGCGCAAAATCACCGTCGTCCTGGTGACGCACGATCTGCGCGAAGCGGTGTTTCTCGCCGATCGCGTTTTCGTCATGTCGTCGCGGCCCGGCCGCATCGTCGTCGAACGCAAGATCGAATTGCCGCGTCCACGTGATCTCGAAGTGACCTTCACGCCCGAGTTTCAGGACATCGTTCACGAGTTGCGCGGCCACATCGTGAAGGCGCGGCAATGACCCGCACCAACCTGCTCATCAAGCTGTCGCCCTGGCTGTTCACCATCGGCCTGTTCGTGGTCTGGGAAGCCGCCGTTCACATCTTCAATATCCCGGTGTTCTTCCTGCCGCCGCCGACCGCGATCGCGCAGGCTTTCGTCGACTATTCCGGCCCGCTGGCGCGCAATTCCTGGATCACGTTGCAGACGACCTTGATCGGTTTCGCGCTCGCCGTCGGTTTCGGCATGCTGCTCGGCCTTCTGGTCGGCTGGTCGCGCGCGATTTACGCCGGTTTGTATCCGTTGATGATCGGCTTCAATGCGATCCCGAAAGTCGCGCTGGTGCCGATCCTGGTGCTGTGGTTCGGCATCGGCTTCGTGCCGGCGGTGCTGACCGCCTTTTTAATTTCGTTCTTCCCGATCGTCGTCAACGTCGCGACGGGGCTGGCCACCATCGAACCGGAACTGGAAGACGTGCTCAAGGCGCTGGGCGCCTCCAAGCTCGACATCATGCGCAAGGTCGGCATTCCGCGCACGCTGCCGTACTTCTTCGGCTCGCTGAAAGTGGCGATCACGCTCGCCTTCGTCGGTTCGGTGATTTCGGAAAGCGTGGCGTCGAATTACGGCATCGGCAATCTGATGTTGCAGGCGCAGGCGCAATTCCAGGTGCCGCTGATTTTCGCCGGCCTCGTCGTGCTCGCCATCGAAGGCATCGTCATGTACGCGGCGATGGCCATCCTTGAAAAGCGCATGACCGGCTGGGCGCAACGCTCCGGCTTCGCGCAAGCGTAAACGGCCTATTTAATCCGTTCCAGAATGCTGACGTAGTTCGCCACCGCGGTGCCGCCCATATTGAAGACGCCGCCGAGCCGCGCATTCTTGACCTGCAAGTCGCCGGCGGTGTTGGTTAGTTGCATCGCGGTCAAAGCATGCATCGACACGCCGGTGGCGCCGATCGGATGGCCTTTCGCCTTCAATCCACCGGACGGATTGACCGGCAGTCTGCCGTCCTTCTGCGTCCAGCCTTCCTTGATCGCGCGCGCGCCATCGCCTTCGGCCGTCAGGCCCATCGCCTCGTATTCGATCAGCTCGGCGACCGTGAAACAGTCATGCGTCTCGACGAACGACAAATCGCCAAGCTCCAGCCCGGCATTGGCGAGCGCCCGCTGCCAGCCCAGCGCGCAGCCTTCGAACTTGAGAATGTCGCGCTTCGACATCGGCAGGAAATCCTGCACATGCTCGGCGGCGCGGAAGGCGACCGCCTTGCCGAGCCTGAGCGCCGTTTCGACATCCGCCAGCACCACGGCGGCAGCGCCGTCGGAAACCAGCGAACAATCGGTGCGCTTGAGGGGGCCGGCGACGAATGGATTCTTCTCGCTCTCGGTACGGCAGAAATCGTAGCCGAGATCCTTGCGCATCTGCGCATACGGATTGCCGACGCCGTTCTTGTGATTCTTGGCGGCGATCATCGCCAGCGCGTCGGACTGGTCGCCGTATTTCTGGAAATACTTCGCCGCGATCTGGCCGAACACGCCGGCAAAGCCGCCATCAATCTCGGCCTCCTCGCGCACATAAGAAGCTTTCAGCAGATTGCGGCCGATCTCCGGGCCCGGCGTCGTCGTCATCTGCTCGACGCCGACCGCCAAGACGATGCGCGCCGCTTTCGCCTCGATCGACTTGATGCCCTGATGCACCGCCGCCGATCCCGTAGCGCAGGCATTCTCGACCCGCAGCGCGCGCTTGAAGCGCAGATCGGGCGAGGCTTGCAGCACCAGCGAGGCGGTAAAATCCTGCGCCGAGAAACCGGCGTTGAAGTGGCCGAGCACGATCTCGTCGACGTCCTTGGCCTCGATGCCGGCATCGGCCAGCGCCTCGTTGGTGACCCGCACGATAAGGCTCTCGACGGTCTCGCCCGAAAGCTTGCCGAACGGAGTATGGGCCCAGCCGACGATTGCCGCAGTCATCGAAGTCTCCCGGTTGTCGCTTGCCGAACTTTGGTCGCATTGGCCGGTCAGGAACGGCCCTGCGCGCCACGGCAAATCACGTTAGAAGTCACCATAATCACAGTTAAGGTCTCGACCGGCTTTGCCACCCGCCGAAAGCTTCGTTAGTTTAGCGTCACCGCCAAAGGAACCCAATCTATTCTTGGTTCCCTGTCCGGCCCCCTAATGCCAAGCCCCTGGAACGGACCGCTATTTTGACCGTTTTCAACTGCTTCAGCCGCCATTCCCTTATTTTCGTCGCTGCCGCGGCGCTGACGGCGCAGGCCTCCCGCCCTGCTTCGGCCGAGGCGCAGCTCCTGATCGAGGCCTCGACCGGCAAGGTGCTGCACGCCGAGAACGCCACCTATCCGTGGTATCCGGCCTCGGTCACCAAGCTGATGACCGCCTATACGACCTTACGTGCCGTCAAGGAAAAGCGCCTGACCTTCAACACGCTCCTGACCATGTCGCGCAACGCGGTGGCGCAGCAGCCGACCAAGATGGGCTTCAAGCTCGGCACCACGCTGACCGTCGATAATGCGCTGAAGATGCTGATGGTGAAATCGGCCAACGACGTTGCCGTGGCGATCGCCGAGGGCGTCGGCGGCTCGCTCGAAGGCTTTGCCGACCTGATGAACGCCAATGCCCGCCGGCTTGGCATGTCGCAGAGCCATTTCATCAACCCGAATGGTCTGCCATCCGAGGGACACGTCTCGTCGGCGCGCGATCTCGGCATTCTGGCGCGGGCATTGTTCCAGGAATTTCCCGAGGCCGCACCGTATTGGAGCATCCATTCGATCCGCTACGGCAATCGCGTCATGCGCAACTACAACAATCTGATCGACCGCTATCCCGGCGCCGATGGCATGAAGACCGGCTTCATCTGCGCCTCCGGCTATAATGTGGTTGCTTCCGCGACCCGCAACGGCCGCCGCCTGATCGCGGTCGTGCTCGGCGCCTATTCCGGCGCGGTGCGCGCGCAGAAAGCCGGCGCCTTGCTCGAGCGCGGCTTCGGCAGCGGCGGGCTGACCTGGCTGACGCCGTCGCTCGGCACCGTCGATGCGCTGGCGCCGATCGACGCCCAGCCGCCGAATTTGCGCGAGGAAATGTGCGGCGGTCACCGGCGCAAGCCGCCGTCGGAAGACAACCAGGAAGAAGAAGCCGAAGCCGCCGTTACTGCCGAAGGTACCGAGGGCGGTCAGGCGTTCATGCTATCAAACCTGAAGCCGTCGGCCGGCAAATTCGTGCTCGGCCCGCCGGTCGACACCATGCCGCCGATTGTCGTGTTTACCGGGCCGGCCAATAACCCGGACAGCGCGCCGCAGGTTGCCAACGGCCCAGCCAAGAAGAAGAAGAAAGTCGTCGCCAAGCCCGATGCAGCAGAGAAGCCTGCTGCCGACGCCAAGCCGGCCGCCGCTCCGAAAGCCGCGGCAAAACCTGCGGCGGCAAAGCCTGCGGCCGCGAAGCCGGCAGCAACGCCAAAGCCGGCGAAGCCGAAAGTCACCTCGGCCCCACAATGAGCGACGCCGACAGAAGCGCCGCCCGGCGCACACCGCCGGTGCCGATCCCGCTGACTTTGCTCACCGGCTTTCTCGGCGCCGGCAAGACCACATTGCTCAATCGCCTCTTGAAAGACCCGGCGCTCGCCGACACCGCCGTCATCATCAATGAATTCGGCGAAGTGTCGCTCGACCATTTGCTGGTCGACTATATCGGCGACAACATGGTGGTGCTGCAATCCGGCTGCCTGTGCTGCACCTTGCGCGGCGATCTGGTCGATGGCCTCGAGAAACTGCTGCTCGATCTCGACAATGGCCGGGTCAAGTTTTCGCGCGTTCTTTTGGAGACCACCGGCCTCGCCGATCCGGCGCCGGTGCTGCACACCGCCATGGCGCATCCTTATCTGGTCAAGCGCTTCCGCCTCGACGGCGTGGTGACGGTGGTCGATGCCGTCAACGGCGAAGCGACGCTCGACGCCCATCCCGAAGCAGTCAAGCAGGCCGCCGTCGCCGACCGCCTCGTCGTCAGCAAGACCGATCTGGCCGGTCCCGATATATCCGCCCGCCTGCTGGAGCGACTGCGTCATATAAACCCCGCCGCCGGGGTGCTCGATGCCGCGAAAGGCGAGGCCACGGCGGAGCGTCTGCTCAATTGCGGCCTGTACGACCCGGCGCGCAAGATTCCCGACGTCAGTAAATGGCTGGCCGCCGAGGTCTATGCCGACGCCCATTCACACGGTCATCATCACCATCATCACGACGTCAACCGGCACGACGACCATATCGTCTCCTTCGTGCTGACCGCCGACAAACCGATCCCGGCCAGCACCCTCGATATGTTCCTCGAACTCCTGCGTGCGACCTACGGCGCCCGGCTGTTGCGCATGAAGGGCATCGTGCATGTCAGCGAAATGCCCGACACACCAATTGTGGTCCACGGCGTTCAACACGTTTTTCACCCAACCGCGCAGTTGGAGCGATGGCCGGACGACGACCGGCGCACACGGCTGGTGTTCATTACCAAGGACCTGCCCGAGCGGACGGTGCGCGAACTGTTCGAGGCTTTCCTGGGCGCCGCGGCGCCCGACCGTCCAGACCGCGCCGCCCTGACCGACAACCCTCTTGTCCCGTTCGGCGGGTCAGATAGCCGCGCCTGAGCGGATCGGGCGGCCTTGCATGCGGACGCGGTTGGACGGATGCTGAGGATGATTTGAGCGTCGGCCATCCGGGAACAAGAGCCGACGTAAAGGGGGGCAAATGGAACGCATCTGGCTCAAGAACTATCCGCCCGGCGTGCCCGCCGAAATCGATCCGTCGACCTATCCGTCGCTGGTCGCGATTTTCGAAGAAAGCTTCAAGGCCCACCGCGGCAAGAAGGCTTTCATCTGCATGGGCAGTTCCATTACCTTCGACGAACTCGACAACGCGTCGCGCGCGCTCGGCGCCTGGCTGCAGAGCCGCGGCCTCAAGCGCGGCGCCCGCGTCGCCATCAAGATGCCGAACACGCTGCAATACCCGATCGCGCTTTTAGGGATTCTGCGCGCCGGCTACACAGTTGTGAACGTCAACCCGCTGTACACGCCGCGCGAGCTCGAATTCCAGCTCAAGGATTCCGGCGCCGAAGCGATCATCGTTCTGGAAAACTTCGCGCACACGCTCGCGCATGTCATCGCCAATACGGGCGTCAAGCATGTGGTCGTCACCACCATGGGTGACATGCTCGGCATGATAAAGGGCGCGATCGTCAACTACGTGGTGCGCCACAAGAAGAAGATGGTGCCGGCCTTCTCGCTGCCCGGCCACTTCACGTTCAAGGAAGTGATCGGCGCCGGACGCAACATGACATTGCAGGCGGCGACGCTGACGCTCGATGATATCGCCTTCCTGCAATACACCGGCGGCACCACCGGCGTTTCCAAAGGCGCGACCCTGTCGCACCGCAACGTCGTCGCCAACACCTTGCAGGCGCACGCCTGGCTGAAACCGGCGCTGACGCGCGAACCGCGCGTCGACCAACTGTTCATGGTTGCGGCACTGCCGCTATCGCATATCTTCGCCTTGACCGCCTGCGCGCTGATCGGTGTCCGCGTCGGCGGCGTCTGCCTGCTCATTCCCAATCCGCGCGACATTCCCGGCCTGATCAAGGAATTATCGAAGTACAAGGTCAACTTCTTCCCGGCGGTGAACACTTTGTTCAACGCCATGCTGAATCATCCCGACTTCGGCAAGATCGACTGGAGCATGCTCAAATCCGCCGTCGGCGGCGGCATGGCGGTGCAGCGCGCCGTCGCCGAGCGCTGGCTCGCGGCGACCGGCCGTCCGATCGTCGAAGCCTACGGCCTGTCGGAGACATCGCCCGGGGCCACGGCCAATCGCTGCGACATCACCGAATGGACCGGTACGATCGGCTATCCGTTCCCGTCGACCGACATTAAGATTCTGGATGTCGATGACGAGGAAGTGCCGCTCGGCGAGCCCGGCGAAATCGCCGTGCGCGGGCCGCAAGTGATGGTCGGCTACTGGAACCGGCCGGACGAAACCGCCAAGGTGATGACCGCCGACGGCTTCTTCCGCACCGGCGACATCGGAATCATGACGCCGGAAGGTCAGGTCAAGATCGTCGACCGCAAGAAGGACATGATCTCGGTCTCCGGTTTCAAGGTCTTCCCCAACGAGGTCGAGGACGTCGCCATGATGCAAGGCGACATCGTCGAATGCGCCGCGGTCGGCGTGCCCGACCCGCATTCAGGCGAAGCCGTGAAACTGTTCGCGGTCAGCAAGAAGCCGGACTTGACACCCGAGGATGTTCGCCGCTTCTTGCATGGCAAGCTCGCTGCCTACAAGATGCCGAAGTATGTCGAATTCCGCCACGAATTGCCGAAGACCAATGTCGGCAAGATTCTGCGCCGGGCGTTGCGGGATAATCCATGAGCGAGAACGAGACGGCGCGCGCCGCCGATGTGGTGTCCTTTTGGCGCGAGGCCGGGCCGAAAGCCTGGTTCAAGAAGGATGATGCCTTCGACGAAGACATCCGCCGCCGGTTCCTGAAAACAAACGAAGCCGCCGCCGCCGGCAAACTGAGCGCTTGGGAGCACAGTGCCGAGGGCGCGCTAGCCTTGCTCATTCTGCTTGACCAGTTTCCGCGCAACATGTTTCGCGGGTCGGCGCGCATGTTTGCAACCGACCGACAAGCGCGGGCGATTGCCGCCGGCGCAATCGTACGCGGGTTCGATGCGCAGGTCGCCAAGGAGATGCGCGGCTTTTTCTATCTGCCGTTCGAGCACTCCGAGAACATGGCCGATCAGGAGCGCTGCGTCGCGTTCTACAAGGCCATCGACGATGCCGACGGCCTGAAATGGGCCGAACTGCACGCCGACATCATCCGCCGCTTCGGCCGCTTTCCGCACCGCAATGCCGTGCTCGGCCGGACGACGACGGCGGAAGAGCAGAAATTTCTCGATGAAGGCGGGTTTGGCGGATGACGAAATTTCACGGCGTCTATCCGTATCTGGTCTCGCCGATCGATGGGCAGGGCCGCATCAAGACCGATGTGCTGGCGCGCCTCGCGTCCGACCTGATCGATGCCGGTGTGCACGGCCTAACGCCGCTCGGCTCGACCGGCGAGTTCGCCTATCTGTCGCGCGAGCAGCGCGACGCCGTGGTAAAGACCACGATCGAGGCGGCCAAAAAGCGCGTGCCGGTGATCGCCGGTGTCGCCTCGACATCGACCGCCGATGCGGTCGAACAGGCCAGGCGTTATCAGGACTTCGGCGCTGACGGCATCCTCGCCATTCTCGAAGCCTATTTCCCGCTCAAGGACGTCCAGGTCGAGTCCTATTTCCGCGCCATCGCCGACGCCGTCGATATCCCGGTGGTGATGTATACCAACCCGAATTTCCAGCGCAGCGACCTCAGCCTCGACGTCATCGCACGGCTGGCGACGCATCCGAACATCCAGGCCATCAAGGACGCATCGACCAATACCGGACGTTTGTTGTCGATCATGAACCGCGCCCCGAACCTCAATGTATTCTCGGCGTCGGCGCATATTCCGGCGGCGGTGATGATGATCGGCGGCGTCGGCTGGATGGCGGGCCCAGCCTGCATCGTGCCGCGCCAGAGCGTCAAACTCTATGACCTCTGCCGTGCCGAAAAATGGCCGGAAGCGATGAAACTGCAACGCGACATGTGGCGCATCAACGAGGCCTTCGCCCGCTTCAACCTTGCTGCCTGCATCAAGGCCGGGTTGCAGATCCAGGGCTACGACGTCGGCGACCCGGTGCCGCCACAGAGCCCGCTGAACGCCGAAGACCGCAAGGCGGTCGCGCAGATACTGGCGGATTTGCCCTAACCGCGGCCACCGAATGTTAACGATTCCTTGCTAACCGGTTTCGATGACTTTCGGTTCCGACGCAGCATCGTCGCCCGCGCAAGCGCTTGCGCGCGCTGTCGCGCGCGTCAAAGCCATTCTGGCCGACCGCGGCGACAGCCGCCTCGCCCAGCTCGTCGCCGGCAAGGTGTTCCTGGTGCGCGTCGCCAACGCCATGCTGGCGCTGGTCAGCCAGGTACTGCTGGCGCGCTGGATGGGCTCGTTTGAATTCGGCGTCTTTATTTATGTCTGGACCTGGGTGCTGATGATCGGCGCCTTGTCCGACATGGGCCTGTCCTCGGCGGCACGCCGTTTCATTCCCGAACACACCGAACTCAAGGCCGACGATAAATTGCGCGGCTTCCTCTCAGGCGGCTGCTGGCTGGCGCTTGGCATTGCCAGCGCCATCGCCGCCATCGGTTTGCTCGCGGTTTTCGCGCTGTCGCCGTGGATCAAGGACTACCTGTTCGTGCCGCTGATCCTCGCCTGCGTCATGATCCCGAGCTATGGCCTGGTGCAGATCCAGTCCGGCATTGCACAGTCCTACAACTGGGCCAACCTCGCCTTCCTGCCGTTCTACATCATCCGCACCTCGGCGGTGATCGTGCTGATGGGCATCGCCTGGCTGATCGGTGCGCCGACCGACGCGCTGACTGCGCTTTATATCTCGATCGTCACTATTTACGGCGTCACCATCGGCCAGTTGCTGATGCTCAATCGCAAACTGCGAACCAAGGTCGCGGCCGGGCCGAAAACCTATGAGCCGAAGATCTGGCTGGCCACCTCGATGCCGATCTTTGCGGTCGAGAGCCTCTATCTAATGCTGACCTATGTCGACATTCTTGCGCTCGAGCATTTCCGCTCGCCCGAGGAAGTCGCGGCCTATTACGCGGCGGCGCGGCTGCTGGCCATCGTCGCTTTTGTCTATTTCGCCATTGCCGGCGCCACCACGCACAAGTTCACGCAGTATCATGTGTCGGGCGACAAGGCGCGGCTGGCGCAATTTTTCGGCGAGACCATCAAGTGGACGTTCTGGCCGTCGCTGGCGATCTGCGTTGCGATTTTGATTTGCGGCAAGCCGCTGCTGCAGCTGTTCGGCCCCGGCTTCGACGCCGCCTACGACGTCATGTTCATTCTGGCGATCGGCATGCTGGCGCGCGCAGCGGTCGGCCCGGCCGAACGCCTGCTGCTCATGCTCGGCGACCGCAAGCAATGCGTGGCGATCTACGCGCTCGCCTTTGCGATCAATCTGGTTTTGTGCATCGTGCTGATCCCGCGCATCGGCATCGAAGGCGCGGCGGCCTCGGTCTCGACGGCGCTGGTCGTTGAATCGATCTGCCTGTATTTCGTCGCCCGGCGCCGCTTGGCCTAATCGCGCTCGCGCAGCAACCTCCGGATCACCTTGCCCGTCGTCGTCATCGGCATGTCGTCGATGAAGGCGACTTCACGCGGATATTCGTGACCGGACAGACGCGTCTTCACGAAAGTCTGAATCTCGCTCGCCAGTTCGGGGCTTGCGGCGTGGCCGGGCTTGAGCACGATGAAAGCCTTCACGATCTCGGTGCGCAGCGGATCCGGTTTGCCGATGGCGGCGGCGAGCGCCACCGCCGGATGACCGATCAGGCAATCCTCGATCTCGCCGGGACCGATGCGAAAGCCGGATGACGTGATCACGTCGTCATCGCGGCCGACGAAGGTGAAATAGCCTTCCTCGTCCATGACGCCTTGGTCGCCGGTGGTCATCCAGTCGCCGATGAATTTGTCGCGCGTCGCTTCGGGACGATTCCAGTATTCAAGGAACATGACCGGGTCGGGCCGCTTGACCGCTATTTGGCCGATTTCGCCCGGCTTCAATACCGCGCCATCGGGGCCGATCACCGCGACGGTATGGCCCGGCACCGCCTTGCCCATCGAGCCGTCGCGCGACAGGCCGAGCTGCGCGCAGGCGCCGATCACCAGATTGCATTCGGTCTGGCCGTAGAATTCGTTGATGGTCAGGCCGAACGCCGAGCGCCCCCATTCCAGCGCTTCGATGCCGAGCGATTCGCCGCCCGAGCCCATGGCGCGCAATTTGAAATCGTAGCGCCCGGCCGGATTCGGCGCCGCACGCATCATGCGCAACGCCGTCGGCGGAATGAAAGCGTTGCGCACCTGCGTCTTCTGCATCAGCGCGAAGGCTTCTTCCGGATCGAACTTGTCGAACTTGCGCGCCACGACGGCGACGCCGTGATGCAAAGACGGCAGCAACACGTCGAGCAGGCCGCCAGCCCAGGCCCAGTCAGCCGGCGTCCAGAAGCGGTCGCCTGGTTGCGGGAACGGATAATACGGCAGTTCGGCGCCGGGCAGATGGCCAAGCAATACGCGATGCCCATGCAGCGCGCCTTTCGGCTGACCCGTCGTGCCCGAGGTGTAAATCATCATCGCCGGATCGTCAGGCGTGGTGACTTCCGGCGTGAAACTCGAAGATGCGCGCGCTAACTCTGCGGTCAAGTCGACAGCGCCGTCACCCGCGCCATCGACCGACAGCACGCAAGCGAGTTCCGGCGCCTCTGTGCGGATCTCGGCGAGCTTGGCGAGTCCGGCGGTATTGGTGATCAACGCCCGCGCGCCGGAATTCTGCAAGCGATACGACAATGCGTCGGGCCCGAACAAAACCGCGATCGGCAGCGCCACCGCGGCGAGCTTGTAGATGGCGACGTGCGCCACCGCGACGTCCGGCGATTGCGGCAGGAAAATCGCAACGCGGTCGCCGCGCGAGATGCCATGCGCGCGCAGGACATTGGCCAGCCGGTTCGAGGCCTCGCGCAAATGGCCGAAGGTGACACGGTCCTCGCGGCCGTCGCTCTGCACATGCAGGATGGCGAGGCGCGCCGGATCGGCCTCGGCCCATTTGTCACAAACATCGACGCCAATGTTGTAGCGCGCCGGAATATTCCAGCGGAATTGGCGGGTGAGTTGGTCGAAGTCTCTGGCGTCCGGCAGCATACGGCGCAAACTAGTCGGGGCCGCGAACGAGGTAAAGCTGGCGCCCAGCGCCCCACACCTGTTTTGTTTGTGGGCCTACTTGTACCTGGACGGCGGAATGAGCCAATATGCGGTGTGGAACCATCGAATGGGGGCATTCTTGTCGAAGTTTCAACACGCTAGGGTCAGGACTCATTGATCACAGCCAGAAGATGACGACTGCAGCAATGCAGATTGCTGACATGAAGGTGTGGGCGCATCGGTCGTAACGGGTATGGATACGTCGCCAGTCTTTGAGCCTGCCGAACATATTCTCGATCCTGTGA
>CAMBQQ010000107.1 GCA_945870035.1 Rhizobium sp. Q54 | reverse complement strand
TAACGGAGCAAGCCGCCTGAAGCGCCATGAACGGGGCGCCCGCCGCAAAAAGCGGAGATGTATCGGCGTCAAATCAACTGCGAAAATCACCGGCGTGCCGCAGCGATGGTCGAGTCAACGACAAAACCGTCATTGTTCGAGGCGCCCTTGAGTGATATGGGCGGCACGAAGTGCTGGGACGACGAATCTCGTGAGGGTATTCTGGTAAAACGCGTCTGGGTCGTGCCCCTCGATTCTTGAGGAGACGCCAATATGTCCTAATAAAGCAGACCTATGCCTCTCGATAGCTGCGCGTAACGACGAGCGTTTTTGTTTTGGTATCTTACCGACGAGCAGCGCTCCGTCTGTAGTGTCATTAACCGGAATTTCGAACTTTGTCGCTTTCAGATCGGGCGAGAAAGCTATAGTGAACGTGCGAAGCTCTCCATGTCGCGCTCGATGTCGCGCATGGACTGCTTCACGGACGAGAGACTTGCGGCCTGCTTCCGGACCATCACCCGACGACCGGCTTTGGCGATGTCCTTCCGCCCGCGCTTCTTGGCGACGCTCATGTCCGTGCCTCCCAAATTCGCCTTGCCACCGCGTCTTCCTTCAACACGCGCTCGCGCACCGGCTTCCACCGGTGCAGCTGGGCCAATATCTGACCCTCCAAACTCGCGGCGACCATTGCCGAACCGTCGGCTTCGGCGGCGCTCAGTTCGGCGAGCAGCGCGGCCAGCGTCCGCTCGCAATCCAACCGCGTTCGAGCCAGTTCGAGGCGATGATCGCACCCCGTCCGGCACCCGCCCGGGTCGGGGGCGCCCCGGCCTTTCGTGCAAGGGCCGAACTCGCCGAGTGTCTTGGTGCAGAGGACGCCGGGACGAACGAGTTCCCAGTGACGCGAATTGAACGTGAGAACCTCGGCCGTCTCCCGGATCGTAGTCGTTTCGAACGTCGTCTCACCGCGACGCATGCCCAAGGCCGCCAATCCACTCCGGAGAGGCCCGGCGGCAGGTCCGGATGTTCGCCCCTGCAACGTCTCCTCGATCGCCGTGTCAGCAAGGACGAACGCAGTCTCCCGGGCGACCTTCATGGCGTCCTCGACCACGTCGGGGTCCGACAGCATGTACCGGAGCGTCATGTCGAGATCCTTGTGCCCGAACAGGTCCAAGAGAACCTGGGGCGCTCCGATCACAGAAAGGGCGACGAGGCGCGCCACGGTGTGCCGCCAGCGATGCGCGTGGGCCCGGTCCGCTCCGGCCAGATCGGTCAGGCCGAGATGCTCGACGGCGTTGACCAGCGGCTCGGTGAGGTTCAGCAGT
Organism: Rhizobium sp. Q54; assembly: GCA_945870035.1. Classification (GTDB taxonomy): domain Bacteria; phylum Pseudomonadota; class Alphaproteobacteria; order Rhizobiales; family Xanthobacteraceae; genus Pseudolabrys. The sequence continues at coordinate 12,333 of CAMBQQ010000107.1, read as the reverse complement.
CTGCCGCCGTCGCGCCCGCTGGTCAGAACCCACAGATGGTCGGCATCTTCCGGACGAACGCTGCGCGCCAGCCGGCACTGAATGTCGTACGCGCGCTGGGCCGCAGGATGCAGCGGCCAGTCGCGCATCTCGCCGCCGACCTCCCGGACGAGTTTGAAGGTCCGCGAGGCGAGGCGCTCCGGACCCGGCGACGGCGGAAGGTCCTTCGCGTCACCGATCTCGCTCGACCGCGCAGCCGTGCAGAACGCGACGAGGGACAGGTTGGCCGCCTGAAGCGTCGTCACAAGACGGTAAACGACCTTCGTCTCGCGGGGCGGCCAGTGGTGCGCGAGCTGCGGTGTCTTGTCGATCGTCACCATCAGCGGGAACGGAAGCTTGTCGATGACGGCACCCGACGAGTCTCGCCATACGAAGTCGCGCAGATAGTCGTCGCGGCGTTTCGTGATCCTCGGGTTGGCGGACGAGATGCCCTCGGCGGCCGCCTGAGCCGCAATGGCGCGAAGCCCTTCGAAGCATTCGAGCAGCGGCGTCGCGAGGTGCTCCTGCAGCCAGAGCGAACGTCCGATCATCTCGGTGACGAACTCGTCCGGGAACGGCTGCCAGTTACGCTCCTCGGTCTTATTTACGCGCACGATCGGGCCGGCACCCTTCTGCGACTTCTCGATAGGGGCAACGTCGGCCGCACCCGAGGCGTAGATCTTCGGCCAATCCGAGATCACGCCGCGCTCGCCCGCGTCGATCAGGAAACGCATAAGCGCCCGGATGTCGGCGGACCTGCGCTCATCCCTGCCGAGCGACGGCATGATGCCGGTGAGGAAGTCGGAAACGGTAAGGTGCGAGAACACCAAGCCATCGCCGGAAGGCCGGTTATCAAGCTGCCAACGAGCCACGTCGAAGAGCAGATGCGCCGCTGCAAGCCACGTGGTCGGCTTCGACTGCCGGATGCCCGTCATTGTGGCGTGAGGCAGCCATAGCGCGAGCAGGGCACGACGGATCGACTCATCGCGCGACGCCGCCAGTGCCGCGTCATCCGGCACGCCCGCGCGTTTCGGATCAACCGTCCGACGCGAAAGACGCTGCGCCGTGCCCGTCGGTAGCCACGTCTCGGGCAGCGTCAACACCTCGTCGCCCAATTGGCTTCCCGGGAAAATCTCGATCGACGCGACATCCTGCCATGACCTCGCGCCGAGGCTGCCGAAGTCGCCGAGCGCGACGGCGGTGTCGTCCCGCCAAATCTGAGGAGCGGGCAGGGGCCTAGTAGCTTGGGTACGTGTCATGCGCGACCACCTCCCCGGATTTGAGCTTGGCGGTCCAAGCGGTCATCTCGGCATCGACCGCCAGCGTGTCGAACTGCTCCAGCGTCCGCTCCAGGGAAGCCAGCTCCTCCTCGAAGGACGATCCGCTCCACGCGGTCATCGGCATCGAGCGCTGGATGAAGATCAATTCGGCGCATGCGCGCGCGAGCGGGACCATGCTCTCGGCGAACACCACGCCATGACGGCAGCCCGTGCAGCGCTGCACGCGGCAGACAGCGCCGGCCGGATGGTCGGCAGCGATCTCACGGGGCGGGTTCGTTGGATCGAGGCACCCCATGCCGACGCGCGTGCGCTGTCTCATGTCGAGAAGGCGGCGTTCCTGCTCCTCGGTGATTGCGCCGTTGCGAACCAGCAGTCTCAGACGCGTCGGATCCACCACGCGTCCGGCGGAGATCTCGTCGAACACCGCGTCGTGGAAAGTCCTGATCTGGCTTTCGCTGTGCTCCCTGTACCGCTTCGACCTCAGATAGTGCGTGAGGGTCTTCACGCTCCTGTGCTGCGCGGCGAGCCGGGTGAGCATCGTGTGATATCCCGACTGCACGTAGGCGTACCCGATCCAAGCATCGCGCGCGACGGAGGTCATCATCGACGCGAGAGAGGGGTGCTTTTCAAGGAGGTCATGCTTCTCGGCGACGAGACGGACGATCTCGTTCAGGCGCCCCGCGTCATCGTGATGGAAAGCCGCGACCTCACCGGTCTTGTTCACGACGTGATAGAGCCACGGACTCCGGAGAGACCTCTCAAGCTCCGCTATGCGTGTCTCGGTCGCACGGGATGGCGCGCGCTCCTGATCCTTCCGCAATTCCGTCAGGCGATGCCGCAGCGTCTCGCGTAGAACGCGCGTCCGCTCCAGCATGAACCGTAGAATGCGGTACGGGTGCCACTCCGGGCGCATCATAGACAGCGCGAACTGGTGGCGGTCGGCACGGCCTTTGTAGGCATGGATGACGGCGTATTCGTCCTTGTGCGGGTGCGTCTGGAACCATGTTTCCTCATCCGAAACGTCGATCGCCAGAGCGGTCGATAGATTCCAACCGGTGCCGACGAGGAAGAGCCAGAGGAAGATCGCCGTGTCGTGATAGCTCGGATAGAACCAGCGGAGTTTGCCGACCATGCCCTCGCGGCCGCGTTCCGTCATCCCGGGTGCGAGGTAATCCGGGCCATCGTGTTTTTCCCACTCAGGATCGTTGGCCTTGATCAGGCCCTGACCGCCATTCGCAAGCATCTCCTCGCGGTCGACCAGACGTTCCAGCGTCATCTCGCGAACGAGCCACGCGTGGTTCGATTGCCGGTTCCAATAGGAAGTCCTGAATCCATCGACAGGTCGTGAGCCGCGAGGATCTTCGCCGGAATCGGCGAGGCGCTCGCCTTCGGCGAACATCTCCTTGATGCACTTTCCTTCGCTTCGGAGCGCGTGATACAGCCTCCGCATGCCGTTACGGTCCACGGCTTCGGTCGACGCCGCTGCATCATGGGCGCGCGCAGGCCAGAACAGCCGGCGCAATCCCTGAAGCTCGCGCATCCGGTCCAGCGTCGTCTTGGCGGTTCGGTAGGCCCCGCCTTTCTTCGTATCAGCCCAACGCTTGAAGGCGACGCCGTGGCCATCAGTCAGATCGGCGACGGAAGCGACAGTGTCGGCCTTGGTCTCGTCGAGGAAACGAAATAGATGCCGCATCGCCCATCGCGTCGCGTCCAGCGAGATCTGCGTCGGTCGCGTCAGTTCGACCAGTTCGGCCAATTCGAGCGCGAGCGCGGGCCGGCCGGCGAAGTCGCCGCCCCAGACAGCCTTCGACTTTTCCGGCACGCGCTCGACGCTGCCGCCGGTCTCGAATTCCGTGAGGTCGACCCCATAGCCGGCGCCGCCGTCGATCGGCTCCAGCCAGAAGCGCATCCGGTCAAGCGGCGTCACCACCGTTGCCGTGTCTTTCCTCCGGAGGATCGGCTTCACGGCTCATCCTCCGCATTGAGGAAGAGATGCCAGCCGTTCGCCAGATCGGTCAGCTGAACGGCGCTGACGAGCCAGTGCAGATAGATCTCGGTCGTCTGCGGGTTCGTATGGCCGAACTGGCGCTGGAGGGTCTTCAGCCACCACTCGCCGCGGTTCGTCACCCAGTCGACGCCCATGCCCTTGACCGTGGACCGCTCGGCGCGGGCCTCCATCTCCAGCGCGTGCAGAACGAAGAAGCACGCGAAGGCATGCCGGCCCTTGTGGGGAGCCCACTTCGCCGGGCGCGGTTCGACCTCATGGAAGCAATCGTAGATCGTCTGCGCTCTGATGGGCGTGCCCTCAAATCCGGGACTGTCCGAGACGAACAGTCCATCGGGCCGCTTTCCCGTGCGGCGCTGCCCGCGGAAGACCATCGTCGTGCGCGCCGTGTCGATCCATTGCCGGACCTCGTCGGCGTATCCGACAGGTACCTTGATCGTGCGTGGACGCTTTCCCTTCGTCACCCAAAGCTTCATCGGCACGAAGACCGCGTCCTTGGCGAGCGCTTCGTCGATCGCCGCGCGCTCCGGCCATTGACGGACCGTCAAAGCCTCGACCTCGCCGCGTCGCGGGCCGCATTCGAGGATGAAGCGGCAGCAGAGATATTTCGCGCGCCCACGGCGCTCGCGCACCGCGTGAAGCCACGCCTTGACCTCCTTGGGCGTCGGCAGGTTGAAGGCGTCCGGATCGGCGCCGCCGGTCTCCTTGAGCCGTCCGACGCGGCGCAGCACCGTCCGGGCGGGGAGGGTCACGCCGCCGCCGATGCTGCGGGCCGGCACGGAGGCCGAGATGCGCCGGACAACGAAGGCGCCACGCAGTTCGTTGGTCGCGCCCCACGTCAGACAGGAGACGATCTCGTCGGCACGCGTGTTGATGGTCGAGCCGGCGATCGGCTTGCCGGTCGACGACCAGTCGCCGCGCTGCTGGTCCTTCTGATACCTGAGCACGTCGTCGTAGGTCGCGCTCTCGAACGTCACTCCGGTCTGTTCGCACCACTCGATCCAGTTCGTGAGCCAGTGCGCGATGGAGAGCATCGTGCTCTCGCTGGGAGCATGCCCTCGCGAATTCTCCGGGGTCCACCGCACAGTCGCGCGCTCGCGGAGATACCGGTTGTATTCGCGGCAGTAGCGGCCTTCGCTGTCGAACAGTACCGGGACGTGCGAAACCGACTCGTAGCCGAGGTCGGTCAACCGCTCACTATCCGGCCTGAACACCGTCGCCATGCCGCTCCAAACAAGCTCGTCCGCCCGTTGCATGGGCCGATGCGATCGCTCCGGAAGGGGCGCGGCGCGCGTTTCCCCGCGACCCCAACAGGTCGTCCAAGGAGACACGCTTGGAGTGAAGGACGAGGATCGACCCCATCGACCCGCGCCCGCCCCAGAAATCCGTCCCAGCCAAGGAGTACATCGCACACCCGTGTTGATTGAACGTTACGTTCCGCGCCCTCAGAGGCTGGGCGAGGAGACTTCCCCGAAGGCGCGTTCCAGCGCGGGCGATATGCCGGCGAAGCCGGACGGGAACGGCTCGGGCATTTTTTCGGCCACCATGACGGCGACCGCCTCGATCGCGGGCTCCACGTGCGCCGACGCCGTCAGTCCCGAGTCCAGCGCGCAGGCGGAAAGGATCAGGAAGGCCCGGGCGTCGAGGAAGGAGCCCGAGGCCGGCTGGCCGTCGCGGCCGATCACCATCCCGTTCAGTGCGGGGAGCGAGAAGGCCCAATCGAGCGCCTCTTCGACCCCTTCGTCGTCCTGCTCCGCGAGACGGCCGGCGACCTCCGGTCCGGCACTGAGCCTGATCCGGAAGCCGTCGCTGCTGACGAACTCCGAGGAAGCGGCGTTGAAGCTGTAGGACCGGTCGGCGCCGACCAGCGCCCGACGAAGATCGTCGATGAGCTCGGCCGACAGATTCCGGTGGCTCATGAGATCCAAGGTCTCTCCCGGCAGCGCCTCGCGCGGGGCGAGGAGACCGGTCTGGATTTCGTAGGCGAACACGTTCGCTCCGCCGAAGACGACCAGCCGGTCCTGCAGTCCGCAGCGCCAGATGGCGCGCAACGCGTCCGCCGACGGGGTCGGCATGCGGCCCAGACGAAGGGCCTTGCTGACGCGGGCGGCGACGTCCATCCGTTTCTGCAGTCCGCCGATTCTCCCGTCGAGGCCAGCACGCGTGCTCTGGAAGTCGGCGTAGATCGCCTCGGTCTCGGGTTTGCGCTTGCCGAGGTATTCGAACGACTTGGCGTGGGTGACCGGGTCGGTCCGGAAGCGGGCGAGGTATTCGTAGCCCTTCACGGTCTTCCAGGTGACGCCGCCGGTGAAACCATGACGCTCCTGAAGAAGGGGGCCGAGCGTCCCCCACAGGTCGCGGACCTCGTCGAGGTGCCGCTGCTGCTCCCATTCCAGACCGGTCAGACGCATGATGACTACCCGTTTCGTGTGCCGTCTATTTTGGGTAGTAACTGGATTTCCGCAAGGATCCCCTCGATCGGCTGGTTAACGACCCGTCTAGAGGCGGGTCGGGGGCGGCCGGGAGGTCAGGGGAGCCCGTGTGGGGCCGGCGAGGCCGCAAGCCCTCCGGATGGGCTTGCGATTCGGGGGGAGGCTCCGGGACGGTCTTAACGACGTCCCGCGCGCGCCCGGTCCATGCGGTCTTGCACGACCGTAGCTGGCCATGCGCGACCGCATGGACGCGGCCGCCGCTACCGCCGGCGGTCGGGCAAAAGAAGATCCGGCCCGCGGAATAAACCGCGGACCGGATGATGTAACGACGGAGCGAGTTAGAGGGCGTCGATTTGCATCAACGCGGAATAACTATGAGCAGCCGGATGTGGAACCACACGTGTCGCACTTCATGCACGTGCCGTTTCTCACGAGGGTGAAATTCCCGCACTCGCCGCACGAGTCGCCCTCATAGCCCTTGGCTTTCGCCTCGGCCCGCCGCTCGCTCGCGGTCGGCTGCGCCTGCACCGCCGGCTGCTCCTGCGTCCGCACTTCGAGCTGCTGCGCCGGGGAAAGCTTAATCTCCGGTTCGGCTTTCAGCGCGGTCGCGGCGGCGGCGCCGTGGAACGCCGTGACGTTCGACGAACCCACCGCCGAGGACGGCGATGAAGAAGCGCTCACCACCGACAGCTTGTCGGCGCGCGAGCGGGTCAGGCCCTTGGACACGAAGTTCGGCTGCGGCTTGCCTTCCTCGACACCGGCGCCGAGCGCATCGAACGAGCCCTGGCTCGGATCGACATGGGCGAGGTCGTAGCGCTCGAGATAGGACACCGCCAGTTCGCGGAACACGTAATCGAGGATCGAGGTCGCGTACTTGATCGAGTCGTTGCCCTGCACCGGGCCTTGCGGCTCGAAGCGGGTGAAGGTGAAGGCGTCGACATATTCCTCGAGCGGCACGCCGTATTGCAGGCCGAGCGAAATGGCGATGGCGAAGTTGTTGAGCAGGCTCCGCAGCGCCGCGCCTTCCTTGTGCATGTCGACGAAGATTTCGCCGATGCGGCCGTCGTCATATTCGCCGGTGCGCAAGTAGACCTTGTGCCCGCCGACCACGGCCTTCTGGGTGTAACCCTTGCGGCGCGACGGCAGCTTCTCGCGCTCGCGCAGCACGGTGATGCGCTCGACGATCTTCTCGACCACCTTTTCCGACATCGCCGCGGCGCGCGCCGCGTTCGGGTGGGCGACGAAAGCCTCGACCTGATCGTCCTCGTCCTCATCGTCGGCGATGAGCTGCGAGTTCAGCGGCTGCGAGAGTTTCGAGCCGTCGCGGTACAGCGCGTTGGCCTTCAGCGCCAGCCGCCACGACTGCATATAGGCTTCCTTGCAGTCCTCGACCGTGGCTTCGTTCGGCATGTTGATGGTCTTGGAAATGGCGCCGGAGATGAAAGGCTGCGCCGCCGCCATCATCTTGATGTGGCTCTCGACCGAGAGATAACGCTTGCCGGTGCGGCCGCAGGGATTGGCGCAGTCGAACACCGGATAGTGCTCGAGCTTCAAGTGCGGCGCGCCTTCAACCGTCATCGCGCCGCAGACATGAATGTTGCAGGCGTCGATGTCGCGGCGGGAGAAGCCGAGCGCGCCGAGGAGGTCGAAGGTCGGCGAGGCGAGGTCGGCCGCGTCCATGCCGAGCGCCTCGACGCAGAAGGCTTCGCCCAGTGTCCACTTGTTGAAGGCGAACTTGATGTCGAACGCGGTCGGCAGCGCCTTCTCGATCTTGGCGATGGCTTCCTCGGTGAAGCCCTTGGCCTTCAAGGTGGTGTGGTTGATGCCGGGGGCCTGGGCGAGATTGCCATGGCCGACGGCATAGACCTCGATCTCGGCGATCTGCGATTCCGAATAGCCGAGCGTGCGCAGCGCCTCCGGCACGGCGCGGTTGATGATCTTCCAGTAGCCGCCGCCGGCGAGCTTCTTGAACTTGACCAGCGCGAAATCCGGCTCGATGCCGGTGGTGTCGCAGTCCATGACGAGGCCGATCGTGCCGGTCGGCGCGATCACGGTCGACTGCGCGTTGCGGTAGCCGTGCTTTTCGCCGAGTTCGAGTGCGAGGTCCCAGGCCTTCTTGGCGTGTTCGACCAGCGCCTTGTCCTTGCACGAGGCATGGTCGAGCGGCACCGGCGGCGTCGCCACCTTCTCATAGCCGTTGCGCTCGTTATAGGCGGCGCGGCGATGATTGCGCATCACGCGCAGCATGTGCTCGCGGTTCTTCTTGTAGCCGGGGAAGGGGCCCTGCTTCTCCGCCATCTCCGCCGAGGTGGCGTAGGAAATGCCGGTCATGATCGCGGTCAGCGCGCCGGCATAGGCGCGGCCTTCGTCGGAGTCATACGGAATGCCGGAGGTCATCAGCAGGCCGCCGATATTGGCGTAGCCGAGGCCGAGCGTGCGGAATTCGTAGGACTGCTGGGCGATTTCCTTGGACGGGAATTGCGCCATCAGCACCGAGATTTCCAGCACGATGGTCCACAGCCGCACGCCGTGCTCGTAAGATTCGACCTGGAATTGGCCGGTGTCCTTGTCGCGGAAGGTCAACAGGTTCAGCGACGCCAGGTTACAGGCGGTGTCGTCGAGGAACATGTATTCCGAGCACGGGTTGGAGCCGCGGATCGGGCCCGACGCCGGGCAGGTGTGCCAGTCATTGACGGTGGTGTGGTACTGCAGGCCCGGATCGGCGCAGGCCCAGGCGGCGTTGCCGATCTTTTCCCACAATTCGCTGGCGTCGACCGTCTTGGCGATCTTGCCGTTCTTGCGCCACGTCAGATCCCACTTGCCGCCGGACTCGACCGACTTGAGGAATTCGTCGGTGACGCGCACCGAGTTGTTCGAGTTCTGGCCGGACACGGTGAGGTAAGCGTCGCTATCCCAATCGGTGTCGTAAACCGGGAAGTCGATGTCCTTGTAGCCCTGCTTGGCGAACTGGATGACGCGCTTGATCAGGTTGTCCGGGACGAAGGATTTCCGGGCAAGCTTGATCTCGCGCTTCAGCGCCGGGTTCTTCTCCGGCTGGAAGCAGTCGTCGCCGGAGCCTTCGCAATTGACGCAGGCCTTCATCACGGCCTTGAGGTGCTTCTGGTTGATCTTGGAGCCGGTGACCAGCGCCGCGACCTTCTGTTCTTCCTGCACCTTCCAGTCGATGTATTTCTCGATGTCGGGATGATCGACGTCGACGATCACCATCTTGGCGGCGCGGCGCGTTGTGCCGCCCGACTTGATGGCGCCGGCCGCGCGATCGCCGATCTTGAGGAAGCTCATCAGGCCGGACGACTTGCCGCCGCCGGACAGGCGTTCGCCTTCGCCGCGCAGATTCGAGAAGTTGGTGCCGGTGCCGGAGCCGTATTTGAACAGGCGCGCCTCGCGCACCCACAGGTCCATGATGCCGCCTTCGTTGACCAGGTCATCCGAGATCGACTGGATGAAGCAGGCGTGCGGCTGCGGGTGCTCGTAGGACGATTTCGACTTGGTCAGCTTGCCGGTCTGGAAGTCGACATAGTAATGGCCCTGGCTCGGGCCATCGATGCCGTAAGCCCAGTGCAGGCCGGTGTTGAACCATTGCGGCGAGTTCGGCGCGCACATTTGATTCGCCAGCATGAAGCGCAGCTCGTCGAAGAAGGCGCGGGCGTCTTCGTCGGTGTCGAAGTATCCGCCCTTCCAGCCCCAGTAGGTCCAGGTGCCGGCGAGGCGGTCGAACACCTGCTTGGAGGAGTGTTCGCCGATATAGCGCTCCTTCCCCGGCAGGGCGGCCAGCGCCTCTTCATCGGCGGCCGAGCGCCACAGGAACGAGGGCACCGAGTTTTCTTCGACGCGCTTGAGTTTGGCGGGCACGCCGGCCTTGCGGAAATACTTCTGGGCGAGAACGTCGGACGCCACCTGCGACCAGAATTCCGGCACCTCGACATTGTCCAGCTTGAAGACAATGGAGCCATCGGGATTCTTGATCTCGGACGTGGTCAGCCGGAACGGCAGGCCGGCGTAAGCGGCATCCTGCTGAGCCTGTGCATCTTTCGTGTAGCGCCGTTCAATCCGCATCGTATTAGCCCTTCAATTGTCCGGGCGGGGTCGTTCCGCCGACGATTATTCCATGACAGGCCCGAAAGGTCTGCCGCGATTGACTCGTCCAGCCGTTCGACCACCTGCCTTAATTCATGACCGGGGCTCATGTTTCCGGCCCCGTTACTCCCGGGGTTTTGATCCCCGCCACACAGCAAATCTCTGTCCCCAAACGCCTTTTCGGCGCGGGGTGAAGACGACAAGCGTCTTGTGAAACGTCCGGAGGGAACTCAAAAACGCGACCCGCACCGAACAATTACGAAGCTAAGAGGACTCACCCAAGCCGTCAAGCGATAGTAGGTCTGGCTGGTTAATAATCTATACCTTGTGCCTAACCGGTGAACTATGGGGAAAAGGTTGGGCGTCCACGGCCTGAGTATTGAGCGATATGGCACACACGGAAAGGCCTTTTCTCAAGGGTCAGAGGTAGGTTTTCCAGCCTACGGCCATGAAGGAAAAATGACGCAAAATAGGCTTGGCTGGTCACCCACTTCTTCTTTTGCAATGGCCCGGACCTCTGGAAAAGCGCGGGATAAGTCAGGCAAAGCGGGTTCCGGAGTCGGTGATTCTCGAAGGCTGCTCAGCACCTTAGGCTGTGTACTGCGGCAAGTTGGCAGTGTGGGCAAGACACACAGGGCTGTGAATTCAGCCAGGACGTGCGCTGATACCGAACAGGTCCGAAAATAGCCCCGCCGGCGCCGAACGAAGTGGCGCCGCCGGAACTTAACCTCCCGAGAACAACAGAAACGACGGAGGACCGATGCAAATCGAAGTCAGCACCGACAGCCATATCGATGGCCGTGAAAAACTCACCACCTATGTGCAAGGACACGTGGAGGCCGCGCTGGAGCGGTTCAGCGCCCGCATCACCCGCGTCGAAGTTCATCTCACCGATGAGAGCGGCAACAAGGCCGGCAGCGAAGACACCAAATGCGTCATGGAAGTCCGGATGGGCGGCCGGCCGCCGGTGGCGGTGACCACCCAGGAAAGAAGCCTCGATCAGGCCATTGCGGCAGCGACTCACAAGCTCAAGCATCTGGTTGGAAATACGCTTGGCCGCGAGAGCAGCCTGGCCGGCCACCGCGATCAGTGACACGGCGACCGCGGGGCGCGGCATTCGAGTCTCAACCACCTCTCAAGAAAAAGGCGGACCCTTGCGAGGCCCGCCTTTTTACACCCGGCACTGTCAGTTCATGCAAACAGCGCACAGCGGCGCTGCTGAATTCGTGTGCACAATAGCCACGAACTTAAGCAAAGGCAATGTGGGAGGGGGACGGCTGCATCTCCGCGAAAGAGTCGGATCAGGCGCGCCCGTCAGGCATTTTTGGCAAGCTTGCGCCGAATTTGCTTCGGCTGCTCCGCGGCGTCGTCCTGACCGTCCTTCATGGCCGAGAATTCCTCGCGCTGACGCGGCAGCGCATCGGGAAGCTCCTGGCCGATAAAGGCGACCAGCTTTTCGCGCACCTCGCAGCGCAGGTCGAAGGCATTGCCCGCATTCGCCGCGCTCATCAGGCAACGCAGTTCGAGCGTGTTCTCCCGTGCGTCGGTCACCTGGAGCCCGAGGGCGCGGCCGTCCCATTTCTCGGACGCCTTGACGATTTCGCTGAGCTTGTCGCGGATGACGCCGACTGGCGCCCGGTAATCGACATAGATCATGGCGGTACCGAGAATCGAGGAACTCTCGCGGGTCCAGTTCTGGAACGGCTTTTCGATGAAATAGGTCAGCGGCACGATCAGCCGCCGCATGTCCCAGATGCGCACGACGACATAGGTCGAGGTGATTTCCTCAATGCTGCCCCACTCGTTTTCGATCACGACATGGTCGTCGATACGAATCGGCTGCGTCATCGCCAGTTGCACGCCGGCAAACAGGTTCGACAGGACCGGCCGTGCCGCGAGACCGGCGACCAGACCGGCGACGCCGGCGGAGGCGAACAGGCTGACGCCGTATTGCCGCACCGGCTCAAAGGTCATCAGCGCGGCGCCGATGGTAACGATCACCACCAGCACGTCGGCGGTTCGGAGCAGCACACGCACCTGCGTCAGATGCTTGCGGGCCAGCAGATTGTCCGCGGTGTCGATGCTGAAGCGGCGCAGATAAAGTTCGGCGGCGATACGCATTGCTGTGATGGCGGCCCAGCCGATCAGGGCAATCACCGAAATGGCCAAGCATCGCGCCAGAATCGCGGCGGTATCGGGGTCGAACGGCGCGACCGGCACGGCGATAATCAAGGCCAGAATGATCAAGGCGAGGCGGGTGACGCCGCGCATCTGATTGAGGGTTGCCAGCACGTAAGGATAGCGGTTCGCCAGCGCCATTGTGAGCAGCCGCCGCGCCGTCCGGTGCAGCGAATAGGTGTTCCATCCCGGATGATCACATAGACCCTCGTCGCTCTGCTTTTTTCATGGCAAGATCGATCCTGAGGGACATTCGAAGCGGGGTTCGGGCATGTTGATCCAACTTCACAGCCAAGCAACGACGACGCCGAAGGTGCGGGCG
>CAMBQQ010000106.1 GCA_945870035.1 Rhizobium sp. Q54 | reverse complement strand
AGCGGATCGCCTTTCGCCGATAGTGCCGCCAGCCGATTATCCGCATCGAAAAATCCGAGCTGCCCCATCGTCAGTCTCCTAGAATCATGCCGTCAGGGCAGCAGACTCGCACGGGGCCGAGGGGCATGCTATTTTTCGAGGTGCCCTCATGGCATTACTACCTGAGCGGTTTGTTCCAAGCCGGGATTCCCCAGATGACTGCCGAACTAGAGTGAATGTTCGCGGTTTTCCGGCCCGCCTGCAAGACTGATGCGAGGTGCAGCCTGTCACCGCATGATTCATCGCAAGGAAGTTCCGAGTGATTTGAATAAATTTCGCGATGCGATTTCAGCAAATAAAGTTTGAATCGGAAAAGCCTTGCGCGGGCAGGGTGATTAGAGAAGTTTCGGATTCGCATATTGGGAGGTTACGGAACATGGCGCAGTGCCATTGTCTCGCAACGCTTGGTCTAAAAATGACCGGTCAGGTCAGATATCATCTTTGCTTGATCCTCGTCCAAAATAACTAATTTTATTGCCGCAGCTTCTCCGCCAAGAAAAATAGTGCTTCCCGCACTAGTTTTTGCAACTTCCGCTTCTGCTTGAGTTGAATAATATTGATGCCAGTATCCTTGTGCGTTTCCGCGCAAAATGCACCAACCTCGAGGCGTACCAAAAGGCTGTGAGACGACAACAACATATCTTCCGGATGGCCCTGGATTCAATTGACCCAGAAACCTGCGAACAGCCGTCCATCCGCTTGATATAATATGACTCAAAATTCGATACGAGACCATCGCGATTGACACTGCCACAGTTAATGTACCATTGCTAGACTCAGAATTTGTCTCGCCTGCGCCGGCGTAGCCACCGCGCGGCCGTGCTCGGCAACTTTATCCGCCAGCAGCTTGACCAACTCGCCATTGCTTCTTGCCAATCGGGTCTTATCGAACCTCAGATTGTCTTCGAAGCCGGTGCGGCAGTGGCCGCCGACTTCGAGCGCCCATTCATTTACCACGAGTTGATTTTGACCCGTGCCCATCGCGCCCCAGGTCGCGGACGGCAATTCACTGCGAACCTGACTCAGCATGAAATCGAAGATGTCCTTGCGTGGCGGCAGTCCGCCGGGTCCGAGTACAAGCTGGACATGAACCGGCTCCTTGAGCAGGCCTTCAGTCACCAGCTTCTTGGTTGCAAAAATCATAGACAGATCGAACAGCTCGATCTCGGGCTTGATGTTATGCGCCAGCATCCGGCGGGCGAGGTCGCGCACAAAATACGGCGGGTTCGAATAGATCATATTGACCAGATTGACCGAACCGGTAGTGAGCGATGCCATCTCCGGCGCAAGGCCGAGCATACCGCCACGCTCGTCGAGCGACGCGCCGCGACCGCCGGTCGAGAACTGAATGATAATGTCCGAGCAGTGACGCAGGATGCCCTCGCGCACTGCGGCAAAGCGCGCCGGATCGCAGGTGACATTTTCTTGCTCGTCGCGGACGTGGATGTGGACGACGGTTGCACCCGCCTCGTAAGCCTCATGCGTCGCTTCGACCTGTTCGGCGACGGTGACCGGCACGGCCGGATTGTCGGTCTTGCGCGGAACCGACCCTGTGATGGCAACTGTTATGATGCAAGGAGACATGAGACCCCCCATTTAAGGATCGCGTTTCGAAACTCAAACCATCAGATATTTGTAGCGGAGCTCAGCGTCGGTTCTCAGCGCATCCGCTGCGCCTTGATATTTGATCTCGCCCTTCTCGATAATGTAGGCACGATCTGCTAGCTCCAGCGAGAATTTTAAATTCTGTTCGGACAGCAGAACGGTCAGTCCTGCCGCCTTGAGCGCTTTGAGTTGAGCCAGCATCTGTTGCACTACGACCGGCGCCAGGCCTTCGGACGGCTCATCCAGCAAGATGAGGTTGGGATTTCCCATCAGCGTGCGGCCTATCGCCAGCATACGCGCTTGCCCGCCGCTTAACGAGTCGGCGCGCTGCGTCAACACGGTCTTGAGTACGGGAAACAAATCGAAAATGCGCTCTTCGTCCCAGGTCTGCCCATCGCGGGAGGGCCGCCGCGCCACCTCGAGATTTTCGCGAACCGACATGCCCTTGAAAATCCGCATATCCTCCGGGACATAACCGAGCCCACCCCGGCAGATGACATCGGAGGGAAGCCCCCCGATGTCTCGATCGCAAAATCGCACGGAACCAGAGCGGAATTCGATGACCCCCATGATGCTCTTCAAGGTCGTCGACTTGCCTGCTCCGTTGCGTCCGAGAAGGACGACGACCTCACCTTCATGGACTTCCAGCCCTACACCGAAAAGGATGTGGCTGGAGCCGTAATAAGTGTGCAGGCCGTCGACCTTTAGCAGTAACGTCATTTGCGCAACTTTGCGATTTCATCGCAGCTACGTGCATAGTCGGCGGTGTTGTACGCCTTGACTTTGGTAACGCCAATTCCGTCCGGCATGCCCGCATCGCGTTTCACTTCGCCAACATAGAAATTGAAGAGGGCCATGTTGTCGCAAGCACGGACCTTTACCGGCCCAACAGGGCTGGCGAAAGAGACATGGCCGATGACCTTGGCCGTTGCTTTCGGATCTTCAGGATTGGCCGATTTGACGATGCCGCTCGCCAGCATCTTGCCAGAGACGTAGCCAACGAGAGTCGAACCGGTCGGATAGGTGCCGCTGCGCTTTTCGACTTCCTTGACGAACGCTGTGCTCTCTGGGCTGTTGATGTCGTAAAAGGGATACCAGACCGTCGCCAGCGAGCCTTCCGGCAGATCGTTCTTGAAGGTCGACACTTTCAGCAAGTCGAGGCCGCTGGTGAAGAACTTGGTGCCACCGCCGAATAGGTCGAACCCTTTGGCAGCCTTGAGGAAATTGACGAGATCGCCGCTGAACAGCGACGACACCACCATATCGACCTTGCTGGCCTGCATAGCGGTCACATGCGGTGTGAAATCGGCCGCGCCGAATTTCGGCCATTCCTTACGGACAACGACGATGTCGGGGCGCGCCACCTTGAGGGCAGCCAGGAGGTCGTCAGTGAAGTGTTTGCCGAATTCGAAATCCGGCGAGATGATCGCAATCCGCTTAATTTCGGGCATCGTCTTGAGATGCGCGGCTATGACCCGCCCGATTTCCACCGTGCTCAGATTTCCCCGGCCTATCATCGGATGGCCCTCTTCGCCGGTGAAGCGCTTGGTGGTGGCGAAAGCGCCCATGCCGAAGACGTCCTTACCGCGTATCAGATCGGCGAGCGCGACTGCCGCACCGCTGTGGCTGCCGACAACGACATAACCCAGCTTGTCATCAAGGATCATGCGGCGGGCTTCGGTGATCGCCTTTTCGACGCTGATGCCCATGTCGGCAGAGACGAGCGTCAACTGATGCCCCTTGCCGCCGCCAGCGGCGTTCGCTTCATCGAAAGCTATCTGCATGCCGAGGCGGATGGAGTTTGCTTGCGCGGCAAAGCTGCCACCGTACATGTCGATTAAGCCGACGCGAATCGGCGCGCTCTGCGCGTAGGAGGAATTCAGCATGCCTAGTGACAGCAGCAGGGCAAGCGACGCCACGGCTCCGAAATATCCTTTTCTCATTTTGCAGCTCCACGGTTTGGGTAAGGTTGAGGACAAACTCGCTCTGGCAAACTTTGGTTCAGGCTCAATTGAGTTTTACTGCGGCCACGGCTTCGACTTCGATCAACGCATCCACGGCATTAAGCCCGACTTGGACTGTTGAACTGGCAAAATCGATGCCCGACAGCAACTCACGGCGAACTTCATTCATACCGGCATAGTCTTGGCCCGGCCGGATGTAGACCGTGACTTTGACAAGGTCAGACAATGTGCCGCCCCCCGCTTCGATGATGTTTTTGATGTTCTCGAAGCATTGTCGCGTCTGTGCGCGGATGTCGCCGAGGCCGATGATCGTACCAGCGGCATCGCGCGCGACAACGCCCGATGTGAAAACGAGCTTGGCGTCCGTAACTTCGACGCCTTGCACATAGGGGCCTTTGGTCTTGACGACCTTAGGCGACGCAATTGCCTTCTTAGCCATGAGGGTCTCCTTTTTCGGGTCCATATCCACCACCGCCCGGCGTCTCGAGAACGAGCACCTGGTCCTTTTTTAGAACGTGCGATTTCTTTGGGTCGATCGATGCATCATCGATCAGCAGTCTCGCGGCATGGCCGGAACCACCGCCGAGGAACCCACGTGGCGCCGAAGTGGTCCGCTCCACCATGCAGGAGACGGACGCGGCCGTCTGCGTGCGCAACGTCAATGCAATGCGTTGGCCTGAACCGCCGCGGTACTGTCCGTGGCCATATGAATCTGCGATGATTTCGCGCTTCAAAATGAGCACCGGAATCGACTGCTCCATGATTTCGATCGGCACATTGGCGACGTTGCTGGGGAACGCGGTGGCGCTCATGCCGTGCTTGCCGGCGCGCGCGCCCATGCCACCGCTGCTGAAAAATGTGAAAACATAGGGTTTGCCGGCATTGTCAAGACCGTTGAGCGTGACGGCGCTAAGCACCGAACTGTCGGCGACGACGCGTTCTGGCAAGATTTCCTTCATCGCGCCGAAAATAGCGAACGGAATATAAAGACCGACAAGGTGCCGGCCTCCAACGGCTGCGGGATATCGTGCATGAACAATCGAGCCCTCCGGCGCGCGCACTTCGATCGGAGAAAAGCTTCCATCGTTATTGGGTGAATCTGGCGCGAGCAGACACTTAAGTGCATAGTAGGTAAACGCGCGGGTGAAGTTGAGAACCGAATTGATGCCCCTGGCGACCTGCGGTGACGTTCCTTCATAGTCGACAATTATGCGGTCGCCCTTCACCGTGAGTTTCACCTCAATATGCAGCGGAAGGTCGAATCCATCGAGCACGATACGGTCGGAATATTCGCCATCGGGAACCGCGGAGATCGCCTGCCGCATGAAACGTTCGGTGCGGCCGGTGATTGCCAAGGAGAGCCGGCGCAGATTCTTGAGGCCGTTCTCCCGCATGAATTCGGTCAAACGACGCGCCGCCGTCTCATTGGCGGAAACCTGGGCCATCAGATCGCCGATAACGAGATCGGGCGACCGCACGTTTTCTTGAATGATCGTGAACAGCTGATTGTTGCGCTTGCCCGCATCGAACAATTTCAGTAGGGGGATCTGCAAACCTTCTTCGTAGACATCGGTGCCGGCCGCGGAGAAAATGCGGCCGCCGATGTCGACGGTATGGCAATTGCTGGCAGTGAAGCCGACCAGCGTTTTGCCGAGAAAGACCGGCGTCACGACGGTGATGTCGTGCTTGTGACCGGAAACCAGCCAGGGATCGTTGGTAATGAGCACGTCGCCCGGCTTGAGGGTCTTGATCGGAAATGCTGTGCAGAAATGCTTCACGCCAAGGCTGAGGCTGCCTAGATGCCCCGGCGCGCCCTGAACGGACTGCGCCATCATAGTGCCGGACGCATCAAAGACGCCGGCCGACAGATCTTCCATTTCGCCAAGCACAGCGGAAAACGAGCTGTTGACCATCGCCGCTGCTTGTTCGGTGGCGATCGAAATCAGCGTGTTCCACGCGACTTCCAGTTGAGTTGCTGCGGAATTTGATTTCTTGCTCATGCCTGATCCGTGCCCGAGAGCGTCACGACGATATTTCCGACGCCGTCAATGATCGCCTTGCCGCCGGGTCCGATGACGGTCGTCGACTCGATTTCTTCGATCACCGCGGGCCCTGCTACGGTGTAACCATTCTTGAGGACATAGCGCGTATACACCTCGCAATTACGCGGCCGCGACCAGCCCGCAAATAGCATCGGCCGTGACGACTGCGGCTTGGCCTTCTGCGTTCGCACGGTGCGCGATCTCGCACGCGTCTGCTTGCTGATTGGGGGGCCCTTGGCGATCAGGCGCCAGGCCAGCGCCTCGATCGGATGATCGTCATGGGTGCGGTGATAAATCTTGGCGTAGAGCTTCTCGAAGGATTTGCGCAAGGCGCCCGCGCTGTCCACCTTGAGGCCGCTCGACGGCAGGTCAACCGTCAACTCCTTGCGTTGACCGCGATAGCGCATGTCGGCCGTGCGATGCAGTGTGATTTCGGAATTTGCCACGCCGGCGCTACGCAGGGCGACGGTGGCTTCTTTCGCCATTTCGGCAAACAGCGCTTCGACGCGGCGCCAGTCGAGCCGGTCCAGCGATCCGATAAACGTCCGTGACAGCCGAAAGGTTCGCGGCGCGAGCAGCAGCCCCACCGCCGATCCAAGACCGGCGCTCGGGGGAATGATCAACGTGCGCAAGCGCAGGCACCTCGCTACTCCGAAGGCATGCACGGGTCCGGCGCCGCCAAAACCGACCATGCTGTAGCCGGCCGGATCATGACCGCGCTCAACAGCCTGAACGCGCGAGGCGCTCGCCATGTTCTCATTGACGATACTGTGAATGCGCAGCGCTGCCTCGTTGACCGAAATGCCGAGCGGTTTGGCAACGGCGCGCTCGATTGCCTTGCGCGCGGCGTCGGAATCGAGATGCATGCGACCGCCGAGAAACGAATTCACGTCGAGGTAGCCGAGCACCAAATCCGCGTCAGTGACCGTCGCGTGTTCGCCGCCGTGGCCGTAACAGGCAGGCCCCGGATCGGCGCCGACGCTGTCGGGTCCGACCTTGACCAATCCCAGTTCGTCAATGCGAACGATGCTGCCGCCCCCGGCGCCGATTTCGATCAGGTCGACGACCGGCACGCGCAGCGGCAGACCACTGCCTTTCTTGAAGCGATAGGTGCGGGCAACCTCGAAATCCATCGTGATTTCGGGCGCACCGTCATGGATCAGCGCGGTTTTGGCCGTCGTGCCGCCCATATCGAACGACAGAACGCGCGGCAGCTTGCGCTGGCTGGCGACGCTCGCCGCCGTGACTGCGCCCGCGGCCGGACCGGATTCGCAGATGCGCACAGCAAGGCGGCGCACGACATCCGGCGCAGCCATGCCGCCTTCCGACAGCATTACGAACAATGAGGCGTTGACGCCGCGCTGCTTGAGGCCATCGACGAACTGCTGCAAATAGACCGCGATCAGCGGCTGGACATAGGCGTTGGCGGCTGTCGTCGAGGCGCGCTCATATTCACGCAACTCCGGTAGAACCTCGGACGAAAGGCTCACCGGCATGCCGCCGAGATGCTCCTGCAACAACTGGCGGACGCGCGCTTCGTGCGCCCCATTCATATAAGAGTGCAGGAGGCAGACCGCGACCGCTTCCGCGCCACCCTTGCGAATGGCGTTGGCAACCTCGATCACCGACTGTTCATCGAGCGCGTCAACGACCGAGCCGTCGGGTGCCAGCCGTTCGGACACTTCAAACGAAAGACGGTCCGGCACAAGCGGCATGGGGCGTTCGATTTGCAGATCGTAGATGTCGAACTTCTTCTCGCGGCCGATGCTCAGCACGTCGCGAAAGCCCTTCGTCGAAATGAGCGCAGTCGAGGCACCCTTGCGCTCGATCAAGGCATTCGAAACCAAGGTCGTAGCGTGCATCAGCACCGAAATACCGCCCGGCTTCGCGCTCGCTTCCGCCAGCACGCCATCGACGCCCTCAAGCGCGCCGCGCGCCGGTTCATCGGGCGTCGTCAAACACTTGAAGCGCTTCATTTCGCGCGATTTTGAATTCACCATCACTACATCCGTGAAGGTGCCACCGATATCGACCCCTAAGATCCAACCATCCACCATTTAAATAGGTCCTGCTTTCATCGGAGCGCGACGCTTATGCCAATCGGAGTGCTGCTGAAACAGTCGACCAACCTTGAACAGAAAGTCCTCACGACCATGCGATGCCACCGCCTGAATCCCGAGCGGCAAGCCGTTTTTCGCGAACCCGCATGACAGGGTGATCGCCGGATGACCCGACGCACTGAACGGCAAATTGAAACGCCAATCGCCGGTGCTACCCTGACGCGACGGCGCGGGGCTGGTGGTCGTCGGCGTCAGCAGCACTGTCAGACCGGCGAGTGCGCTCGACAGTTCGCCGGCGGCATGATGGCGAACGCGCAGCGCATTAACGTAGTCCGGCGCTGCAATCGACAACCCCGCCTCAACCAACACGCGCAAGCGCGGCGGATATTCGGACGCGCGGCGGGAATAGAGATCGCGATGAAATGCCGCCAATTCGGCATACATCACTAGGATGCCGGCAGAGGCCAATGACTGGAGTCCGTCCGGAACCTCTACGCTTACAATCTTGGCGCCGGCCTTTGCCAACACATCGACCGCGCCCACGAACGCCTCGGCATCGCTCGCATCGGAAATATCGAAGCCGCGATCCGGAATCCCGACGGTGATTTGACCATCGCTATCTTTCGAATCTGCCGGCCCTGCGCCTGTGAGGACGCCGAACAATAACGCGGCGTCGTCGACATCGCGGGCGATCACGCCGACATGATCCATCGACCAGGCGCAGGCCATCAAGCCCTGGCGGCTGACCGCGTCATAGGTGGGCTTCAGGCCAACGACGCCGCAATAAGCCGCCGGCCGCAAAACCGATCCTGCGGTTTGCGAGCCGAGCGCGGCGGCGCACATCTGCGCGCCAACGGCGGCGGCCGAACCGCTGCTTGAGCCGCCGGGCGTATGATCGCCGTTCCAGGGGTTGCGTGTCGGCGCCGGGTCCATGGCGGCAAACGGCGTCATCGCGGTCTTGCCCAGGACGACGGCTCCCGCACGGCGTAGCCTGGCAACGGCAACAGCATCGGCGGCCGCTGGCTTGTCGTCGCTCAAATCGCTGCCGCCGCGGGTCGGCAGGTCGATGACATCATAATTGTCCTTGATGGCGACGGCAACACCATGCAGCGGACCGCGCGACACGCCACGCACCGTGTCTTCGTCGCATTGCGAAGCTTGCGCTTCAGCCCAGTCACCTGCGAGATGCGCCCAGGCGTGCAAAGACGGTTCATAGTCGCGAATACGCGCCAAAAGCGCCTGCACGTAGCCTCGTGACGATATGCGCTTATCGCGAATTCGTTCCGCGGCCTCCGCGACGCTCCATTCATACGGTTGGGTCATCGCTGGCCGCGCTCCGAAACCGGGTCGGCGTCGCGCTCGACTGGATAGTCGCGAATGAGCGCGAGGCATTCGGCAACCAACGCCTCAACAGCGGCGCGATAGCTTGCGACTTCCTCCGGCGTCATGGGATACGGACTCTTGGCGCTCATGACACGGCCCCGTCCACCGTTTCGCCAAGATAAATCTGTTGAACCATCGGCGACTGGCGGATCGCTTCCGGCACATCGTCCGCGATGATCGCCCCCTGGTGCAGCACGCTGATGCGATCGGCGACGCTGAACACCACCTGCATATCGTGCTCGGTGAAAACGACCGTTAGACCGAGTTTTTTCGCGAGCCGGTGCACCATCTTGATGGAATCGAGGCGTTCGTTGGCCGCCATGCCCGCGGTCGGTTCATCGAGCAGCAACAGGCTGGGCTCGCCGGCGAGCGCGACGGCGAGTTCGAGCTTCTTTTGGTCGCCATGCGATAATGTGCCGGCGCGGCAATCATGATCGACATCGAGCCCGACAAGGTCCAGCAGGCGGCGGCATTCCGGGACTTCCATGCGGCGCGATTGTCGGAACCCATCGAACAGGCCCCGGCGATAGGACAGCAAAGCGATCTGCATGTTCTCCAAAACAGCCAGCTCGGTGAAAATGCTGGTGATCTGAAACGTCCGGCTCAGGCCGGAGTGAAATAACTGATAAGGCTCGCGTCCGGTAATGTCCTTGCCGGCCATGAAGATGCGGCCGCTGTCCGGCTTCAAGAAGCCGCTGATGAGATTGAAAAACGTGCTCTTGCCGGCGCCGTTGGGGCCGATGACCGCGCGGAATTCGCCGGGCCGCACCTCAATGGAAACATTGTCGGAAGCACGCAGACTGCCAAAGGCCTTGTTCACATCGACGGTGTGCAGGATTGCTTCAGTCATGGTGCCGGCCTTGCCAAAGACCCATGACGCCATTGGGCAATAGCATGACGATGAGAATGATCGCGACTCCGAGAAACAGCGCCCAGTACTCGGTCATGCCGGTCAGCCAAGTTTGCATCAGGACATAAATAACGCTGCCGACCACTGGCCCGAAAAACGTGTTCATGCCGCCAAGAATCGTCATGACAATAGGCGCCGCCGCCGCGGTCCAGTTAAGCCATCCGGGGAATACGCTTTGATTTGCGAGCGCAAATAATCCGCCGGCGAGCCCGGCAAAGAATGCCGCGACGACGAATGTCATCCAGCGATGCAGCGAGACATTAATGCCGAGCGCGAGGCTACGCCGCGGATTGCCGCGTTGCGCTTGCAGGGCAAGACCAAACGGCGAGTTCACCAGGCGCCACAATAGCAACAGCGACACCGATACGACCGCCAGCGTAACGTAGTAGAAGCCGCGCGGCGTCGAGGCAAAGCCGGACACTGCAAGACCGCTGAGCCCATCATCGCCGCCGGTGAAGCCATAAGACTTCAAGACGACCGTGTAGGTCAGCATCTGGAATGCAAATGTCAGCATGCCAAGATAAATGCCGGACAGGCGAATGCAGAAATAGCCAACAATGGCCCCGGCGACGCCCGAAATCACCGGCGACAACAAGGTCGCGTTGAAGGCGCCGAAGCCGGCCTTCTTGATCAGGATCGCGACGGCATAAGCGCCGATGCCGAAGAACACTGCGTGCCCGAACGCGAGCATGCCGCCATAGCCGAGTAGGAGATTGAAGCTCACAGCATAGAGCGCGAATACGAGCATTTCAATAAAAACAAAAACCCAGAACTCCGAGACGCCGAGCGGCGCAAGTAGCGCAGCAATCAAACAGACCATCAAGGTGGCGGACTGCCCGATCATTCCGGTTTTCCCAGCAGGCCCCAGGGCCGCACGATAAGTAGAATGGTCATGACGATGAACGGAACCACGATCGCGAGCGTCGGAAACGCAAGTGTGCCGAAGGCGTTGGCCTGTCCGACCAACAGAGCGCCGGCGAGCGCGCCGGGCAGACTGCCCATGCCGCCGATGACCACGACGACAAAAGCATCAATCAGCACCTGAGCGTGCAGGCCTGGGCCGACCGCCAAAATCGGAGCGGCAAGACCGCCGGCTAGTCCGGCAAGCGCCGCGCCAAGGCCGAATACTGTCGTGAACAATCGTCTGACATCGACACCAAGTGCTTGCAGCATTTCGCGATCAACCGTGGCTGCGCGGACAAACATACCCCAGCGGCTGCGATAGATCAGAGCCCACATACCGAGGCAGATGGCGAGGCCGATGACGAAAAGCGCGATGCGATACACCGGGAAGCTGACGCCGAATGGACGCACGATACCGTTGAGAAGTGCCGGTATCTCAATCGAATTCTCTTCGCGTCCCCAGATGAGACGAACGGCGTCGCCGAGAATGAGCACCAGGCCGAAAGTGACAAGCAACTGAAAGGCCTGCGGCGAACGATAGATCCGGCGCAGGCAAAGCATTTCGAAAGCGACGCCAAACAGAAAGGTCGTCGCGGTAGAAACAATTAGCGCCAGTACGAAACTATAGATCGATGAGCCGAGCAGATTGACGACGGTGTAGGTGAAGTACGCACCCAGCATGAAGATGCCGCCATGCGCGAAATTGACGATGCGAGAGACGCCGAAGATGAGCGACAAGCCGGCCGCAACAAGAAATAGGAGCATGCCGTTGGCAAGACCCGCCATGAACTGACGGGTGATCGCGACCGGGTTGCCGATCCAATCGAATGCGGACAGTAACTCCATCAGCAAACGCTACGAGAGCCTGTGCCATACGCAAAGTGCGGATAGTGGCTACCAGCTATAGCTTTCAGGAATAACGCGCCCACAGCGGGGCTTATAGGCCGGTTAACGGCTTCGTCTTGCCTTGGAACTCGCCTTGCGCGGATTGGTTGCATTTTTGCTGACGTTACGTTCCGGCCACGCCACCGTCTTAACCAGCGAACGCGCTATATCGTGGATGACGCGCGCAACCGTCATTGTTGCCAGCGATGGCGAATGATGCGTCGAGGTCATGAGCCCTACCGTCTGTGACAATTCCGGATTGACGACGTCAATCACCTTCAACTGACCGGCGGCAATCTCGTGCAACATCGCCGAGACCGGCAGAATGGTGACGCCGTGGCCGCCCACCACGAGGTCGCGAATGCCGAGGAACGCATTGACCTCGGCAACGAGATTGAGCTCGGTCAGCTTGCGGGTTGCGACCTCGTCGATCAGACGGCGAATGGCATGCGGCCGCGCCGGCAGGATCAGCGGCAGTTTCAAAATGTCACCGAACGGGAGGCTGGTGTCTTGCCCGAGGTGCTGCTCGATCAACGCGGGTGCTCCGAGCAGATAGAGCCGTTCTGTAGCCAAGTGATCATAGCTCAGGTCGGAACTTCGTGGCGGCGTGTACAACACGCCGATATCCAACCGCCCGGACAGCAACCACTCATGAATGTGACCGCTGTATCCTTCAGTTAATTGCAACCGTATTTCCGGATATAGTGTGCGAACCTGCGTCACCGTCGGGACCGATAGGATCGCACCGATTGCCGGCGGCATCCCGATCGACACCATGCCCATCGGCTGACCTTTAAGGGTGCGCGCTTCCTGCAACGAGCGTTCAACATCCTCCAAAATCATTCTGACGCGGCCGAGAAACTTGATTCCCGCATCGGTCAGGACGGCGCCGCGGCCGTTACGCACGAGTAGCAAAACCCCGAGTTCTATTTCCAACTCACGGACCTGACGGCTAACGGCGGGCTGGGCAACGTCAAGGATGAGCGCCGCCTTGGAGAAACTCCCGACTTCGGCAACTGCCACAAAGTATCTGAGCTGACGCATTTCCATGGGCCAACTTTGCACTCAACTGGTGGGGCAATAAAGTAAATTCGGCACGCCGCTTAGAAGCAGAATTATTCCTTCGCGCTTTCGCAACGAGCAGATTGTGGCGGGTTGTGGCCGCCATCGACCCGAATGGGTCGAGCGCTGAGGACGCTAACGAGTGTCGTATCGTCTGCGTTGGACTCGGCAGCAATGGCCACGCCTATGTCCTCGACGATATCTCCGGTGTTTTCGCTCCGAACGATTGGGCAAGTAGAGCGATTACCTTGCACCGCGAGCGACGGGGTGACCGCATCATCGCCGAGACCATGCGTATGGTCGACCCTAACGTACCTTATAGTGCCGTTTGGGCCTTCCGCGGCAAGGTCACTCGCGCCGAGCCCATCAGCGCCCTGCACGAGCACGGGCGGGTGCATCACGCGGGACCGTTTCCCCGGCTCGAAGATCAAATGTGCGCCTTCACTATCGGTTTCGACCGCAAGACAATGGGCTATTCGCGGACCGCGTTGACGCATTGCTGTGGGCGTTGACCGAATTGATGATCGAAGGTCAGGGGCAGCGTAGCTTGCTGTTCGCCTGATCATCACGTATTGCGCGCATCTGTATCATCCAGTCTTTGAGGAAAGCGAATTCGCACATTGGTAGGCTATGGAATGTGGTGAGACATCATTTTTGTTCCATCCCGGATGATCACATAGACCCTCGTCGCTCTGCTTTTTTCATGGCAAGATCGATCCTGAGGGACATTCGAAGCGGGGTTCGGGCATGTTGATCCAACTTCACAGCCAAGCAACGACGACGCCGAAGGTGCGGGCGGCGATC
>CAMBQQ010000105.1 GCA_945870035.1 Rhizobium sp. Q54 | reverse complement strand
GGAAAAGGCAGCTTGTGCCACCCTCAACAGGACGCCGGGTGCATACGGCGGAGCCGCACCGGCGTCAGATCATCTGCCAATTGCCCGCCGATCCGCGCGGGCTAACGATCACGCAGCAAAAACGCTATTGTTCGAGGTGCCCTACAGACTTCTTCGCCGCCACGCTTGGCAACGGCTGGATGCGCAGCGCGGTGATGCGGTTGCGCGCCCGACGCAGCACCCGGAAGCGGAAATTGTGGAAGGTGAAGCTCTGCCCCACCTCCGGAATCGAGCGTGCTTCGTGAATGACCAGACCGGCGATGGTGGTGGCCTCCTCGTCCGGCAGATCCCAGCCCATGACGCGATTGAGATCACGAATATGCACAGCGCCATCGACATTGACGGAACCGTCCGGCTGCTTGCGCACGCCCGGCATGGCGACATCATGCTCGTCGGTGATATCGCCGACGATCTCCTCCAGAATATCCTCGAGCGTAACCAGGCCCTCGACCACGCCGTATTCATCGACGACCAGCGCGAACGGCGTCTTGCGGCGGCGGAACGCCTTGAGCTGTTCCGACACCGGCCGCGTTTCCGGCACGAACCACGGCGGCGCCATCAAGGCGGCAATGTCGATCTTCGCGGCATCGCCGTCGACCGCGTGCAGCGCACGCAGCAGATCCTTGACGTGCAGAATGCCGATGATGTTCTCGGGATTATCGCGCCAAAGCGGCAGGCGCGTCACCGGCGAGGCGATCACTGTGTTGACGATGTCTTCCGGTTTGTCATCGGCATCGACCATGATCATGTTGGTGCGGTGGACCATGACGTCGGATACTTCGAGTTCGCCGAAGCGGAACACGTTCTGAATGTATTCGGCTTGGCCTTCCTCGATATTGCCATGCTCGGCCGATTCCTCGACCAGCCCTTCGATTTCGACGTCGGTAAGAATGTCCTGCGTCGAATGCTCCTTGACGCCCATGCCGCGCAGCACCGAGCGCGATGCCGCGTTGAGCAGCCAGTTCAGCGGATACAGCAGCAAAAACGAAACATGCAGCGGATAAGCGATCCATTGCGACACCGGCACCGGCTCGCGGATCGCTAAAGTCTTCGGCACCTGTTCGCCGATGACGATGTGCAGCGACGAGAACACCAGGAAGCCGACGATGAACGAGGTGAAATGCACCGCGTTTTCGGGCATGCCCAACGGCGCCAGCAACGGCTCCAGCAATCCGGCAACGGTCGGTTCGCCGACCCAGCCGAGACCGAGCGAGGCCATGGTGATGCCGAGCTGGCAGCACGCCAGATAGGCTTCCAGATTGCCCATCATCTTCTGCAACAGACGCCCGCCGAAACGATTTTCCTCCGCCATCGCGTCTATGCGGAAGCCGCGACTCTTGACCAGCGCGAATTCGGCAGCGACGTAAAAGGCGTTGAGCGCCAACAGGAAAATGGCGAGAAGCAGATTGAAGACGGTGGCGTTCATTCAGAGGCTCATTTCGAAATTTTATCGTCGATGCGTTCTTGCAGAAACGCGCGTACCGCCGCGGGATCGACATCGTCGGCGACGAAAGCCTCGCCGATGGCGCGCGCCAGAATGAACGTCAATTTGCCGCGCTTCACTTTCTTGTCCTGCGCAATCAGGTCCATCAGCCGGTCGGCATCGGGCACGCCGCCTTCAACATCGCCCGGCCTTGTCGGCAGGCCGGCATCGGCCAGATGCGCGCGGACGCGCGCCACGCTGTTGCCGCCAACCAAACCCTGCCGCTCGGAGAACTCGAAGGCCAGCACGCAGCCGAGCGCCACCGCTTCGCCATGCAGCAGGCGCTGCGAATAACCGGCGCCCGCTTCGAACGCGTGGCCGAAGGTGTGGCCGAGATTAAGCAGCGCGCGGTCGCCGGTTTCGCGCTCGTCACGCGCCACGATAGCCGCCTTGGCCCGGCAGCACATGGCAATGGCATGTTCGCGGGCGCCGCCGCCGGCATAGACATCGCGCCAGTTCGTCTCCAGCCAGGCAAAGAAATCGGCGTCGACTAAGAGCCCGTATTTCGCCACCTCGCCGTAACCGGCGCGGAACTCGCGCGGCGGCAAGGTATCGAGCATCGCCGTGTCGGCGATGACGAGGATCGGCTGATGAAACGCGCCGACCAGATTCTTGCCCTGGCGCGAATTGATGCCGGTCTTGCCGCCGACCGATGAATCGACTTGCGCCAGAAGCGACGTCGGGACCTGGACGAAATCGAGGCCGCGCCTCACGCTGGCCGACGCGAACCCGGCAAGATCGCCGATGACGCCGCCGCCAAGCGCCACGACAAGGTCGTTGCGCTCGATGCGCGCCGCGATGATCGCTTCGCAGACGGTCTCAAAGGTGGCGTAGTTTTTCGAGCCTTCGCCGGGCGCGACAACAATGGCCGAATGAGCGATGCCGGAAGAAGTGAGAATGTCCTCGACCGCGGCGAGATGATGATTGGCCACCGTCGCATCGGTAACGATGGCCACCTTGGCATTCGGGCGCAGCGCCTTGATGCGCGCGCCGAGTGTCGCAATCACGTCACGGCCGATGACGATGTCATAGGCGCGCTCGGCCAGCGACACCGGCACGACCACCGGTTCGTGCGCCTGTATCGGGGAAACCTTGGGCGCGGTCACGGTTGCGTCCCCTCGCTGGCGATAATGTTAAGGTGCTTCGGCAGAGCCGCGATGATTTCGTCGACAATCATGTCGTGCGGTTCGTCGCGCGACTGCACAGTAATATCGGACAAGGCATAAACCGGTTCGCGCAACGGCAGCAGATCCTTCATCTTGTCGATCAGAGGGCGGTCGCCGCGGCGCTTGGTGCGCTTCGACAGCACCTCAAGGTCGGCCTTGAGCCAGATCGACACGCCCTTGATGTGAACGAGATCGCGGGTGCGCTGGTCCATGATGGCGCCGCCGCCGGTCGCCAGCACCTGCGGGCCATGCTCGAGCAGGCGGGCGATGACGCGCGCCTCGCCGGCGCGGAAATAAGGCTCGCCGTGGCGCTCGAAAATCTCGGGAATGGTCATGCCGGCGGCGGTCTCGATTTCGGTGTCGGCATCGGCAAAGGGCAGGTTCAGGCGGGTCGCCAGCCGGCGGCCGATCGACGACTTGCCGGCGCCCATCATGCCGACCAGCACGAGCGACCGGGTCCCCAATGCGCGCCTGATATCGGTCTGCGAGGCCGATTCCGGGGCATTTTCCGCGTGCTTTTGAACGGCAGTCTCAACCATGCTAGCTTTCCGGCGCGACGCAACGGTTCCATATACCAGCAATTCGGACAAATGCGATTGCCGGCCGCGTTTGCCGGTGGTTAAGGAACTTGGTCGTAAACCTCTTAATTCGCGTCATCCTCGACCGCCGCCGGATAAAGACCATGCCCAGCCTGTTCAGATTCCTGGTCATTGCCGGCATCATTGCCGGGGTGGTCTATGTCGGCATCTTTGCGCTCGCCAATTTCGTCAAATATCAGCCGCGCGAAATCACGGTGACGATCCCGCCCGACAGATTCGTCAAGCAACAGCAGCAGTAGGATATGGCTGCCCCTCGCAAAGCTTCGAATGACGACACATTAGTGGAATTGTTTCTCGACATGCAGGCAGCCGAGCGCGGCGCCGGCGAGAACACGCTCGCCGCCTACCGCAACGATCTCGACGATCTCACCGCGCACTTGCGCGCCGCCGGGAAATCCATCGCCAAGGCCGACACCGACGATTTGCGCGGCTTTCTCAAGAGCCTCGACGAGCGCGGCTTTGCCGCCTCGTCATTGGCGCGGCGGCTGTCGGCGACGCGGCAGCTTTATCGTTTCCTCTATGCCGAAGGAAAACGCGGCGACGATCCGGCCGCGGTGCTGGAAGGACCGAAGCGCGCCCTGACCTTGCCGAAGATACTATCGATCGCCGAGGTCGACCGGCTGATGACGCAAGCGCGCGCCAATGCCGAGAATGCCGAACAGCCGAAGCCGGCACGGCTGCGTGCGGCGCGGCTGCTATGTCTTCTCGAAGTGGTTTATGCTACCGGCCTGCGCGTGTCGGAGCTGGTAGCGCTGCCGGTTTCGGCGGCGCGGCGCGGCCAGAAAATGCTGGTCGTGCTCGGCAAGGGCAACAAGGAGCGGCTGGTGCCGCTCAATGGCGCGGCCAAAGCGGCGATGGCGGAATATCTGGCGCTACGCGCCGAAGCGTCGGCCGAAAGCAAGAACGCGAAAGAGCCAAATACGAAATGGCTGTTTCCGTCTTTCGGCGAACAGGGCCATCTCACCCGCCAGCATTTCGCCCGTGAATTAAAGGCGCTCGGTCAGGCCTGCGGTTTGGCGCCGGCGCGGCTGTCGCCACATGTACTGCGTCATGCCTTCGCCAGCCATTTGCTGCACAACGGCGCTGGTCTTCGCGTGGTGCAGACCTTGCTCGGCCACGCCGACATTTCGACGACGCAAATCTATACGCACGTTCTCGAAGAGCGGTTGAAGACGCTCGTGCGCGATCTGCATCCGCTGTCGGATGGCGAGCGCGGCTAAGCCGCCGGCTCTTTAAGAAGCAGCCTTGGGCTTCATGTAATAATTGGCATTCTTGCCCAGCACCATTTTGCGAATGAGGGCGCGGACCGCAACGCTCTTGCGCAGCGGATCGGCGACCGCCTTGGCGATGCGGAAAACTGCCAGCTTGAAAGCATCCGCCGCCCGGTTGTGACCCGGCGCGCGTTGCGGAAAGCCGATACGGCGCAGCAGCGAATTGACGACGAAGATGTCATTCTTGGCCATCACCGCTTTCGTTTTCCAGGTCACCGCCAGCGAGATCGAAAACTGCGAGCCGGTGCGCACCCAGTGCGGCCACAGATATGGCACGAACACGCCGTCGCCGGCTTTCAGCGCATAGCAGGTCGATTTCTGCTCATAGTCGTCGCTGTATTTGACGTTGCGGTGCTTGGTCAGCGAATGCTCGACGGCGTCGTCCGACACCACGGTGCCATCGCGGTTATCGCAAATCGTGAAGAACTTGTCGCCGTGGATATGCACGAAGATGTTGTCTTCGGCATCGACATGAAACGGCGTCGTCGAATTCGGCGACGACACGAACATGAAGCCGCGCAGATCTTCGAAGCCGGCTTCCTTCAAATCGGCATGGCCATTGGCGCGGGCGACCGCATCCAGCGCCTGCTCGATCACCGAAAGATAGGCCGGATGCTGCTCGACGCGCTTGAGCACCATCCAGGCGCCGCAGGTCTCGATACGGCGCACGACCTCGGCCGGGTCGAGATCGACCAAAGGCGTCTTGTCAGGATCCTGGCCGATCGCTGCCTTGCCGGAATTGTATTCGATCGAATCGGCCGGCAGTTCGCGCACCAGATCGACAATGCGATCGAGGGCGAACAAGGGATTGCCGGCGAATTGATGCTTCAGCGCGAAAGGCTGGTTCGGAAACGCTGCGGCGAAAGCCGCTTTATCGGCGGGCTCGACCAGGTTTTGGACGCGCGAACTCTCGACGTTTCTGACGACAGCATTCATGGCTGACTTCCTTTCATCAAACGAAGACGGTGATGCAGCTTCTTCAAATGGAGGCGGTGATAGATTTTCTTGGCAGTCTGCCGCAGCGCGTGGCGCGCGGCGATCAGGCCGATGCAGGCGGAAAGCAGCGCGCCGCCTTTGCCGGTCGGCACGATCATGTCGGCGATGGACAGGCGCGCGCGCCAGATCTTATCGATCATCGGGTGATTGCTGATGGCGGTTGAATCGACATCGTCGATGCCAGCGTCGGCGCAAAGCGCGCGCGTGATGTCGAGGGTGATCTGCACGCCCGGCGAAGTTTTCGCAGCGGTCTCGTCATAGGCGATTTTGAAGAAATAGCCGCGCCGCATATGGCGCAACACGATCCCGGCGGCAACAACCCTATTGCCGGACGACAAGGTCGCCACTTGCGCCGCGCCATCGGCGACCAGCGCGGGGACGGCAGTGCGGATGAAATTTGCGTCATCCTCGCTTTGCGCCAGAGCGGTGCCAGTGATGCCCTTCCAGCCCGAGGCTTCAAGCGTCAGGAACGCATCGAGCGCCGTTGCCGTATCGGCGCCCGGCGCAGCGATCCGAAACGCAACCTCGCCATCATCACTCAGTCGATTGCGCTGGCGGCGCAGGTCCTTGACCTTCTTGGCGCCGAGCGCGGCGGACAGCGTTTCGTCGCCATCCTGCGTGGCGTCGAGGCGCGCGCGTTGATGACGATTGAATGTGAAGGTCCTGCCGCCGAACTCGGCCATCGCCGCGCGCAGCGCGGCGGCAGCAGATCCTTCATCGGCCAACGCCGGCAACAGCAGCGCCAAAGCACCGGCCTTGCGCGCGGCCGCGACCAGTGCGCGGGCGGCTGCGTCGGGCATGTCGCGGTCGAGCAGCGGCACGGTCAAAGGCGAATTGGCCTGCCACGCGACCAGAACCGGCAGCGGCAAATACAGCGCCCGCCACGCCGGCACGACCGGCAAGAGGCCGATCAGGCGTGTGCGCGCGGGGCCGTCCCAGGCCAGCAAAGCCCGCACATTGGTTTGGTCCCCCTCGCGCCGGGCCATCGCCCGCGCCCAGGCCGGATGATAAAATGCATTGGACTCGATGGCGCGCGGCGCAAGTTCGGCCCAAGCTTCGGGCGGAACGTCCAGCAAGCCGACGACGTCGAACGCCGCCTGACGCGGGGTCGCCCGCGCCGCCGCCGGGCGGTCCTGCCTGGCGCTCCAGGTTCCGCTGAACGTGTCGATTATCGGCATTCGAACTATCGCGCCCCACCCCTAGACCCGCGGCGACGATGGTCCGGACATCGTTAAAAGGGTGCGAAAGGGCGCGCAAACACGGGCTTTAAAGCGGGAATTTGGCCGGCGAAGCGCAATCGGGGTTAAGAACCCGATAGCGGCGGCGGCGGTATTTGAGTGAAATCTTAGGGTTTGCCGCGCAACCATCCGGGCCGCTTGACTTAACCATCTCGCAGGGGCCAGTTGCGCCGAGCTATCTGGACCACATTTACATTCACATCATCAAACAACGCGACGAACCAACTTATGCGCAGCTACCTCGACTTTGAAAAACCCGTGGCCGAGCTTGAGGCCAAGGTTGAAGAGCTGCGCGCCATGGGCGAGACCGACAATGCGGTCTCGGTCACCGACGAGATCAGCCGCCTAGAGGCCAAAGCCGCGCTGGCGCTGAAGGAACTCTATGGCGCCCTGACGCCGTGGCAGAAAACGCAGGTCGCGCGGCATCCGCAGCGGCCGCATTGCCTCGATTACGTCAAAGGCCTGCTCACCGAATTCGTGCCGCTAGCTGGCGACCGCAAGTTCGGCGACGACGCCGCCATCGTCGGCGGCTTCGGCCGCTTTCGTGGCGAGAGCGTCTGCGTGCTCGGCCATGAAAAGGGCTCGGATACCGAAAGCCGGCTCAAGCACAATTTCGGCATGGCCAAGCCGGAAGGCTACCGTAAGGCGGTGCGCCTGATGGAGATGGCTGACCGTTTCAACATTCCGGTGCTGACCTTGGTCGATACCGCCGGCGCCTATCCCGGCATCGGCGCCGAGGAACGCGGTCAGGCCGAGGCCATTGCGCGCTCGACCGACGTGTGTCTCGGCCTCAACGTGCCGAATGTATCGGTGATCCTCGGCGAAGGCGGCTCGGGCGGCGCCATCGCGCTGGCCACCGCCAACAAGGTTTTGATGCTGGAACACGCGATTTACAGCGTAATTTCGCCGGAAGGCGCGGCTTCCATCCTCTGGCACGACAGCACCAAGGCGCAGGAGGCGGCGACCAACATGAAAATCACCGCCCAGGACATGGCCCGCTTCGGCGTCATCGATACAATTGTGACCGAGCCGACCGGCGGCGCCCACCGCGACCCGGCCGCGACCATTGCCGCCACGGCGGAGGCCATCGACAAGGCTTTCGCCGAACTTCGGCCGCTCGACCGCGATGGCATACGCAAGCAGCGGCGCGACAAATTCCTCGCCATGGGACGGGTCGCCGCGCGGCCCAACGCCTGAGGCGGTCTGGCGGGTTCCTCCAAAATTTCCGCCTTGCGCCGATTTAGGTCCGGTTTACCATAGGGTTACGCCTTGTCCGGCAGACTGGGGTTTGCCTTGCGGATGCCACATCTTATGGATAACGATGTCTCAATCTGAGCCCGCCCGCACGGGGAGTTTCGCGTTTTGAGCCGATCCTATCTCCGAGCGTTGCTGGCATCCGCGGCAGTTGCTGCCGCCATTTCCCTTGCCGGCTGCAATCCGAGCGACGTGACCAGCGGCCGCGCGCATGCGCCGCTGTCGGAAAAGACGCTTGCCGAAATTGCGTCCAAGAACATGGACAAGGAATCGCCGATCCTCGCCCGCATCTTCAAGGAAGAAGCGGAGATGGAGATCTGGAAGCAGAACCGCGACGGCCAATACGCGCTGCTGAAGACCTACCCGATCTGCCGCTGGTCGGGCGATCTCGGCCCGAAGAAGAAGGAAGGCGACCGCCAGGCGCCGGAAGGCTTCTATACGATCACGCCGGGACAGATGAACCCGGCCTCGAATTATTATCTCGCCTTCAACACCGGCTTCCCGAACACCTATGACCGCGCGCACGGCTATACCGGCTCGGAGCTGATGGTGCATGGCGACTGCTCGTCGCGCGGCTGCTACGCGATGACCGACGAGCAGATTCAGGAAATCTATGCGCTGGCGCGCGAGTCGTTCTTCGGTGGCCAGAAGGCCTTTCAGTTGCAGGCCATGCCGTTCCGCATGACCGCGCTGAACATGGCCAAGCACCGCAACAATCCGAACTTCGCGTTCTGGAAAATGCTCAAGGAAGGCTACGACCACTTCGAAGCCTCCAAGCAGGAGCCAAAGGTCGCGGTTTGCGAGAGACGCTACGTGTTCGATCCGGCGCAGCCGGACAATGCGTCGAAGCCGCTCAAGTTCGATTCCAAGGGCAAGTGCCCGGTATACGAACTGGACAGGAACATTGCCGACCTGGTGCTCGATCATAAGCGCAACGAACAAATCCAGATGGCCGAGCATATCGCGCAAGGTGTCGCCACCGTGCCGATGCGTCACGGCATCGACGGCGGCATGAACCCGGTGTTCGCCGAAAAGCTCGGCACGCAGGAAGGCTACGACAGCAAAGGCCGCCCGGTTAAGATTGCAATCGCGCCCGGCGCGCTGCCGCGCACGCCGGATGCGCCGGCGCCGACACAGATCGTATCCGTGCCGCAGCCGGCGCCGACCGCCGCGGGCGAACCGGTGCTGGCGAGCCTGGCAACGCCGCGCGCCAGCCTGTTTGGTGTACTGGGCGGCGCGACGGCTCAGGCGCAACCCGTTCAGGCTCAACCGGCTCAATCTCAACCCGTTGCCGTCGCGGCGGCAGCGCCGCGCGTTTCGCCAGCCGCAATTCCGAAGCCGAAGCCTGCCACGATCGTTGCGGCTCCCGCCGCGCCGGCCAAGCCGCCACAGCAGGTGGCCCAATCCGCCCAGCCGAAAGCCACGGCTTCGGAGCCCGCGCGGCAGCGCACCGCCAGCGCCGCCAAACCCAATATTGCCGACGACGCATCGCGCGAGGAGCCGCCGCAACTGCGCACCGCGTTCTCGGCGACGCCGCCGGCGAGCAATAGCGGCGTGCTTGCCGGCGCGCAGCCGCCGGTGCCGGCCGGCTCGTTCGAAAGCCGCTGGTCAGGCTTCCGCTAACAGCGATTAAGTTTTCCGATCTACACTGCGGGCATGAACTGCTTCGTCTACGTTCTCGGCTGCCGTCACAAGGGCCGCACCCTGACCTATGTCGGGTGGAGTACAGACGTAGCCCGGCGACTGAACCAACATAATTCCGGCAAAGGGGCGCGCACGACGCGCGGCCGAAGCTGGGTGCTGCTGCACTCGGAAGCGTTTGCCACCAAGACAGAGGCGATGAGCCGGGAGTGGCACTTGAAACGCGAGCGTGCATTTCGGAAAGTGCTGGCGGCAAAGGTCAAGTAGCGTCTACTCGGCCTCTGCCCACGCTTTCCGGTCCTTGAACACAATACGCCGCTTGGCCGAATTGACGGTGGGGATCGTCAACTGCCAGTTCAACCCCTCCGGCTCGAAGACCATTTTCAAATCGCCATCTAGCGCGCGCGCCACGATGCGGTCGAACACGACATGGCCGAATCCGTTGCGCGACGGCGCGGCGGCGGCCGGACCGCCGCGCTCGGTCCATGTCAGGCGCAGCCTTTCCGGCGCGTCGCCGGACGGCGGCTCAATCGTCCACGACACCGCGACCTTGCCGCTCAAGACCGACAGCGAACCGTGCTTGACCGCGTTGGTGGCCAGTTCGTGCACGGCGAGCCCGATCGACTCCGTTGTCTGCGGATTGAGAAAAACATCGGGACCCGACAGCGATATCGCCGAACCGTCGGCTGCCGCGAACACGCCGAGCTGATCGCGCAGCAGATCGGCGAGCGAAGCGCCTTTCCAGTTCTGCGTCACCAGCAGATCGTGCGACGCCGCCAGGCCTTGCAGGCGTTTGGTGAAGCTCTCTTGAAATTCCTCGATTGTGTCGGAGCGGCGGCCGGTCTGCGAGGCGATGGCCTGAATGACCGCAAGCAAATTCTTGCCGCGATGCGTCAGTTCGCGCAGCAATTAGTGGATGTGCTCTTCCGCATTCTTGCGGTCGGTGATGTCGGCAACGACGTGAACCAGCCGTTGCGGCTTGCCGTTGGCGTCGCGTGATACGACCTGGCCGCCGCCGGACAGCCAGCGGATGCTGCCGTCGGGGCGCACGATGCGGTACTCGATCGGGAACCAGTCCTGGTTCTCCGCCAGGTCATAGACCTGGGTCACGAGGTGGCGGTCGTCGGGATGAACCGCTTGGCGGAACTCATCGTCATCGCCGCCGAGACGGCCGATGCCGTCCTTCAGCTTGATACCGAACAGCGCCATGCTGTCTTCGCGCCAAATCCGGGTGCGCGTCGGCACATCGGTTTCCCAGTGCACCAGACGGCCGGCCATCAGCGCATAGCGATAGCGTTCTTCGCTGCGGGCCAGTTCTTCGGTCTTGCGCTGGAGGGCTTCGTTAGTCGGCATTGGGGCAAGTATAGCGCGCGAGATACCGGCTGACAGATAAAAGCGCCGGATCAGTGCGGCAATGCCGGTCCATCGCCCGCGGCAATCTGGCGCGACAGGTCGATGATCTGCTGCTCGACCTCGCTTTGCCGGTTGGTGAGATCGAGATAGCGCCGCGTCAACCCGCCATTTGGCGCCCAGTCGCCGGTCTTGCGCTGCTCAGGGGTAGCGTCGGCCATATCGGCGATCAGGTCCTCGATTTTCGCATCGAGTTCGCCGCGTTCGTGCGTCAGCTCCGACAGCAGGGCTTCGAGATCGGCGGGTTTTTTGGTCATGGCTTCGACTTTTTCAGGTGCATGATCTTATCCGAAAACCGGTTCCCATCCCCGATCGAGTCGAGGACATGCTTTTCGGGATCATGCACTACGCAGGAACGATGACTTTGCCGATCGGCCATAGCGCAATTCCTGCCAGCTTCAAATGCGCCCAGGCGAAAGGAATGCCGATGATGGTGATGGCGAGCAGGAGCGCGGTGACAAGATGGCCAATCGCCAGCCACCAGCCGGCCAGCACGAACCAGACAATGTTGCCGATGAGGCCGAAGGCGCCGGTGCCGATATCCTCGCGGCCGAAATATTCGTCGCGCGACACCGCCTTCTGGCCGAACGGAAACAACGTATAGGCGGCGATGGTGAAAGCCGCCCGCGCCCAGGGCAGGCCGATGATGGTGATCGCCATGACCACCGCGGCGATGGCCCAGCCGACCGCCATCCAGAAGCCACCGCAGACGATCCACAAAATGTTGAGCAGCAAAGACACCGGCCCCATGGCGGTCGTTCCCTCAGCGAGCCGCCGGTCGCAGGAAGCGCCGGGCGGACCCTGCATCAGCTAGTGATGCACGGCGGGTATTTCCAGAGCCGCGTGCGCTTATCAGACGCCCGAATAGATCAGCACGCGGTTGGCCGCGGCCGCCAGACGCACCGCCTCGCCTGTTACAATCTTCACCGGCGAACGAAAATAAAGCTCGGTGCCGTCACTGGCGCGGCCGGAGCAATAGAAATCGTGGCCATGGTACTGCACGGTTTCGACGGTGACCGAGACCGCGCCGTCGGGCGCGATCTTGAGATCGTCGGGCCGCACTGCTGCAATGGCCGGCCCGTCCAGTGTTGGCTCGACCGGCGTCGCCGGCACACTGACGCCGCCGATGCTAACGGTGTGGCTGCCGCCTGACGCCGTCATGCGTGTCCTGATCTGGTTGCGATAGCCCATGAACTCGGCGACGTCGGCATGCGCCGGGCGGACATACAAATCCTCCGGCGTGCCGACCTGGCGCACTTCGCCCGACCGCATCACGACAATGCGGTCGGCAAGCGATAGCGCTTCTTCCTGATCGTGCGTGACATAGATCGTCGCCGAGCCGATCAAGTCGTGAATACGACGGATTTCAGCGCGCATCTCAAGCCGCAACTTGGCGTCGAGGTTGGACAGAGGCTCATCCATCAGCACCAAAGGCGGCTCGATGACGATAGCGCGGGCAATGGCGACGCGCTGTTGCTGGCCGCCGGAGAGTTCGCCGGGAAATTTTTCGGATTGATCAATCAACCGCACAATGGCCAAAGCCTCGTCGACCTTGCGATCCAGTTCGGCTTTCGGCCGGTTCTGCATCACGAGACCGAAGCCGATATTGTCGCGCACGCTCATGTGCGGAAACAGCGCGTAGTTCTGGAACACCATGCCGAATCCGCGCTCTTCCGGCTTGAGCCGGTCGATGCGGGTCTGGTCGAGCCAGATGCTGCCGCCCGACAGCGGCAACAGGCCGGCCAGGCAATTCAGCGCCGTCGACTTGCCGCAGCCGGACGGACCCAGCAGGGCAATGAATTCGCCGCGCTTGACGTTCAGCGTTACATCCTTGACGGCGCTCAGGCTGCCGAAGCTGCGGCTCATTCCCTCGAGACGAAGCTCGCGGAAATCGCGGGCGGCGATGGACATGGAGAATCGTTTCCCTTGGCAATTCCCTGGCGCTCGCCGCCCCGCCGCTTCGCGACAGCTTTACACGAACCGGCCGTGGCAGTGCTTGAACTGCTACGGGCAGCGAAATCTGTGAATTTTATCAACGCGTTAGTGCGCCGTTGGCCACGCTGCCTAGCTTTTGCCTAGAACGGCCATCGAATTCGCCGCCCAAAAAAGCTCAAAACTGCGCACGCACGGCACAAACGAAAACACCCCTGTAGTTAAGTCCGCAATGTTTGCGCGGTTTCTTGGTGATCCGCCAATTAGCGCGTTGTGCGAAGTCACAATTGGAGTGAAATCTCGTCGGTTTAAACGACAATTCGCTATTAGACCTCAATTCCATTTGGAATTACGGTTCAAATTCATTTGCACCTACTCGTGGACAACAGAGAGAACGTTCCCCTTGCCGTACTGAGCTTCGAGCATCAGTCGGGCCTTGTGCGCGTCATCAGCGTCAATCTTGATTTTCTGCACCGAGCTATTCGATAGTCGCACCTGCGCAACGAACTTGCTGCTAAACGGCATCTGTATCTCCATTGTTGAATTTCAGGTCACTGCGGTCGCCGAACGGCTAATCTGACCGGCCCCCACTAAGTGGTCCGATCGGAATGTTAGTTTAGAGCCGGCATTTCCGCCACCATTGTTGTTGCTGGCCAGACCAGGGCCTCAGGTGCGGGCGGTCGATAGCCCAGCGACGAGTGAGGCCGAACGGTGTTGTAGTGAC
>CAMBQQ010000104.1 GCA_945870035.1 Rhizobium sp. Q54 | reverse complement strand
CGGATCGCCTTTCGCCGATAGTGCCGCCAGCCGATTATCCGCATCGAAAAATCCGAGCTGCCCCATCGTCAGTCTCCTAGAATCATGCCGTCAGGGCAGCAGACTCGCACGGGGCCGAGGGGCATGCTATTTTTCGAGGTGCCCTGGAGCTTCAATCCCTATCGCGGCCAACTGGCACAATGGGCCTATGCACTATCTTACGTGCCAGTGGCATGCCTGGGTATCATCGGCATGGTGCTGGCGCGGCGGCGGCGCGAAACCGCGCTGATCGCTTTGCTGTATGCCGCCTTCATCGCCGTCAGCGCGGTGTTCTTTGCCCACACCAGCCACCGCTCCTATCTCGACATCTACTGGATCGTCTTCGCGGCACCGGTGCTAGCCGGAACCTACCGACACGAAGGGGATGCTACCCGCGCTTGAGCCAATCACCGATCCGCCGTACCGCCTCGTGCATATCCTCGGCCGAGGGCGAATAACAGAATCGCAAATAATGCCGGCCGTCGATCGGATCGAAATCGAGCCCCGGCGTCGCCGCGACATGCGCCTCGTTGAGCATGCGCTTGGCGAAGTCGAGACTGTCGTCGGAAAATTCGGCGATATTCGCATAAAGATAAAACCCGCCGTCGACCGGCAGAAATTTATCGAGCCCGGCATTCGGCAGGCCTTCGGTCAAAATGCGGCGGTTTTCCTGATAGCCGTGCTTGACCTCTTCCATCTCGGCGCGACCGTCGAAGGCGGCCTGCGCCGCGATCTGCGACACATGCGGCACCGAAATGGAAAAGTTCTGTTGCAACCTCTCGATGGTGCGCACGAGCGGCTCCGGCACCACCATCCAGCCGACGCGCCAGCCAGTCATGCAGAAATATTTCGAAAACGAATTGATGATCAGCACGTCGTCCGACAGCTTCGCCGCGGTCTCGGCCGGAAACGCGTAATCGAGGCCGTGATAGATTTCGTCGGAGATGACGCGAATGCCTGCGGCCTCGGCGGTTGCAATCAGCCGCTTGAGCGCGGCGGCTTCCATCATGGTGCCGGTCGGATTGGCCGGGCTCGCCACCAGCAATCCGGCGAGTGGCTTTTTGCGATGCGCTTCCATGAGCGCCTCCGGCGACAAAGCCCAGCGCGTCTCAGCCGAGGTTTGGATCAGCACCGGCTCGCAGCCGAGCGCGGTCAGAATATGCCGGTACGGCGGATAGCCCGGATTAGCCAGAGCCACACGGTCGCCCGGCTCGAACAGCGACAGGAACGCCAGCATGAAAGCGCCGGAGGAACCGGTGGTCACCACCACCCGCGCCGGGTCCAGGTCTAGGCCATAGGCGTCACGGTAATGCCGGGCGATTCGCGCCCTTAAAGACGGCATACCGAGCGCCTCGGTATAGGCGATACGCTCGCCAAGCGCGGCCTGTGCCGCCGCCAGCGCGGGCGCGGGCGCCGGCCGGTCCGGCTGGCCCACTTCCATGTGGACGATGTGGTGGCCCTGCGCCTCCAGCGCCGCC
Source organism: Rhizobium sp. Q54 (assembly GCA_945870035.1). Lineage (GTDB taxonomy): Bacteria > Pseudomonadota > Alphaproteobacteria > Rhizobiales > Xanthobacteraceae > Pseudolabrys. Next base: position 12,434 of record CAMBQQ010000104.1, on the reverse strand, counting down.
ACCGCCGCCATCACGTCCATAACGATAAATGGCGGCACTTCGCTGCGTTTCGACGGCAACAGCAGCCGTTTGGCGTTCCTAAGCATGGCGTGCGTCTTTGCCGGTGCAATCCGCCGCCCCGCTGTTGCCGCATTCAATATGCTTGTTTGCGGCGCGCCTGATAACGGTTTCCATGATGCTTTCGTGATATCGAGTTGCGTTGACCGGCCGTGCCGGCGCCTGTTTTAGTCCGGCCTCAAACCAGGATTCGTGAAGAGTTGATCGTGACCGAACCCGGCAAAACCGAGCCCCGCTCCGCGACACGCACCTTTATCAGCGGCTGGCGAACCGCGCCAGCGGCGCGCGCGCTTGCCGTCGCCATGGCGCTGGCCACCGCCGCCGGCCCCGCCGCGGTCGCACCGGCCCAGGCGCAGAGCAAGCCGCGCGGCCTGCCGATCATCCGCGACACCGAGATCGAACAGTTGATGCGCGACTACGCGCAACCGATCCTCAAGGCCGCCGGCCTCGCCAAGCAGAACGTCAAGGTCGTCGTGCTCAACGACCGCGCCTTCAACGCCTTCGTCATGGACGGCCGTCACATCTTCATCAATACCGGCGCGCTGTTCGACGCCAAGACGCCGAATGAAGTCATCGGCGTCTTCGCGCATGAAACCGGACATCTCGCCGGCGGTCATCTGCTCAAGCTGCGCGAGCAACTGGCAACCGCACAAACTGCATCGATCGTCGCCTTGCTGCTCGGCGTCGGCGCCGCGGTCGCCGGTGCGCGCGCCGGTAGCGGCGGTGGCAATATCGGCGCCGCCGCGATCATGGCACCGCAGCAGGCTATCCAGCGCACCCTGCTGGCCTACGTCCGCACCCAGGAAGATTCCGCCGACCACGCCGGCGCCCGGTTTCTCAATGCCACCGGACAGTCAGGCCGCGGCATGCTGGAACTGTTCAAGCGACTGAGCAGCGAGTCGTTGTTCAACTCGCGCTTCATCGATCCTTATATGCAGTCGCATCCGATGCCAGCCGAGCGCGTCGCCGCGCTCGAGACTTTGGTTCGCGCCAGCCCGCATTTCAATGCCAAGGATTCCGACGCCTTGCAGGCGCGCCACGACATGATGCGCGCCAAGCTGTCCGGCTTTCTCGAGCGGCCGGACACCGTGGCGCGCCGTTACCCGCTCGGCGATCACAGCCTGCCGGCACGATACGCGCGCGCTATCTCGGCCTATCGCCATTCCGATTTGCGCCAAGCCGTCGCGCAGATCGATGCCCTGATCGCGGCGCAGCCCGCCAATCCATATTTTTATGAACTGAAAGGCCAGGCGCTGCTCGAAGGCGGCCGCGCGACGGACGCGGTCGCGCCGCTGCGCCAGGCCGCGCAACTGTCGCGCAACGCGCCGCTGATTCAGATCATGCTGGCGCAGGCGCTGATCGGCACCAACAACAAGCAGACCGCGGAGGAAGCCGTTGCTTTGCTGCGCAGCGCGCTGTTGCGCGAACCGGAAGTGCCGGAAGCCTATAGCCAGCTGGCGATGGCCTATGGCCGCAAGGGCGATCTCGCCCAGGCCGATCTCGCCGCGGCCCAGGCCGCCTTCAACCGCGGCGACATGATGACCGCGCGCCAGCTCGCCTCCCGCGCAAAGAGCCGGCTGCCCATTGGCTCGCCGGCCTGGGTACAAGCCGACGACATCGTCAATCTCAAACCGAATGCCAAGAACTGACCGCCAACAGGATTTGAAACTCCCATGATTAAAAAAGCCAATTTCAAGATCACCGCGGCCGCCTTTGGCGTTGCGGTGCTCGCACTCGCACTGCCGCCGCAGGCGCGCGCCGCCGAATTCTCAGGCCCGCAAAAAACCGAGCTCGAAAAAATCATTCGCGATTACATCGTCTCGCACCCGGAAGTTTTGCAGGAAGCGATGGCCGAGCTGGAGAAGCGCCAGGCCGCAGGCGACGCCGAGAAACATAAGGCCGCGGTCAAGTCCAACGCGCAGGCCATCTTCTCGTCGCCGCGCCAGGTCAATCTCGGCAATCCACAAGGCGACGTCACTTTCGTCGAGTTCTTCGATTACAATTGCGGCTACTGCAAGCGCGCCATGATGGACATGTTCGCGCTGATGAAGGAAGACCCCAAGCTCAAGGTCGTGCTCAAGGAATTCCCGGTGCTCGGACCGGGCTCCGTCGAAGCCGCCCAGGTCGCCATTGCCGTCAACATGCAGGACAAGACCGGCAAGAAGTATCAGCAGTTTCACGAGAAGCTGATGGGCGGACGCGGCCAGGCGACAAAGGCCACGGCGATGGCCGTCGCCAAGGAGATCGGCATGGACATGGCGCGGATCGAAAAGGACTTCGCCGGTCCCGAGGTCAAGGCGACATTGCAGGAAAGCTTCAAGCTTGCCGAACAACTCGGCATGAACGGCACACCAAGCTATGTCATCGGCGACAGTGTGATCGTCGGCGCCGTCGGGCTCGAGGCCTTGCGCGAAAAGGTCAATACCACGCGCTGCGGCAAGGCGACCTGCTGATTGCCAACGCTATAGTGTCTGCTTCATCCACAACCGCCGGGCCTTCGCGCCCGGCGGTCTTGCATTGCCCGGAATAAAAGTGGAACTCTGACCGCACGGGAGGGTTGTCGCGCGCATGTATACGATCGGCATCGAAGAAGAGTTCTTCGTTTACGACGCGAAAACGCGCCGTGCGCTGCGGCGCGCCGACAGTAAATTCCTCGCCGCGATCAAGAAAAAACTTGGCGAGCGGGTCTCGACCGAAATGCTGCAATCGCAGATCGAGGTCATGACCGCGCCTTGCGAAACCATGAACGAAGCGCGCGTCCAGCTCACCGAATTGCGCCGCGGTCTTGGCGAGGCGGCCAAGGACCGCAAGCTCGGCATTGCGGCCATGGGCACCTTCCCGCTCGCCTTCTGGACCGAGCAACAGGCGACCCGCAAGGAACGCTACGGCGCGCTGATGGACGATCTGCAAATGATCGGCGCGCGCAACATGCTGTGCGGCATGCATGTCCACGTCGCCATTCCCGATCCGGACGTCCGTATCGATCTGATGATGCGGCTGACGCCGTACCTGCCGTTGCTTTTGGCTTTGTCTACATCGTCGCCGTTTTGGCAGGGCCAGCTCACCGGCCTGTCCGGCTACCGGCTGGCCGCCTATGACGAGATGCCTCGCACCGGCCTGCCCGAACTGTTCCGCACCAACGCCGATTACGACGACTACGTTTCGGCGCTGGTCGGCGCCAGGATCATTCCGGACGCCAGTTACATCTGGTGGGCGATCCGCCCGTCGCTGAAGCACCCGACCCTCGAACTGCGCGTCGCCGATAGTTGCACCCGCATCGAGGATGCGCTGGCCATCGCCGCTCTCTTCCGATGCCTGGTGCGCGCCCTCGACCGTAATCGGGGCATCAATGCCGGCTTCGATAGAGTTGGCCGCGCCATCACCGCCGAGAACAAATGGCACGCCCAGCGCTCCGGCATCGCCGCCAATTTCATCGATCCATTCTCGCGCGTGCCGATCGACATCCGGCAATGGCTCGACCAGGTGCTGGCCTTATGCGACGCCGATATTGACGCCCTTGCCTGCCGGGGGGAGATCGGCCACCTCGCTGAAATCATCGGCGGTGGAACCAGCGCCGACCGCCAGATCGGTATCTTCAACGCCGCCAGGACGACCGGGCGGCGGCGGTTAACGGCTATTCATGATGTTATCGACTGGGCCGGCGCCGCGACCTTGGCTGTCCAACCGGCATCTTAGGCCCGCGCCGCACGTCTGGCCGGCGGCTCCGATCCGGGCTTCCCCTTGCCCCCGGGGGCACCTATAAAGCGCCACAGTTCTAGGCGCATTGATTCAAAATAGCGCCAGCGAACGGAAACCCGCCGGATTTCAATGACTCAGACGATCTACGTCCTCAACGGACCCAATCTCAATATGCTCGGCGTCCGCGAGCCGGAAAAGTATGGCCATTCCACATTGGCCGACGTGGAAAAGCTTTGCCGCGACACCGCGCAGCGCTTCGGCCTCGCCGTCGAATTCCGCCAGTCCAATATCGAGGGCGAGCTGGTCACCTGGATTCAGGAAGCCCGCATCAAGAAAGCCGTCGGCATCGTCATGAACCCGGCCGCCTATACGCACACCTCCGTCGCCATCCTTGATGCGCTCGCTCTGTCGGAGCTGCCGGTGATCGAAATCCACATCACCAATGTTCACCAGCGCGAAAGCTTTCGCCATCATTCCTATGTCTCGAAAATCGCCAAAGCGGTGCTGGCCGGTTTCGGCATCGACGGCTATGCGCTGGCAATCACCGGGCTCGCCCGCATGATCGGCGTCAAAGAAAAGTAAAGTCGGAAAAAACGAATGGCAAAAACGCCGAAAGCTTCCATGGTCGACCACGCTTTGATCCACGAGCTGACCAAGCTCCTGGACGAAACCGGCCTGACCGAAATCGAAATCGAGCAGGACGGACAACGGGTGCGTGTTGCCCGCGGTACCGTCGCCGCCGCCGCGCCGGCCGCGCGGGCCGCAGCGCTTGCCGCGCCGCAGCCAATCGTCGAGTCTATCGCCCGCCCGATCGACCCGGCCAAGCACCCGGGCGCCGTCACCTCGCCGATGGTCGGCACCGCTTACGGTGCGGCCGAGCCCGGCGCCAAGCCGTTCATCGAGGTCGGCCAGCAGGTCAAACTCGGCGACACCTTGCTGATCATCGAAGCCATGAAGACGATGAACCAGATCCCGGCCCCGCGCGCCGGCACCGTGACGCAGGTCCTGTTCGACGACGGCCAGCCGGTCGAATTCGGCGAACCTTTGGTGATTATTGAATAAGAGAGCGAATGGCGAAATAGCGAGTAGCGAATAGTGAAAACACGTTTCCTTCCATTCGCTATTCGCTACTCCCTATTCGCTCCCGAAGGGCACAATGTTCGATAAAATCCTCATCGCCAACCGCGGCGAAATCGCGCTCAGGGTGCTGCGCGCCTGCAAGGAACTCGGCATCAAGACGGTCGCGGTGCATTCCACCGCCGACGCGGATGCCATGCATGTGCGTTTTGCCGACGAGAGCGTCTGCATCGGCCCGCCCGCCGCCAAGGATAGCTACCTGAACGTCCCGGCCATCCTGTCGGCCTGCGAGATCACCGGCGCCGATGCCGTCCATCCGGGCTACGGCTTCCTGTCCGAAAACGCGCGCTTTGCCGAGATCCTCAACGATCACGGCCTGCACTTCATCGGCCCCAAGGCCGAGCACATCCGCACCATGGGCGACAAGATCGAGGCCAAGCGCACCGCCAAGCGCCTCGGCATCCCGGTCGTGCCCGGCTCCGATGGTGGCGTCACCGACGATGTCGAGGCCGCGCGCATCTCGAACGAGATCGGCTTTCCGGTCCTGATCAAGGCGGCCGCCGGCGGCGGCGGCAAGGGCATGCGGGTCGCGCGCACGGCGGAGGAACTGTCCGGCGCGCTGTCGACCGCGCGTTCGGAAGCCAAGGCCAATTTCGGCAGCGATGCCGTCTACATCGAGAAGTATCTCGGCAAGCCTCGCCACATCGAAATCCAGGTGCTCGGTGACGGCAAAGGCAACGCCGTTCATCTCGGCGAGCGCGATTGCTCGCTGCAGCGGCGGCACCAAAAAGTGCTGGAGGAAAGCCCCTCGCCGGCGCTCAATGTCGCCGCCCGCAACAAGATCGGCGAGACCGTCGCCAAGGCCATGCGCGAGATCCAGTATCTCGGCGTCGGCACCGTCGAATTTCTTTACGAGGACGGCGAGTTCTATTTCATCGAAATGAACACACGCATCCAGGTCGAGCATCCGGTGACCGAGATGATCACCGGCATCGACCTGATCTTCGAGCAAATTCGCGTCGCCGCCGGCGCGCCTTTGTCGATCACGCAGGAAGACATCGAATTCCGCGGCCACTCGATCGAGTGCCGCATCAATGCCGAAAACCCGGTCTCGTTCCGCCCCTCGCCCGGCAAGATCATGCACTACCACGCGCCGGGGGGCTTGGGCGTGCGCATCGATAGCGCGGTCTATCAGGGCTACACCATCCCGCCTTATTATGATTCTCTGGTCGGCAAGCTGATCGTGCACGGCAAGACGCGGACCGAAGCCCTGATGCGGCTCAAGCGCGCACTTGATGAAGTCGTGGTCGACGGCATCGAGACCACGCTGCCGCTGTTCCGCGCCCTGGTGCGCGAGGCCGACATCATCGACGGCAACTACCATATCCACTGGCTCGAACAATTCCTCGCCAAGGGCGGCATGGATGCCTGACAAGCGCCAGCCGGCTTTCGACTGGACGACGCTCAACCTGCAAGCCGTACTGTTGGCCGCAGGCTTTATCATCATGGTCTTGATTAGCGTCTTTACGGTCTTCGTCATCGACCGCGCCGCCGAGGACGACGAGAATCTCGCACGCACTTTGGCGATTCAGGACCGCCTCACCACCACTCTGCTCGCCTTGCGGCGCGCCGAAAGCGGCCAGCGCGGTTATTTGCTGACGCAGCAGGAATCCTATCTGCAGGATTACACCGCCGCCTCGCCGCGCGTAATGCCAATCGTCGAGGAATTGCGCGATCTCGTCGCCGGTGACATGGCTTTGACCCGAACCGCCAACCGCATCAAAGCGCTGGCACGCATCAAGCTCGATGAGATGGCGCGCACGATCGACATGCAGAAAGCCGGCGACCTTCCTGGCGCGCTTACCGTATTGCGGACCAATGAGGGACGCAACGTCATGGAAGAGGTGCGCACTTTGGTATCGCAAAACATCGCCGAACAGGCCAACGTCCGCGCCGCGCGCACCGAAATCAGCCGGCGCAACAATATCGTGCTGCTGGTGCTGACCCTGACCGGCAGCGCCCTCATCATCCTGATCGGCGGCACCTCGATCGTCCTGGTCCAGCGCAACTACCGCAAGGCCGAAATCGCCCGCCAGGAACTGGCTGGCACCAATAACAATCTCGAGCGCATCGTCGAGTTCCGCACCGCCGACCTCACCGAAGCCAACAACGAAATCCAGCGCTTCGCCTATATCGTCAGCCACGATCTGCGCTCGCCTCTGGTCAACATCATGGGCTTCACCTCGGAACTGGAAGCGTTGCGCCAGGACATTTTCGCCGAAGTGACAAGGCTCAACGGCGAACTTGCCGCGCTCAACGGCAAGGCCGCTGAAGCCGACGGCAAGGTCGATCAGCTCGGCGCGGATTTCGACGAAGCGATCCGCTTCATCAAAAACTCAATCGGCAATATGGACCGGCTGATCAATGCGGTACTGAAACTTTCGCGCGAAGGCCGCCGCCAATTTCATCCCCAAACCATCGATATGCAGGCTTTGCTCGGCCAGATCGCCGGAACCGTCAGCCACCGGGTCATGGAACTTCAAGCCTCCCTGGACGTTGAAGCCCTACCGCCGGTACAGAGCGACCCCCTCGCCCTGGAGCAGATTTTCGCAAATCTCATTGATAATGCTATCAAATATCGACGCACCGACGAGCCCTTGCGGATCAAGGTGCGGGGCCGCGCCAATTCCACGCAAGCCATCTATGATGTTGAAGACAATGGGCGCGGCATCGATGCGGGCGATCATCAGCGCGTGTTCGAACTGTTCCGTCGCTCCGGCAAGCAGGACCGCCCGGGCGAGGGCATTGGCCTTGCCCATGTTCGCGCCCTGGTCCGCCGGCTCGGCGGCACTATGGAACTGAAATCTGAGCTAGGAAAAGGAAGCACGTTCACCGTCATCCTGCCTTTGCGGTGGTCGGTGAATGCAAGGAGCGCGGCATGAACAGCAAGCTCTCGGAACAGCCCGTCGAAATCGTCATGATCGAGGATGACGAAGGCCACGCGCGCCTGATCGAGAAAAACATCCGCCGCGCCGGCGTCAATAATCCGATCACGCCGTTCACCAGCGGCACCGCGGCGGTCAATTACCTGTTCGGCGCCGATGGCTCGGGCCTGAGCAACAAAGGCAAGCCGCTGCTGATCCTGCTCGACCTCAATCTGCCGGACATGACCGGCGTCGAAATCCTCAGCCGCGTCAAGACCAACGAGAACCTCAAGCGTATCCCTGTGGTCGTGCTGACGACCACCGACGACGCCGTGGAAATCCAGCGCTGCTACGATCTCGGCTGCAACGTCTACATCACCAAGCCGGTCAACTACGACAATTTCGCACACGCCATCCGCCAGCTCGGCCTGTTCTTCTCCGTCATCCAGGTCCCGGCTCCGGAGTGAGCCATTGAGGCAGCATGCCGCGCAAGATTCTCTATATCGATGACGACGCCGGCCTGCGTACACTGGTCAAGCGCGGGCTTGGCCGCGAGGGCATCGACGTCGTGGCCGCCGCCGACGGCGAGACCGGGCTGACGCTGCTCGCCGAGCACAAGGACATCGATGTCGTCGCCGTCGATCTCTATATGCCGGGCCTTTCCGGCATCGATACCCTCGAGCGCATCAACGCCCTGCCCGATCATCCGCCGGTCGTCGTCGTCACCGGCGCCCAGGACAGCCGGATGGCGGTCGCCGCGCTGAAGGCGGGCGCCTTCGACTACGTGGTCAAGGATGTCCAGGGCGAGTTCATCTATCTGCTAATTTCGGCGTTGCGCGCCGCGGTCGACGCGATGCGAAACCGTCGCGCCAAGGAAGCGGCGGAAGCGGAAGTGCGCGAAGCGCGCGACCGTTTCGAGGCGCTCGCCAACGAACGCGCCATGCTGATGCGCGAAGTCAACCACCGTGTCGGCAACAGCCTGCAACTGATCGCCTCGCTGCTGACGCTGCAATCCAACGCCGCCGGCAGCGACGATGTCAGCAAGGCCTTAAGCGCGGCGACCGGCCGCGTGCTCGCGGTCGCCCAGGTACACCGCCGTCTGTACACCTCCGACGATGTCCATTCGGTCGCCATCGACCAGTATCTCGAAGCCCTCGTCGAGGACCTGCGCCGCTCATCGGAAGGCGGCGGCCTCGCCCAACTGACGCTTCAGGCCGAACCGATCGGCGCTGCGCCCGACCACGCCGTCGCGGTCGGTATGATCGTCAACGAGTTGGTGACGAATTCGCTGAAATACGCCTATCCCGGCGGCAAGGGCTCGATCCGCGTCGCCCTGCGCGATGCCGGCGACGGCCGCGCTCTGCTCACGGTCGAGGATGACGGCATCGGCATCGATGCCAACGCGCCGAAATCGAAAGGTCTCGGCCAGCGCATCGTCCGCGCGATGGGCGACAAGCTGCGGGCCAATATCGAATACGATCCCAATCATGCCGGCGCGCGCGTTCTGGTGAATTTCGACCTGCGCCACGAGAAGATGGCGCCGCCGCCGGCGTAGTCTCAGTCCGCGCTCTAGATGACATCGTCTGTCAGCCGGGCCAGCAGCGTGCACACTTCCGCCGGCCGGTACGGCTTCGGCACGAACACCGAACGCGGCACCATCTTGCCCAGCCCTAAGGCGCTGTAGCGTCCCGCAGCATACACGATCGGCAGTTCCGGCCTGATGCCGCGCACGCGGATCGCCAGTTCGGTGCCGTCGATGCCGCCCGGCAAATTGACATCGGTAAAAAGGATGTCGACGGTTTCGCCGGAATTGATGTAGCGCAGCGCGGCGTCGCCCGTGGCGACTTCATGCACGGCAAAACCATGCTCGGAAAGTTCGTCGGCGACCAGGCTGCTGATCATCGGCTCGTCTTCCACCAGCAAGACGGAGATCGGTGCGGCGGCGCGTCCCATATCCTTTCGCCTTCCGTTGTTGTTTCATTCCACATCGTCAACGCCATCGGCGCGGCGCCGTTCAAGCTTTCAGAAAGTTGATGCGATTATGGTAACCAGCGCGTTAAGATCGGCGACAACCGACACATGAAGACCGCATGGCCAACCGCGACAACGCCTTTATCGAGATCACCCCGGACGCGCTGCTGAAGGCCTATGCTTGCGGCATCTTTCCGATGGCCGATAGCGCCGACGATCCCGGCCTGCATTGGCACGAACCGGAACAGCGCGGCATTATCCCGCTCAATGGGTTCCATGTCTCATCGCGGCTGGCCCGCACCGTGCGCACGACGCCCCTCACCGTCTGCGTCGACCGCGATTTCGATGCCGTCATCGACGGCTGCGCCGAACCCGCGCCGGACCGCGACAAGACCTGGATCAACGGGCGCATCCGCCGGATGTACCGCGCGCTCTTCGACATCGGCCATTGCCACACCGTCGAAGTTTATGACGGCGACGATCTGGTCGGCGGACTATACGGCGTGTCGCTCGGCCGCGCCTTCTTCGGCGAGAGCATGTTTCATCGCGTCACCGATGCGTCGAAGATCGCGCTGGTGCATCTGGTCGCGCGCTTGCGCGCCGGCGGCTTCCGCCTGTGCGACACGCAATATGTCACCGAACATCTGAAAACCTTCGGCGCCGTCGATGTGTCGAAAAAACGCTACCACCGCATGCTCGAAGATGCGCTCGCGGGCGACGCTGACTTTTCCGCGTTGCCGGTCGACCGTCCGGTCAGCGGCGAAGAAGCATTGGCGCGATTAGTCAGCGACTAGCGATTAGCAAAAATCTATTCACTATCTTATAGGCGCTTACTGCGCGCGCGGCTGCGCCGGCGGACGCGCGGGAGGCAGGCGCGCCGGCTGCCGCGCGGCGGGTTTCGCCGGCTCGGCTGGCGCTTCCGCGACTTCGGGCCCGGCGCCGCCTTTGCAGTCGGTGATCCAGACATCGTAAATCGGATGCTCGACCGCATGCAGGCCGGGGCTGGCGGCAAACATCCAGCCTTCGAAGATGCGCTTGATCTCGCCTTGCAGCGTCACTTCGTCGACCTGGATAAAAGCGTCGGTATTCGGCGTCTCGGTCGGCGGCCGCGTGTAGCAAACGCGCGGCGTCACTTGCAGCGCGCCGAACTGCACCGTCTCGTTGATGGCGACGTCGAATGAAATGATGCGGCCGGTGATCTTGTCGAGACCGGAGAACACCGCGCTCGGATTGGCGATGCGCTGCGGCGGCGGCGCCACCACAACTTCATCGCCCGGTTGCGGCGACGTATCGGCAGGCTCCTGCCCGCCGCGCGGGCCCCGGCTCGGAATGAAACCGGGTGTCGATCGGGCGGTACCTTGCGGCGGTTCGCCGGGCGGCGGCAACGGCTGTAACGGTTGCATCGGCTGTGACGTCGCCCCGGCAGGCGGCGCGGCGACCCCACCGGGAGGCGGCGCCAAAGGCTGCGACTGGATGGCGCCGCCTCCCGGCCGGCTCGATGGCGGCAGCGCCATGGGCGGCGCCTGCGGCTGGGCCGGCGGCTGGTCGGCATCGAAATTGGGCCGCGGCGGCAATGTCTGCTGCCCACCGCGCACGCTAGCCGGCGGGCGCGGCGGCTCGTCGCTGAAGATCGATCCGAACTGCGCCAGAGCCGGCGCAGCCAGCAACGTCATGGCAGCAGCCGCGAGGACCGCCAGAAGACCGGCTGTGAGCCTTGGACCCGCCATCGACAGGGCTTTCCCGAACATCGTGTGGTTGGCGCATCAGCCGGCGCCATAAGCCGCGCGTGGATTCGCGAAGCCTTTTAAAACCTAGCGTCGGTTAACATGGGGAATGCGGCGGCGGAAGGGCGGCAAACAGCGGCAATGGCCGTGAGACCTGTCACCGCTGGTCCGGATTCCACGCCAGCCGATCAGCGCAGCTGATCGGGATTCCAGGCCTTGTAGTCGCCGGTTGCCTTGGGGCGGTGGCCTGACGCCAAAGTCGAACCCGGCGGGCGGTACGCCATCGGTGTCCCGGTCATGTTCGGCCGATGCGGCTTCTGCCAGTCGCGGGCTTGATAGGTTTCGTCAGTCGGCGGCGTATCGACGGTGTGATGCAGCCAGCCATGCCACGACGGCGGCACCGAGGAGGCTTCGGCATAGCCGTTATAAATCACCCAGCGCCGCTCGAAGAGCAGAGTCGGGTCGATTTTGCCGCCCTTGGTGCGGAAATATCTGTTGCCGAATTCGTCCGACCCGACCGCCTCGCCGTACTTCCAGGTCCAGAACTGGGTTCCGAAGGTCTGCGAATTCCACCAGGTAAACAGCTTCAGCAGGAAACTTTTCATCGCCGCCGTGCATTTTCTATTGGGGACTTGTCTCAAAGAAGACATCGGCGTTTTGCCACCTCGGACCCGCTCTGTCCAGCCGGCCGCGCCGCCCACCATCACATTGTCCGCACATTGCCGAGGTTTAGTTCGTTTATGGAATTTGCGCTCGTTACCATCATGGCCTGGCTGGCCTGGCTCCCCGATCCGGTCGTCGCAACGATCATTGTGGCTCTCGCAGTCTTGATTGCCTATTTGTCACATCCCGGTAGGTGATATGGCTGTTTTCTGAACAACTCCGGTTTCAGGCTATGCCAGTCCTTCATGGCCTGCAAGGGTGTCTTGCTGCCCAAGGCTGATTGCGGAAGCTGCTGGTTGTAAAGCAGCACGTAACGATG
>CAMBQQ010000103.1 GCA_945870035.1 Rhizobium sp. Q54 | reverse complement strand
GATGATGCCGCCGACGCCGTGAACGCCGAACACGTCGAGCGAGTCATCGTAGCCGAAAGCCTTCTTGACGTGGACGGAGGCGATGTAGCAACCGACACCGGCGATGACACCAATGATCAGCGCGCCGGTCGGGTTGACGAAACCGGCGGCGGGCGTAACCGCAACCAGGCCGGCAACCGCGCCGGAGATGACGCCGAGCAGGCTCGGCTTCTTGGCGATGATCCATTCAGCGAACATCCAGGTAAGCGCCGCACCGGCGGTGGCAACCTGGGTGTTGATCATGGCGGCGCCGGCCAGCGCGTTCGCGGCGACCGCCGAGCCCGCGTTGAAGCCGAACCAGCCAACCCAGAGCAGGGAGGCGCCGATCATCGACAGCACCAGGTTATGCGGCGCCATCGAGGTATGGCCGTAACCCTTGCGCTTGCCGACGATGATGCAGGCCACCAGACCGGCGATGCCGGCATTGATGTGCACCACGGTGCCGCCGGCGAAGTCGAGCACGCCGGCCGAGCCGAGGAAGCCGCCGCCCCAGACCCAATGTGCAACCGGCAGATAGACGAAGGTGAACCAGAGGCCGATGAACCACATCACAGCCGAGAACTTCATGCGTTCGGCGAAAGAGCCGATGATGAGCGCCGGTGTGATGATGGCGAAGGTCATCTGGAAGGTGATGAAGACCCATTCCGGGATCGTCGCCGCGAGCGAGTTTACTGTTTCGCTGGTGACGCCGGCGAACATCGCCTTGGAGAAGCCGCCGATATAGGCGTTCATGCCGCTTTCGGTGAAGGCGAGCGAGTAGCCGTACACCATCCAGAGAACCGTCACCAAGCAGGTGATGGCGAAGCACTGCGTGACGACCGATAGAACGTTCTTTTTGCGGACCATGCCGCCGTAGAACAGGGCAAGGCCGGGAATGGTCATCAGCAATACGATAGCGGTCGAGATCAGCATCCAGGCGGTGTCGCCTGTGTCGAGTTTCGGCGCCGCGGCTGCGGCGGCAGGCGCTGCTTCGGCAGGCGCTGGCGCGGCTGTCTGCGCAAGCGCACCGTCGGCGACAATCATGCCGACGGTCAGTGCGGCGAGCGCAATCAGCCCCGCACTGGAAATCTTCTTTAACGTCATGGTCTAACTCCTGTCCGAATTGTTTGTGCGGGTTACTACAGCGCGGCCGCGTCGGTCTCGCCGGTGCGGATGCGCACGGCGCTGTCCAGCCCGAAAACGAAAATCTTTCCGTCGCCGATCTGTCCGGTCTTGGCCGCGCCGGTGATGGCGCCGATGACTTTGTCGACCTGGTTGGCAGCCACAGCGACCTCCACCTTGACCTTGGGAAGGAAGCTCACCGCGTACTCGGCACCACGGTAGATTTCCGTGTGGCCCTTTTGCCGTCCGTAACCCTTGACCTCCGTGACGGTCAGGCCCTGGACGCCGATTGAAGTCAAAGCGTCTCGGACCTCGTCGAGTTTGAAAGGTTTAATGATGGCCATGACGATTTTCATGGATTTCGATCCCCGCTTGAGCCCGTTTTAACTTTACGCAGTGCGGGCGGTGTCACTGAGCCGGGCCCCCGAAGCACGCTTCGCAGGCATGACCACCGATATAGAATCAAACGCCGTGCCAGATGCACCGCGAGGGGCTATCTCGCTGATTTAATGGACTAAAGTCGGAAAGGCCGATCCGGCACCAAATGCCGGTCTGGGCGCGCGCCTAATCGCGCGCCAAGCCATAATCGCCCTGCACAAAAAATAGGCAGCATTCGACAAGGCCAGAATTCGCCTGTGGAACTGGCCCGCGAAGGCGCTTTATTGCAGCGCTTCGCCGTGCTGGCTGACGTCGAGGCCCATGATTTCGTCCTCGTGACGCACGCGCAGCGGCACCATCAGGCCGACGACCTTGAGGATGACGTAAGTCATGCCGCCGGACCAGATGATCGTGACGCCGATGCCGTAGAACTGCGCCAGCAGTTGCTGCGGGTTGCCTTCGAGCAGTCCGGAAACGCCGCCCGGCATGTCCGTTGTCGCGGACAACGCCCCGACCGCGAATACACCGGCGGCGATCGTGCCGATCAGGCCGCCGACGCCGTGCACGCCGAACACGTCGAGCGAGTCGTCGTAGTTGAGTTTGTGCTTGAGCCAGGTACAGGCCCAGAAGCAGACGCCGCCGGCGATCAGGCCGATCAGGATGCCCTGCATCGGCGTGACGAAACCGGAGGCCGGTGTGATGGTGCCGAGCCCTGCGATTGCGCCGGAGATGATGCCGAGCACCGACGGCTTGCGGCGCGTCCACCACTCCAGCGCCATCCAGGTGAAGGCGCCGGCGCTGGCGGCAAGATGCGTCGCCACGATCGCCATCACCGCGCGCGAGTTGGCGCCGAGCGCCGAGCCGCCGTTGAAACCCATCCAGCCGACCCACAACAGGCCGGTGCCGATCACTGCCAGCGACAGATCGTAAGGCGACAAATTTTCGCTGCCATAACCGCGGCGCTTGCCGACGACAATGGCCGCGACCAGACCGGCAACGCCGGCGTTGAGATGCACGACAAGTCCGCCGGCGAAATCGACAGTGCCGTAAGCGCCGAGAAAGCCACCGCCCCAGACCCAATGCGCGATCGGCACATAAACGAGAAATAGCCAGAAACCGCTGAACCACAGAAACGCCGAGAAGCGAATGCGGTCGGCGACCGAGCCGGCGACCAGCGCCACTGTGATGACGGCGAAGGTCATCTGGTACAGCATGAACAGGCTTTCCGGGATGTTCTTGGCCAGCGGCGACACCGACTCCAGCGTGATGCCGTTGAGGAACAGGCGGTCGAGCGTACCGATGTAAGCGCCGTCGCCGGTGAAGGTCAGGCTATAGCCGGCGACCGCCCACAGGATCGACACCAGAAATGTCGCCGACAGCGACTGCGCCATGGTGGCGAGGACGTTTTTCTTGCGCACCATGCCGGCATAAAAAAGCGCGAGGCCCGGGATGGTCATCATCAGCACCAGGCCGGTGGCGGCAATCATCCAGGCGGTGTCGGCCTTGTCGATGGTGCTGGCGGGCGCGGCCTGCGCGAAGGCCGATGTGTTCACGACGAACGCCGACAGCGCGGTCATAGCCGCAACAAGGCGCGAACGTGCAAGGCTTAAGGTTGCCTGTGTCATTCTCATTCCCCCCGGAATATTTTTTCGTTTTGTAAAAGCCTAAAGCGCGTCGACGTCGGTTTCGCCGGTGCGGATGCGCACCGCCTGCTCCATCGGCGTGACGAAGATCTTGCCGTCGCCGATCTGGCCGGTGCGGGCGGCGGCGCTCAACACATCGACGACCTGCTCGACCTGCTCGGACGACACGCCCAGTTCGATGCGCACCTTGGGCAGGAAATTCACCGCGTATTCGGCGCCGCGATAAATCTCCATGTGGCCCTTCTGGCGGCCGTAGCCTTTGACCTCGGTGACGGTCATGCCGTGAATACCGATGCGGGTGAGCGCGTCGCGCACCTCGTCGAGCTTGAAGGGCTTGATGACGGCGATGACCAGCTTCATGGCGTCCTTTCCGGAATTTCTTGGGTTCGCGCGCGGGTGTCCGCGTCGGCGCAGTCGTGCGCGCACACGCTAGCGGCAGACGGCCTAAAGATTAAGCGCCATTTTAGCCGCGCCCACAGGCAGCCGCCTTATGGGAGGCTATCCTGGTTCTTCCTTGGGCATTTCAGGGCAGGCGTCCTGACCTATTGGCTGCCGCCGCCGTCCCGCTTCAGCCGGACCAGGCCTTCCTGCGCCACCGAAGCAACGAGCGTGCCGTCCCGGGTAAAGATCAGCCCGCGGCCGAGGCCGCGCGCGCCCTCGAGATTGGGCGAATCCTGCGAATAAAGCAGCCATTCGTCAGCCCGGAAGGGCCGGTGCAGCCACAGCGCGTGGTCGAGGCTGGCCGCCATGAATTCCTTCTCGAACAAAGTGCGGCCATGCGGCACCAGAGCGGTGTCCAGCAGGCCCATGTCGGAGGTGTAGGCGAGGACGCAGCGGTGGATGGCCGGGTCGTCCGGCAGCGCGCCGGTGGTCTTGATCCAGACATTGAAACGGCCGTCCGGAATCTTCTTGCCGAGGTAGCGCTCGAACTCGACCGGCCGCAGTTCGATCGGCCGTTCGCGCTCGTAGTATTTGCGGACCGGATCGGGCATTTGCGGCAGGATATTCTTGCGCATCTCGGCTTCGCTCGGCAGCGTCTCCGGCATCGGCACGTCCGGCATCTTGGCCTGATGGGTGAGTTGGCCTTCCTCGTCGGCGTGGAAAGACACCAGCATCGAGAAAATCGGATGGCCATGCTGGCGCGCGGTGACGCTCCGTGTCGTGAAGCTCTTGCCGTCGCGCATCCGATCGACGTCGTAGATGATCGGCACTTTCGGGTCGCCCGGCAGCAGGAAATAGGCGTGCATGGAATGCGGCGGCCTGGCAGCGTCCACGGTGCGGGAGGCGGCGAACAGCGCCTGTCCGATCACCTGGCCGCCGAACACGCGCTGCCACCCGGCCTGCGGCGAGTTACCCCGATACAGGTTCACGTCGAGCGTCTCGAGGTCGAGAATGGCGAGCAGGTCTTCGACGGCAGTGCTCATAGGCGGTCCCAAAGGTGATCAAAGCGTGGTCAAAACGGTGTCTCAACCTGCTATGGTGGGGCGGAATTTACAAGGAACCGAGATGAAAAAGGCTGCTTCCTCAAATAGTCCCGCGCGCGCCGATGTGGTGATCGGCGGCGCCGGATTTGCCGGGCTGGCGCTGGCCATCGCGCTGCGCCAGGGGCTAGGCGACAGCTTCAGGGTGACGGTCGCCGATCCGGCTTTGGCCATGGTGCCGTCGAAGGATCCGCGCGCCACGGCGATCGCGGCGGCGGCGCGGCGGCTGTTCCAGGCGATCGGCGTCTGGGACGCGGTCGCCGAAGGCGCGCAGCCGATCCTCGACATGGTGGTGACCGACTCCAAGCTCGACGACGCGGTGCGGACGACGTTCCTGAGCTTCGGCGGTGAGGTGGAAGAAGGCGAGCCGTTCGCGCACATGATCGAGAACCGTTTTCTGATCGACGCGCTGGTGGCGAAGGCCAAAGAAGTCGGCGTCGATCTGCGCGCCACCGCGGTCAGCGGGTTCGAGACGGCGCCTTATTCCGTCGGCGTCACGTTAGCGAATGGCGAATCGATGACGGCGCGGCTGCTGGTCGGCGCCGACGGCGCGCGCTCGAAAATCCGCGAGCAGGCCGGCATCGTCACCCATGGCTGGAATTACGATCAGTCGGCCATCGTCACCACCGTCGCGCATGAGCGCGCGCATAACGGCCGTGCCGAGGAGCATTTTCTGCCCGCCGGTCCGTTTGCGATCTTGCCGCTAACCGGCAATCGCGTGTCGATCGTTTGGACCGAAAGCAACCGCGACGCCGAGCGCATGATCGCGCTGCCGGACGATGAATTCCATGCCGAGCTTGAAAAGCGTTTCGGCCTTCATCTCGGCGATCTGAAGGTCGCCGGTCCGCGCAAGGCGTTTCCGCTCGGTCTGTTCACCGCGCGCGAGTTTATCGCCGAGCGTCTGGCGCTGGTCGGCGACGCGGCGCACGTCATTCATCCGATTGCCGGCCAAGGCCTCAACATGGGTCTGCGCGATGTCGCCGCCTTGGCCGAGGCGATTGCCGACGCGGCGCGGCTCGGCCTCGATATCGGCGCGGCGGATGTGCTGGAGCGCTACCAACGCTGGCGGCGCTTCGACACCATGACGATGGGCGTCGCCACTGACGGCCTGAACAAATTGTTCTCGAATAATTCCGACGTATTGCGCCTGGCGCGCGATGTCGGTCTCGGCGTCGTCGAACGCCTGCCGGCGTTGAAAAATGTTTTCATCCGCGAGGCGGCGGGCTTTACCGGCGACGTGCCGAAGCTGATGCGGGGGGAGACCGTTTAGGACCCGCGTGTCATATCAGTACCTGTTGCGGCGGGCGCCTCAGCGATCGCGGCAGTTCGGGGCCGTAGCCGAAGCGAACGACCAGATCGGGCCTGCGCGCGCCCAAGCCGAGCCAGGCGGCGAACTGCGGGCGCAAAGCGGACACTTCGACCGGCTGATTGATGAAGGCGTATTTTAATCCGAGCGCCGTCGCTTGCAAGGCGAAGCGCTGGCAGGCGCGGCCGACGGCGACCCAGTGCGCGCGATCGTCGGCATCGGACGAAAATACCACGATGCCCGATGAACTTGCGATATGCTCGCGGTACTTCTGGTTCTCGCCTGCTTCCGTAAAAACGAACCTCAGCAGCGGGCGCGCAATCCATGACGGCAACGCTGGATTGCCGGACGCACCGGCAAACAAGCCATCCATTTTCGCGGCGGCATCGGCCTTGCTGAAGCGCATCCAGTCGACCAGTTCGGCCATGAAGGCCTTGTCGCGCATCTGCGCGGAATTGCCCTGTTCGACATAGTCGGCGACATTCTTCATACGCGGCCGATCGGTGATCATGAGCGCCGACACGCCTGGCTCGGCGCAAGCGCTTTCAAGCAGGCGAAGCGCGCCCGTATCGACGACCTTGCCGCTGTACAGTGCGCGTGTCGATTGCCGTTGTGTGATCGCTGAGAACAGCGGCGAGGGCTTCGGCGCCACCGGCGACAACGTGGCGATGATCGTGTCATTGTCAAAGACCGGCTCGGCCTTCAAGCCCATGGCTTCAGCGGCGTGAACCATATTTTCGGCGGCGCAGCCGAGGCTGACGAAAAGATGATGGTTGTCCGGATCGACCGCGGGACAGCGCCGCGCGAAGTCGGCAAAAATGGTGATGCGGTCTTCCGCGACCGAAAACCGCCAAGGCTGCGAATTGTGGCTGTTGGCGGCCAAGGTGGCAAAGCGCACAAGCTCGAGGTTTTTGCGGTCGGCGCGAAGAGGGCTCCAGGTCTGCTCGACCGCCTGTTCATAATCGCGCGACGCAGCCGCCGCCCGCGCCGGAGCGAGGATGGCTCCTACGGCAGCGGCAAGTGCGCCCGATATGAATCGCCTCCGCAACATGTCGCGTTATCCGCCTGTCGCCCCAAGGCAACAGTACCTGCCGCGCCTTGCGACACATTGAGCCAGGTCAACTCAGCGGAATGCTGCCGACGTGATCGTGGAACGCCTTGCGCTTCGAAATCGCCGCGTACCAGCGATCGAGATTCGGCGTTGACGGCCGATTCGGCACAAGCTGAATGTAGCGGTAGCACATGACGCCGACGGGAATATCGCCGTAGGAGAATGAGGAGCCGGCGACGTATTCTGTTTTGCCGAGCTGCTTGTCGAGGATCACCATCGCGTCCGACGTTTTCTCCTGCGAGGTCTTGATCGCGGCGTGGTCGCGCTTGTCTTCCGGCGTGCGGATCAGGCCCCAGAACGCACCGAAGATCGCCGGGCTGACGACGGTGAGTTGCCAGTCCATCCACTGATGGGCGAGGCCGCGCTGCTTGAGGTCCTTCGGTTCGATGACGCCGGTCTTGTCATGCTGGCTGGCGAGATAGCGGACGATGGCGTTCGATTCCCAAAGTGTGAATCCATCGGCTTGCTCCAAAGTCGGCACCAGGCCATTCGGATTCATCGCGAGGTAGGCCGGCTCCTTGTTCTTGCCGAAGGCGCCGCCGACATCGATGCGGGTGTGCTCGAGTTGCAGCTCGCCGACGGCCCACATGGCCTTCTGGACATTGGAGGACGTGTTGCGGCCCCAGATTTTGATCATTGCAGTTTCCTTCCCTAACTCACTGTCATGCCCGCGAAGGCGGGCATCCAGTACTCCCTGTGGTGAGATACGTCGATGGCAGTGTTTACTCGATCACCCGCTTTCGCGGGTGATGACAGCTGCGAATTAATCCAGCCGCCGCGCCTCTTCCGGCAGCATGATCGGAATGCCGTCACGGATCGGATAAGCGAGCTTCGCCTTGCGCGAGATCAGCTCCTGGCTGGCGGCGTCATACTCCAGCGTGGTCTTGGTCAGCGGGCAGACCAGGATTTCCAACAGCTTCGGATCGACGCTGCCGGCGGGGCGGTCGGGCGGGGTGGTGGTGGGGTCGGTGGGCATGGGACGCTCCGGCGGGGTGGTGCGGAGTTATAGCAGAAAATATTTGCTGTCGTCCCCGCGAAAGCGGGGACCCATAACCCCGGCCTCTCGTGAAAATAACAACAGAAGAAACAAGATAACTTCGCTTTGCCCAAAGCTTGCGGCACGGCGTATGGGTCCCCGCTTTCGCGGGGACGACAGCCGTGACTACTGCAACTGCGGTTCGCCCGCGATGTTTTTCTTGGCGAGTTCGATCTCGGTGATGGCGACCAGCAGATCGGCGCGGGTCTTCAGGTCGGGCGCTTCCAGCAGCGCCTGTTTTTCCGGCGGACCATAAGGCGACATCATCGACAGGCCGTTGACGAGAGCCTCGGTCGGCGCCTGCTCGATATCGTCCCAATCGGCCTTCATGTCGTTGGCCTGCATGAAATCGGTGAGCGCGCGCAGCAAGCCTTCGCGGTCGACATCTTCCTCGCCTTTGCGCGGGGTGAAATCGTCGGTGAACGGCGCGTAAGTGACCTTGCACTGGCGGTAATCGGTCTTGACCTTGAGTTCATCCTCGATGCGGAAGCGCGACACGCCGGTCAGCTCGATGATGTAGCGGCCGTCGCCGCTCTCGGCGAGCTGGGTGATGCGGCCGACGCAGCCGGTCTTGTACAGCGCCGGCTTGCCGCGCGGCGCCTCGTGCACGCCTTCCGGCTGGATCATGCCGATCAGGCGGTGGCCGTCGCGGAAGGCATCGTCGATCATCGCGAGGTAGCGCGGCTCGAAAATGTTGAGCGGCATCTGCCCGCGCGGCAGCAGCAGCGCGCCCGGCAACGGGAACACCGGAATGACTTCCGGCAAATCGACAGGGCCGCGATATTCCGCGTTCATGGGCATCTTAGGAACTCCTGGCAGCAACTCCTCGCGCGTCATCATACGAGCCACAGGCTCCGATGGATGACAGCCCAACTCCTAAGAGAACAAAATCGACGACAATTTCTTCCGCCCTTCCA
This sequence comes from Rhizobium sp. Q54, assembly GCA_945870035.1. GTDB lineage: Bacteria > Pseudomonadota > Alphaproteobacteria > Rhizobiales > Xanthobacteraceae > Pseudolabrys. Next base: position 5,009 of record CAMBQQ010000103.1, on the reverse strand, counting down.
AAGTCGCCGGGTCCATCGCACCCCAGGCTTCAAAGAACGTCACCAGTTGCTTGCGGGCGCCGTCCTCGTTCCATTTGCGGTCGCGCTTGACGATGGCGAGCAGATGATCGGCGGCGGCGGTGCGGTCGCCTTTCACGTTCAGCGCGGCCGCGAGATCGAAGCGCGCCTGATGATCGAGCGGATCGGCGGCGACCTTTTGCTGTAATTCGTCGATCGGTCCGAGCGACTTGGCTTGCTCGGCGATGTCGAGCGCGGCGCGCGCGGCGGCGACCGCGGCGTCGCCGTGCTTGGCTTCCGGGATCATCGCCAGGGTCTTTGACGCCTGCTCGAGATTGCCGGTGGCGATGTAGCAGCGCGCCAGACCGGCGAGCGCCGGAATGTTGCCGGAGTCCTCGGCGAGGATCTGCGCGAAGATGTCGGCAGCTTCCGCGGCATTGCCGGCGGCGAGCGCGTCCTCGGCGGCCTTCATCAGGTCGGCGCCTTCGTCGGCGATCTTGCCCTTGGTTAGCCGCTCGAGAAACGCGACCACTTGCGATTCAGGCAGCGCGCCCATGAAGCCGTCGACTGGCTGGCCGTTGGAAAAGGCGATGACCGCGGGGATCGACTGGATGCCCATCTGACCCGGAATTTCCGGGTGCTTGTCGATGTCCATCTTGACCAGTCTGACCTTGCCCTTGGCGGCCTTGACCACCTTCTCAAGGATCGGTGTCAGCTGCTTGCAGGGTCCGCACCACGGCGCCCAGAAATCGACCAGCACCGGCTGCGTCTTGGACGCCTCGATGACGTCCTTCATGAAGCTCTGCGTGGTCGCATCCTTGACCGCGCTGTCGGCCGCGCCTGCCGCCGTTTCCCCGCCCAAACCCAGCATAATTCCTCGCCTCTGCAATGTTCCTTGCCGGATTAAATGGGCATCCCGGCTTCGAATGCAACCGATTCAGCTTAGGTCTGGCGGGAGCCCGGAAACCCGCTCGATGCGCGGCAGGTGGCCGGTCGCTTCGAGGAATTTCACCAAATCGTCGCGCGCCACTGACGTGGTCATGGTGTTGACCAGCGGGTGGGCGTTGATGATGGCGTGTTCCATCAGGACGGCGTCCAGGACGACCGTAACGCGGCCCGCTGTGTCGTTGATGGCGCCAAAGGCGGTGACCGAGCCGGGCGCGACGCCGAGCAGTTCGCGCAGGAGGTCGGGCGAGCCGAATGAGAAGCGGCCGCTGGCGCCGAGCACCCGGTGCAGGCCTTTGAGGTCGATTTCGGCGTCTTCCTCGGCCACGACCAGGAAAACCGCTTGTTTCTTGTCGCGGAGGAACAGATTTTTGGTGTGGCCGCCGGCAATCTGGCCGCGCAGGGCCTGGCTTTGCTCGACGGTAAACAAAGGCGGATGGCTCATGGTGCGGTGGGCGATGCCCAAACCGTCCAAATAGGCGAAAAGCTGGTCGGGGGTGGCGGTCATATGTGTTCTTTGGGACCTTGGGGGCTCTTTTGCGTTCCGGGCGTTCATAACCCCGGATTCTGCGCTGTTGCAAAGCCCGTCCGCATTTGGCATACGGACCCCCTTGGCGGCCGGTAGCCTTTACCGGTCACGGACATGACCGATGGTCATGTTTCTGACTAGGATGCGGGTGTAGCTCAGGGGTAGAGCACGACCTTGCCAAGGTCGGGGTCGAGGGTTCGAATCCCTTCGCCCGCTCCAGTCAAATCAAACCATCTTTCTCTAAGTACAAATTGCGCGCATCGGCGGACATTTGATTCGCCGTATTGCGCGCACACAGCCGTTATGTGTCTGCACAATCATGGGTTTTCGGGACATGCCGGTCTTTTGGGTTCGTTTGGCCAAAATGATCGCGAAGAGTGAATAGGAATAAATACCCAGCAAGACGCCGGGACGCCGCCAACTCGGATCCAATCAGTGAGTTGCGATGCTCAAGTAGAAAACACTGGATTAGAGAAAAACCAATGCACCCGGCCTCGCTTGGTCGCGGGTTTTGTGGCAATAAGTCGACCAGTCATGAACTACGCGCAAGACGTGCGACTCCTGAGAGGTGTCCACGTGCGCATTCCACCATCAAGCAAAAAACGCCTCAAAAACCCGAAGTATCGCTCCGCGACGGACGTGTCCGAGCGCAATTTCCACGCCGCCCGGCCGCCGGCTGTTTCGGATGATCACGCAGCGATTAAGGCCAGGGTCGCAGAAAGTGAATTTGGGAACGGCTTCACCGCCGGTGGGAGGAAGCCATCTTATAAAACGGATTATGCGGCGCTCGCAAAAGCTATGTGCGAACGAGGCGCCACCCTCAACGAGTTGGCTGAGGAAATTGGAGTTTCGATCAAAGCCATTCTTCACTGGCAGCTTACACAGCCCGGCTTTTTGGAAGCATGTGCCCTTTCTCCTGCATGCGTCGAGCGTGGGCGGCGCAGCATGTTTGAAAGCTCTCTGCAACAATTCGTCACCACGGAAAAGATCGTCGAATCCGGGAGCCAAAGGCAGATAACCAAGACGACGACCACGTTGCCGGCCAATCTTGGCTTCACTAAATCCTTTGTTATTGATGAGGCTGTCGAAACTGTCGGGGAGTTTCAGCAGCTTTTGGACCAGATGAAGGCGAATTACGAAACGCGATCCGCTCAACCCCGCTATAGAGGGCCCGATGGAAAAATGATGTCTTCTAAGGAACACGTTGCGCTCGGGGGGAGTTTCGACGGCGGGGAAATCAATTGGAAGACCAAGTCGGCCGACGAAATTCGCGCTAGCCAGCGCAAGCTGCTCGAAATGCGTCAAAAGCCCTAATTGCAAATTTGCGCCTCGAAAGAGCGCGCCTCTCGTAGCGATCCAATGCGCTCAGTTGCGCGGCTGAGCTTGCAATTGCCGCCGCGAATGCCTCGTCGGAGCAAAAATCCGGCAGATCTGTCGTCGCGCTGCTCAAAATAAGATGACGTACGTTTCTGATATGCAAGAGAGCAACTTGCGCTTCTGCAATTCGAAAAGCTAACTCTCGGAGTTCGGGGCTAGCTCGGTCATCAAGGATTCTCCTGGCCCAATCCTGAATCTCCTCTGAGTATTCTTTCGATTCTGACGAAATCGGTACGCTCAATCCGTGCTGCCTTGCGTTTTGCGAGGCACGTGATTTTCCGGATAGCGTCCGAGGCCCGGTACTGAAGCGTGCATTCGCTCGATTAGCACGAAGCCTCCGTTTGCTTGTCATGCGGTACCGGACGCATTTTTGCCTGACGTAGGGAGTTCCGTGAACTCACCATCCTCGATTCCCCCGACGGAGCGGCGTAAATCGGCGCTGAATGTGGCGTGCCGACGCCCAATTTCGGCATACAATAAATTGCGTCGGGTTTCTGCTCGCGCCGTCAAGCCATCGAGGCGTTCAATGTCGTTAAGGACAACTGATAATGTTTGCGCCGCAACGTCTTCCATCGTCAGGCCGGCCAATTTTAGCAAATCATCGACCAGGGCAATTGCTTCGGGCTCGCGAAGAGCCCAGCGTTCGGCGACATTCTGCGATTGTTCCCTACCGTAGATGGTGTCAAGAATCATCTTGAGGCCGCGGTGCTTGTGGAGCGTCTGGAGTGCCAACGCGGCATTGCGGTAGCGCCTGATCTCCCAGGTCAAGTAAGCGGCATCCCAAATCCAGCCATGCTCGATGATGCCGATCGGCGCGAGGTCCTCCGCGAGTCGATTGAGGAGCGCCTTAAACGTGGCGCCATCTTCGCCCTTAAGCACGGGCGGTTGACCAAACAGCTGCCAAATTGAGTTGTCATTATTCGCGGGAGGAGCAGGGAGTTTAGGCATCGGGGCACTACCTCACTTTCGTGAGCTAATGTATCTACTTTGCTTGCGTAGGTTGAACGATCTGGACCGGTCTCCACAGATGTCCAGCCGGCGCACTTAGAGGGTCCTACTGTTGCGCCGCTCAAGTCGGGCTTGCCGCCGGCTCCGACCGAGCTTCCATTCCAGTTTTGTGTTTTAGGGCGCTCGCTTTGAGGGCTTGCGATCGCGCAAACGGACACCCTCACCGCCGCCATTCTCATCAATGAATTCGACCCCGGCGTTTTCGAAAGCTTGCTTGACTACAGCCAGTGTCGATCGCCGGGGGGCGATGGTGCCAGCTTCCAGCTGGCGTACCGTCACGATCCCAATCCCGGCCCTCGCCGCCAATTCGTTTTGGCTCCAGTCAAGAAGGCCGCGCGCAGCTCTGCACTGTCCTGAGGTTACCATGCCATTGCCTTGTCAGGTTTTCGTAATTTAATCAATTCTGTCTAAAAACGATTGACCCAGCGATTAAGTCCTTTATAGTCATTTATATCGTTTAACGACATGTAAGGTCCGGTCATGAGCCTCGAGTTTGCAACGATCCATTTCAAATCTGTCCGCAATCGCATTCGCGAAATCGACCCCGACATTGACGAGCAGACCCTCGCCGACACTGTGGAGGGCCTCACGAATATCCACGAAATCGTACAGGCGATCATCCGCTCTGCACTCGTCGATCAAGCCTTGGCCAGTGGGCTCAAGTGCCGGATCGCCGATATGCAGGATCGATTAAATCGCCTTGAAGATCGAGTCTCGAAGCGACGGCAAATCGCCAAGGATGTCATGGTCGATCTGGACCTGAAAACACTGACGGCGCCAGATTTTACCGCCTCGCTCCGACCGGGCATCCAGTCCCTCAACGTGATTGATGAGGATGCAGTGCCCAACACCTACTGGTCACCAGGGACCCCTCGGTTGCGCCGTGAGCTTTTAGTGCATGATCTCAAAATGGGCGAAGAAATTGCCGGCGTTGCCTTGTCGGATCCTCAGCCGTTCCTCACCGTGAGAACACGGTAATGGGCTTCACGGCAAAGCAACTGCAGGGTAAGCGATGTTTTCAGGCCACGTCCCTGAGGGCGTGCGCGGCGGAATAGCCCCAAGGCAGCAGATCGTCGATCTGGCTATTGGGATGGCCGTTGACGATTTTGGTGATGACGTCGGCGAGGTAATTGCGCGGTTCGACCTTGCAGAG
>CAMBQQ010000102.1 GCA_945870035.1 Rhizobium sp. Q54 | reverse complement strand
AGGGAAAAGGCAGCTTGTGCCACCCTCAACAGGACGCCGGGTGCATACGGCGGAGCCGCACCGGCGTCAGATCATCTGCCAATTGCCCGCCGATCCGCGCGGGCTAACGATCACGCAGCAAAAACGCTATTGTTCGAGGTGCCCTTTATCTTCTGGCCAGTGATCGTAACGGAACGCTCTATATTGGCGTGACGAGCGATTTGGTTCGCCGCGTCTATGAACACAAGAACAAGGTAAAACCAGGGTTTACCCGACGTTACGATGTCGGCCGACTGGTATGGTTTGAGATCTACGATGATCCGACCAACGCCATCCTCCGCGAGAAAGAGATTAAGAAATGGCGGCGGGCGTGGAAATTGCGACTAATTGAACAGTCGAACCCGCAATGGGTCGACCTTTACGATCAAATCAGTCAGTAATTTATAGCCCCTGGATTCCGGGCTCTCCCGCCTTCGGCGGTCGCCCCGGAATGACGAGTTTGATATGGCCTCGCTCGACACCGTCAGTATCGCGATACTTCTCGGCAGCCTGCTAGTCATGGCTGGCATCCTGTCGAGCCTGGTCGCGCTGCGCTTCGGCGCGCCCTTGCTGCTGGTGTTTCTGCTGGTCGGCATGCTCGCAGGAGAAGGCGGGCCCGGCGGCCTCAAGTTTGACGATGTCGGAGCCGCCTACACTGTCGGTTCCATCGCGCTGGCGCTGATCCTGTTCGACGGCGGCCTGCGCACCCGCTTTGCCAGCATCCGCAATGTCGTCGCGCCGTCGGTGATGTTGGCGACGCTCGGCGTTCTGGTCACAACGCTCTTGACCGCGCCGGTGGCCAAATTCGCGCTCGGCATGGGCTGGACCGAGGCGCTGCTGATGGGCGCGATTATCGCATCGACCGATGCTGCTGCGGTGTTCCTGCTGATCAATGCCGGCGGCTTGCGTCTGCGGCCGCGCGTACGCGGCACATTGGAAGTGGAGTCCGGCACCAACGATCCTTTCGCCGTGTTCCTGACGCTGCTGCTGGTCGAGATCATTGCCATTGGCGGCATGGACTGGTCGCAGGCGGCGGTGACATTGCTGCGCGACGCCGCTTTAGGCTGCGTCATCGGCTATGGCGGCGGCCGGATCATCACCCTGGTGCTTAACCGCGTGCCGCTGGCGCAAGGATTACACGCGCCGTTCGTGGCGGTCAGCGCGCTGGTGGTGTTCGCCTTCGGCAACGCAGTGCATTCGTCCGGTTTTCTTGCGGTGTATCTCGCCGGCCTCGTCGTCGGCAACCGGCAGACCCGCGCGCACAACTCCGTCGTCGTATTCCTCGACGCCATCACCTGGCTGGCGCAGATCGTGATGTTCGTCCTGCTCGGCCTGCTGGTGTGGCCGGAGCGGCTTGCCGGCAATCTGTTTGGGGCACTCGCGGTGGCGATGGTGCTGATGCTGGTGGCGCGCCCGGCGGCGGTGTTCCTGTGCCTGGCGCCGTTCAATTATCAATGGCGCGAGAAGCTGTTCATTTCATGGGTCGGCTTGCGCGGCGCGGTGGCGATCTTCCTGGCGTCGATCCCGCTGATGGTCGGTCTGCCCGGCGCCGTCGTGTATTTCGATGTTGCCTTCGTGGTCGTGCTGTCGTCGCTCTTGATCCAGGGCTGGACCGTGGCGCTGTCGGCCCGCAAGCTAGACATGTCATTCGTCCGCAGCGATCCGCTGCCGCGACGCATCGAGCTGGACTTGCCCGGCCAATTGGCGCGCGAGATCGTCGGCTATCCGGTGGCGGCCAATAGTCCTTATCTTCGGCGCGGCCTCATCCCGAACTGGGCGCGGCCGACTCTGGTGATCCGCAAGGAGGAGATCTTGACGCCAGCCGAAGCCGAGCCGGTGCGCGTCGGCGACTATGTCTATTTGCTGGCGCCGCCAGAAAAGGCGCAGGCGCTCGACCGCTTCTTCATGAACATGCCGCCGCCGCGCGTGCCGGAGCCGGAACTGCTCGGCGACTTCTTTGTGCCGGGCACGGCGGCGCTTGGCGCGCTGGCCGACATCTACGGCTTGCAGGTCGCCGCCGACCATATCGACGTGCCATTGAGTGATTTGTTCACCGAAAAGCTCGGCCGCGCCGCCAAACTGGGCGACGTCGTTCAACTCGGTCCGGTCGCGCTCCTGGCGCATACGGTCGAGAACGGTCGCGTCGTGATGGTGGGTCTGCGGCTGGCCGAGCCTGAAGAGCGGGCGACCTTGCCCGGCCGCTTCAGGTCGCTATGGAAGCGCGTGCAGAAGTGGATTGGCTAGCGCCGGGCCAGCGCGGGCACATGCTGGACGGCCCAGTAGCCGCCGAACAGCACCGCGGTCCAGAACATGTCGCCGGCCACCGTGTATTGCAGGAACGGCAGCGCCGCGACGTAGCACTGGGTCAGGCCGGCGAGGGTCAGCGGATACAGGCCGCTGAACGCCCAGACGGCGAAATTCGACAGCGCGAAGAACGCCAGCGAGCAGGGCAGCATGATCGCCACGGTGCCGACGGCGCCGAGTCTGCCGCGCGTGAGAATGCCGGCAATGGCCGGGATTGAGATCGCCGCATAGACGATCAGCGCGACGCGCCAGTCGTCCATGCCGAAGGCGAGGCTCGAGATCATCATCGCCACGACCGGGACGACGATGGCCAGCGCCGGCAGGCGCAGGACACGGGCCGCGAACAGGCCACTCGCCGCGATCGGCAGGAAGCCATAGGCATGCGGCAGCAGGCGGGCGATGACGTCAAAGCCGATCAGGAAGGCCACCAAAGCCAGATCGGGCCAAAGGGCGGCGAGGGTGGGCTTCGAGGTCTGGACCGGCATCGATCGAATTCCTTGTTTTCCGCGGCGAAATTCACCCTAGCATGGGCGGGGCCGGGTTTTCCACCCATTCGCGGACGATCCGTGCGAGCGCGTCCAGGCCATCGGTCAGCGCCGCCGGGCCGGGTTGTAGGATGATGGTTGATTTGATCTCGCGCAGCCAGCCGGTGGCGACAGCCGGTATTTGGCCAAAACCGGGACGGGCAGCGACTTTGGATGGCACGAACTTCTTGCCGCACCAGGAGCCGAAAATGATGTCCGGCCGGGCGGCGATGACGGCGTCGGGCGACACGATTCGGTCTTTGGCATTTTTCCGTCGGCTAAGTTCGGGGAAGACGTCGATGCCGCCGGCGGCCTCAATCAGCTCGGACACCCAGCGGATGCCGGAAATCATCGGCTCGTCCCATTCCTCGAAATAGACACGCGGGCGGCGGGGCAGCATGGCGGCTTGGGCGCGCACCGCGTTAAGACGCGCTTCAAGCCCGTGCGCCAGAACCTCCGCCTTGCCGGGCTGGCCGACCAGCGCGCCGAGTGTGCGGATCATGTCGAATATGCCGGCGAGGTCGCGCTGGTTGAAAGCGTGGACCGCGACATTGGCGCGGATCAGGTCGGCGACGATGTCGGCCTGCAAATCCGAGAAGGTCAAAACAAGGTCGGGTTCAAGCGCGAGAATCTTCGGCACGTCGGCGGAGATGAAAGCCGAGACGCGCGGCTTTTCCTTGCGTACCTGCGGTGGCCGCACCGCGTAACCGGAGACGCCGACAATGCGCGCGTCTTCGCCCAGGAGATACAGCGTCTCGACGGTCTCTTCGGTCAGGCAGACGATTCGGGAGGGTGGGAACATGGAAAAAGCATACCTCAATGTGCCCGCGACGAACGAATGCGGCGATATGGACAGCGGGTCCGGGTCTGGTACGATGGCGATCGTGGTTGCCGTAAGCGGCCGCATATAACCGCCGAGTCGATGGCCTCAGCGGACGCCTCAGCCTATCGAGACAATCCACAATCGCGCGTTTGCGCTGCCATCGGTTTCCAATGTTAGACACCGCTCACTTGCTTCTCGCCGCCTGCATGTTTCTTGGCGCGGCGCTTTATTCGTCGGTGGGCCACGCTGGCGCCTCTGCCTATATTGCGTTCATGGCGCTGTTCTCCGTCGCACCGGCGGTGATGCGGCCAACCGCGCTGACGCTGAACATTCTGGTGGCGAGCTTCGCGTCCATTCGGTACGCCCGCGCCGGGTTGTTCCGATGGCGCATCGTGTGGCCGTTTATGCTCGGCGCCCTGCCGTTTGCCTTCATCGGCGGCGGCATCGAACTGCCCGGGCATTATTACCGGCCTATCGTCGGCGTGGTGCTCATCATCGCCGGGGTCAGACTGCTCTGGCCCCGGCAACTCAGCGAGAATCGTGTTCTCCGGGATCCGCCCATCGCAATTGGCATCTTGCTAGGCACCGTGATCGGCTTTCTGTCGGGCCTGACCGGGACCGGCGGTGGAATCTTTCTGTCGCCCATCATCATTTTTCTCGGCTGGTCCGACCTGCGCACTGCGTCGGGCGTGGCGGCGGTGTTCATTTTCGGAAATTCCGTTGCCGGGTTGCTTGGAAACCTGGCGACGGTGCGCTCGCTTCCGGAAGAATTGCCAATCTATGTCGCGGCCGTCATGCTTGGCGCCTTGGTCGGAACGGCTTTCGGGATAAAATTCGCGACAACCTACGTGCAGCGCGCGCTCGGGCTCGTGCTCGTCGTCGCTGGATTGAAATTGATCGGCGTGTATTGATCGCGCTGGTAGACCTGAGGCAGGAGTGCGCCATCCAATGACGACGACCGCGCCCATCGAGGGCGAGTTTGATTTCATCATTGTCGGCGCCGGCTCGGCCGGTTGTGTGCTGGCCAACCGGTTGTCCGCCGATCCGTTGAAACGGGTGCTGCTGCTGGAAGCCGGCGGCCGCGACAACTGGATTTGGTTTCACATCCCGGTCGGCTATCTGTTCGCCATCGGCAATCCGCGCGCCGACTGGATGTTCAAGACCGAACCGGAGCCGGGCCTGAACGGCCGTTCGCTGAACTATCCGCGCGGCAAGGTGATCGGTGGCTGCTCCGCCATCAACGGCATGATTTACATGCTCGGCCAGGCGACCGATTACGACCAATGGCGGCAACTCGGTCTGCCGGGATGGTCGTGGAGCGACGTGCGGCCGTTCTTCCGCAAGCATGTCGATCATTTCGTTTTGGGCGAGGAACATGGCGCGGGCGGCGAGTGGCGCGTCGAGAAGCAGCGCCTGTCCTGGGAAATCCTCGAAGCCTTCCGCCAGGCGGCGGTGCAATACGGCATTCCGGCGGTCGACGATTTCAATACCGGCGACAACGAGGGCATCGGCTTTTTCCACGTCAACCAGAGGCGCGGCCGGCGCTGGTCGGCGGCGCGCGGTTTTCTGAAGCCGGTGATGGGACGCAAGAATCTGCGCGTCGAGTCGGGTTGTCTGGTGGAGGCTGTGACATTCGATGGCAAGCGCGCCAGCGGCGTGCGCTGGCGGCAAGGTGGCGAACTGCGCGCGGCGCGATGCCGCGGCGAGGTCATTCTTTCGGCCGGCGCCATCGGCTCGCCGCATCTTTTGATGCTGTCCGGCGTCGGACCTTCAGCGCAGCTGGCGCAGCACGGCCTTGCGACGGTCCTCGACAGACCGGGCGTGGGATCGAACCTGCAAGACCATTTGCAGCTGCGCACGATCTACAAGGTGTCGGGCGTCAAGACCCTGAACGCGATTAATGCATCGCTGGTTGGACGTACCGGCATGGGCCTCGATTATTTCCTGCGCCGGCGCGGGCCGATGACGATGTCGCCGTCGCAGCTTGGCGCCTTCACCAAATCCGATCCACATCAAGACCGCGCCAACATTCAGTATCATGTGCAGCCTTTGTCGCTGGAGAAGTTCGGCGATCCGCTGCATCCGTTTCCGGCTTTCACGGCGAGCGTCGCCAATTTGCGGCCTACGTCGCGCGGACAGCTCACGCTCAAATCCGCCGATGCGGCGCAGGGCCCGGCGATTGCGCCGAATTATCTGTCGACGCCGGAAGACCGCCGCGTCGCCGCCGATTCGATCCGCGTCACCCGCGCCATCGTGGCGCAGGATGCGTTGCGCAAATATGCGCCGGTCGAATATCTGCCGGGCGAGAGCATTCGCAGCGACGACGAAGCGGCGCTGGAGAAAGCCGCCGGCGATATCGGCACCACGATCTTCCACCCGGTCGGCACCGCGAAGATGGGCCGCGATGACGATCCGCGCGCGGTGGTCGATGCGCGATTGCGCGTCATTGGCATCGACGGCCTGCGCGTCATCGATGCCTCGGTGATGCCGACGATCACGTCCGGCAACACCAATTCGCCGACCATCATGATTGCCGAAAAGGGCGCGGCGATGATGCTGGAGGATGCTCGCTAAAAGCAAAACGCCTCCTTCGTTGCCGAAGGAGGCGTCTAGATCGCCGAAGTCGGTCGATCAGTCCTTGATATCGTCCGGCACTTTGCCGCCATTGGCGGCGAGCTTTTCCATGATCTGCTTGTGCAGCCAGACATTCATCTTGGCCGAGTCGTTCATGTCGCCAGTATAATTCAGTTCCTTGGCGAGTTCCTTGCGTGCGCCGAGGCTGGAGTCGAGATCGAGTGCCTTCATCAGGTCGACGATCGATGTGCGCCATGCAAGCTTCTCGCCCTTGGACGCGGCCGCCTTGTCGACGATCTCGGCGACGTCGACGCTGTTCATCGGAGCCGCCGCCGGCGCCGTCGGCGATGCCTGCGCCTGCGCCGAGCCGCTGCCGAAAATCGCGCCCATAATCCTTCCGAAGATACTCATAGTGCCCCCTTTTGGTGCGGGTGGTAGTTGAACGTCGTTACATAACGGCTGCTTACTAAAGTCTGTTGCCGGGATCGGCGATGACTTTGGCGGCGACCAGCCGGTTCCAGATGAACAGCACAAGGACAGCGCCGATTGTGGCTCCGATAAAGCCGGCACCTTGATCGGGCCGATACCAGCCGAGGGTTTGGCCGATCCAGGTAGCGGCGAAAGCGCCGGCAATGCCGAGGACGGTCGTGAGCAGGAAGCCCTTGGGATCGTTTGCTCCCGGCGAAATCCATCGCGCGATAAGGCCGGCGACGAAGCCAATCATTATGATCCAGAGAATGCCCATGCGGTGGCCTTTCGTTGCGCGCGCTTAAACCAATTGACCGGCTTCCTGCTCGGTGGGCAGGCGGCCGTGCGGCGTCATGCTGTCGATGACTTGCGGTAAATACTGGCTCAGGCCTTCTAGCAGTTGGTCGCGCGACAGGCCGGTTTGAGAGGTGAGTGCGTCGAGCTGGTCGGCGCCGAGCGCCTTGGCCAGATCGGAGGGCTCAACAGGCTGGTTCTGACCGGTGCCAACCCATGAATTGGCGGCCTCGCCCAAGCCGTTTTGTTGAAGCTGCTTGACCAGATCGCCAAGTCCGCCGCTTAAAACGCTGCCCGCAGCGCCGCCGGTGAGCAAACCGCCAAGGCCGCCCGCGAGAACGCTACCAAGTCCGCCACCGCCGAAGAGGCTACCAAGGCCACCGGATGAAGCTTGTGTCGGTGCCGGAGCTGAAGGTGTCGAGGGAGCGGTCTGGCCACCGCTCAGACTTTTAACCGCCTTGTAGGCGAGCAGGCCGAGGATCGCCATGGTGATCGGCGACATGCCGCCTTTACCGGGCTCGCGCTGGCCGCGCGGACCGTTCTGCATGCCGTTGAGAACGTCCATGAGGCCCATAGCGCTTACTCCCTAGTGATCGCGTTCAATAGTTAGGCGCAGGCCTGTGTCAGTGCTGTGACCGTGATCACAAATAGCCGCTTCGGCGCCCGCAAGCTCCGATCACCTGAGCCTATGTGGCATCGAAGCCGATCTCAATACATTGCTTTGAGATGTCTTATCGGTCTGCCCGGCGCGATGGCCTGCGCTGCGGCGATGATGGCATTCGTATCGATACCGTAGTGCCGGTACAGATCGGCCAAGGTGCCGGTCTGGCCGAAATGCTCGACGCCGAGCGCGCGGGTGCGGTGGCCAAGCACCGCGCCCAGCCACGCCAATGTCGCCGGATGGCCGTCAACGACGCTGACAATGCCGCAATGGGACGGCAGGTCGCCGAGCAGCCGCTCGATATGCGAACGGGCATGAACGAGGCCGCGCTCGCGGGCGCGCTGCGCCGCGCTCCAGCCGGCATTGAGCCGGTCGGCTGAGGTGACGGCGAGCAGGCCGATGTCGCGGCGGTCTTCCGCCATCAGGCCGACGGCGGCGATGGCTTCCGGCGCGATGGCGCCTGTGTAAGCCACAACAACCTGGCAATTCGGGCCCGGCTTGCGCAGCCAATAGGCGCCATCGACGATGTCGTTGCGCAGCTCCGGCGTCATCACGCGCTGCGTCTGTTCGATCGGCCGCGTCGACAAGCGGAGATAGACGGCGCCGCCGGTCTCATCGCGCAGCCAGTTCTGCTCGGACTGCTCGCCTGTGCCATCCTTCTGCATATAAGCGAAGGCCCAGTTCATGATGACCGAGAGTTCGTCGACGAAGGCCGGCTCGAACGAGGCAAGGCCGTCCTGCGCCATGCCGATCAGCGGTTCGGCGATCGATTGATGCGCGCCGCCTTCGCCGGCCAGCGTAATGCCGGACGGCGTGGCCACTACCATGAAGCGGGCGTCCTGATAGCAGGCGTAGTTCAGCGCATCGAGGCCGCGCGCAATGAACGGATCGTACAGTGTGCCGATCGGCAACAGCCGTTCGCCATTGATCGAATGCGACAGGCCGAGCGCCGACAAGAGAATAAACAGGTTCATCTCGGCAATGCCCAGCTCCATATGCTGGCCCTTCGGCGAGAATTCCCAGTTGAAGGTCGAGGGGATACGTTCGCTTTTGAACGTGTCCTTCATGATCTCGCGGGCAAAAAGCCCGCGCCGGTTCACCCACGGTCCCAGATTGGTCGACACCGTGACGTCCGGCGATGTGGTGACGATGCGCTGCGCAAACTCGCTGTCGGCGCGGCCGATCTCGTTGAGGATGGCGCCGAAGCCGGACTGCGTCGCCATGACCGGCTGAACAGTGACCGTAATATCGGCCGGCACCTCGATCATCGGTGCGCTAAGGCGGCGGTTCTTCTCGGCGGCGAACGGCACCTTGTCGAGGAAGGCCTGCAGGACTTCCGGCTGCGCGATGGCTTCGAACTTGTCCCATTCGTGGCCGGCGCGCACGCCCATCGCCGCCTGAAAGGCTTCCATTTGCGCCGGCGTCATCATGCCGGCGTGGTTGTCCTTGTGGCCGGCCATCGGCAGGCCGAAGCCCTTGACGGTGTAGCAAATGAAGCAGGTCGGCTTTTCCGGATGCGCGCCATGCAGCGCCGCCAGCACGGCCGGCATATCGTGGCCGCCGAGATTGTTCATCAGTGCGGCCAGTTGATCGTCGCTGCGCGACGCGATCAGCTTCGAGACGGCGCCCTGATCGCCGATCTCGTCATTGAGCCGCTTGCGCCACGCTGCGCCGCCCGCGAACACTAGCGCCGAATAGAGCTGGTTAGGGCAATTGTCGATCCAGGCCTTGAGCTTGTCGCCGCCGGGCTCCATGAACGCGGCCTGCTGCAACGAGCCGTATTTGACGATGACGACATCCCAACCGAAATTCTTGAACAGTTGTTCGTAGCGCTCCCAAAGGCCTTCGCGCACGACCGCATCGAGGCTTTGGCGGTTGTAATCGATGATCCACCAGCAATTGCGCAGGCCCTGCTTCCAGCCATCGAGCAGGGCTTCGAAGATATTGCCTTCGTCAAGTTCGGCGTCGCCGACCAGCGCGATGGTGCGGCCTTCCGGACGGTCGAGGCCCCAGCCATGCGCGCGCACATAGTCCTGCACCAGCGACGAGAACAGAGTCTGCGCCACGCCGAGGCCGACCGAGCCGGTCGAGAAATCGACGTCGTCGGTGTCCTTGGTGCGCGACGGGTAGCTCTGCGCGCCTTTGTAGCCGCGAAACGCTTCCAGCTTTTCCTGTGTCTGCTTGCCGAGCATGTACTGGATGGCGTGGAAGATCGGCGAAGCATGCGGCTTGACCGCGACGCGGTCCTGCGGCCGCAGCACGTCGAAATACAAAGCCGTCATGATGGTGGCGAGTGACGCTGAGGAGGCCTGGTGGCCGCCGACTTTCAGGCCGTCGGCGTTCTCGCGCAGGTGGTTGGCGTTGTGAATGGTCCAGCTGGCCAGCCACAGCACCTTGCGTTCCAGCGCGCTCAAGATCGCGAACCTGGCGGCGAGTTTGTCGGCGGGGATGTCAGTCGGCTCTTGCATCCGGCAATTATGGGCCTGAGGCGCTGGCGATGCATGCCAATTCCGGTTATTAATTGGCCAACGGTTAGTTGATTCAATCATATTTTTAGGAAAAACAGGTGACTTATGCCAATTCCGTCCCTGGACGCAGTGGACCTGAAAATCCTGGCCCTGCTGCAGGTCGATGGCCGCATCAGCATCAACGATCTGGCCGCCAAGGTCGGCCTGTCACCCTCACCCTGTTTGCGCCGCGTGCGCATCCTGGAAAAGTCCGGTGTCATTGCGCGTTATGTCGCGGTGCTGGACCAGCGCGCCGCGGGCTTGCCGGTCAGCGTCTTCATCTCGGTGAAACTGGAGAAGCAGAAGGAAGACCTGCTCGACAAATTCGCCAAGACCATCGCGCGCTGGCCGGAAGTGCTGGAGTGCTACCTGATGACCGGACCGCGCGATTACTGGCTGCGCGTGGTGGTGCCGGACCTCGCCGCCTATGAGCGCTTTCTCAAGACCAAGCTGACACGGCTCGAAGGCATCGCTTCGATCGAGTCGAGCTTTGCGCTCGAGCAGGTCAAATATACCAACGTGCTGCCGGTCGCGGAGCCTACCTGACCTTGACCTTCATCGATCCCAGTTGGTCGATGCGCGCATCGATCACGTCGCCGGGAACGATGGGCGCAACGCCTTCCGGCGTGCCGGTCATCAACAGGTCGCCCGGCATCAAGGTGTAATACGCGGACGCGAACACGATCAGGTCGGCGATGCCGATGATGAGGTCGCTGGTGTTGGCCTTCTGCCGCGGCTCGCCGTTGACGGTGAGTTCGAAGGAGAGATTGTCCGGGTCTTCACGCTGTCGGCGGTGACCATGTAAGGCCCCATCACCGAATAGGTGTCGATCGACTTGCGCAAAGATCTCTCTTCCGGGCCGCGCACGGTGATATCGAGGCCGATGCAATAGCCGGCGACATGCGACATCGCGTTCTCGCGCGTCGCCCGATCGCACTTCTTGCCGATGATGGCGACGAGTTCGATTTCGTGGTCGGTACGGCGATCCGGATGGCGGATGATAATGTCCTGGCTGGCGCCGCCGAGCGAACTGGTCGCCTTGAGGAACAGGCCGACGCGCTGGATCTCGGCGATCTTGTTCTGGTGATGCAGGGCTGGATCGGTCTGCGCTTCCTCGAGATGCTTCTTGTAGTTCACGGGAGCGGCGACGATCTTGCCCGGATTGGCGACCGGAGACAGCAGCGCGACATCGGCCAGCGCGAGAGTCTTCGCGTCCTTGGCGAGCTTTTCGACTTCGGCTCGCACTGCCGGCAGATTGGCGATCATCAGGTCGTAAGTGGGCAGCGGATAGTGGGACGCGGGCAGGATTTTCAGCGCCGCGGTGACATCCTTGACGCGATCGCCTTCGACGAGGCCAAGACGGTTATCGTTGAAACGGCATAGCTGCATGAAGGTTCTTCCGATCGAAGCCTGGGGAATTTTCCGGCCACCGGATCGCATGTTTTGGCGGCGGACACCAGTGCGCGCGTGGAATGGCGGACCCTAGTTTTTCTGCGCGCGTTCCGGCGCGGCCAGCACGGTCTGACAGGCCGGCGGGAAATCCGCCATGGTCAGCGGCCGCGGCGGTTTCGGCGGGGTCGTCGGCTTCGGCGGGTTGAGCACCTTGTCCGAGAACCAGTGGTCGAGCGCCTTGCCGCTGCAACCATTGTCCAGTTCATCGGTCACCGCCGGCTGACCGCGGCAATTCGGCGAATCGTCGGGGCATTTCAAACGCACATGGATGTGGTCGTGATGCGCGTACCAGGGCCGCACCTTGGCCATCCAGTCGCTCTTGCGATAGCTGTCGACCCGGCACATTTCCTTTTTGATCGCGGCATTGACCAGCACGCGCTCGACGCCGGGCTGTTCGGCCGCGGTCTTGATGAAAGCCGCGTGCTGCGGCGTCCAGGTTTTCGGATTGACGCGCTTCCAGTCGTCGGCGACCAGATTGATCGCGGACGTTTTCTCGCGCTCTTCGGCGCTCAAGGTGTGGCCCGGCATCGGCATGAACCAGACATCGACATCGAGGCCGGTCTGGTGGCTGCGATGGCCGTACGGCGTCGGTCCGCCGCGCGGCTGCGCCATGTCGCCGACGAGGATGCCTTTCCAACCGGTGGCCTTGGCGGCGGCCGGTGCGAATCTTTCCAGGAACCGCACCAGGCTCGGATGGCCCCAGTTGCGATTGCGCGAGACGCGCATGACCTGCCAGGTCGGACCGTTGACCGGCAGCGCGACGCCGCCCTGCAAGCAGCCGCGCGGGTAATAACCAATGGCCATGGCCTTGCCGAGGCTCGGCAGCTTTTCGGCTGAGAACAGCACCTTGGCCGGGACCGGGCCTTTGCCGTTTTTCGGTTCGGCGATGGCAGGCTTTTCCGGCGGCAGCGGCGTGGGAGAAACAACAACAGGCGCGGGAGCGGAAAGCTCGGGCGGCGGCGCGACGACCACTGGCGCGGCCGGCTCTGGCGCAACGACGACCGGCGGCGCGGCCAACTCTGGCGCTGGCGCAACGACAACCGGCGGCGCGACCGGCTTCGGCGCAATGACAACGGGAGGCGCCGGCGGCGGCGTGAGCGGCTCGATAACATAGGGCTGCTGGACGGGCGCTGGTACAGGCTCTTGGACTGGCACGGGCGTGAGCGGCTGTGCCATCCCCTCAGCCGGGCTGGCGTCGGCAGGCGTGTTCTCGCCCGGCAAGGGCGCCGCGGTTTGTGCATGCGCCCGCATCGCGCCGATAATGGCGCGCGGGTCGAGCGTGTGAGTATCGACGGCGACCGCGCCGGCAATCAGCGCGGCCAATAAACCGAGATAAAGGGCGATCCGGGTCAGCATGATGCTTCCGATTTAGCGCCTCCGCCGCGTCCTGTCAGGTTAATCGCTTGCGATGGTTTAAAGCGCCGGATGTCGGGTTCCAGGCACAGCGACGCGACAATTTGGCCAGCATTTGCAATGATTTTTATGGCTAACCATGGCTTTACAAGGGCACCGGGAAAGCGCGATCCTGTGTGGAACCGGCAAGGGACGGTAACCAAAAGCGCATCGCTTTCGAGAACCGCGAGGAAGCAAGGTTACTGAGGCCGGGGGAGTGTGCGGATGCGTATCGGTACTTGCGCCAGAGGCCTGGCCATTGCTGCGGCGGCGTTCATGTTCGTCGCTTTCACCTTTGCCGGCAGTGCCGCGCAGGCCGGCATTGTCATCACCGTCGATAAATCCGCGCAGCGCCTGACCGTCGATGTTGACGGCAGGACCCGTTATCAATGGCCGGTGTCGACCGCGCGCTGGGGCTATCGAACGCCGAACGGCAGCTATCGTCCCGAGCGGCTGGAGCGGCAGTGGTATTCGCGCAAATACGACTGGTCGCCGATGCCGCATTCGATTTTTTTCCATCACGGCTATGCCATTCACGGCAGCACTGAAATCTCCCGGCTCGGCCGCCCCGCGTCGCATGGCTGCATTCGCCTGCATCCGCAGAACGCCGCCGTGCTGTTCGATCTCGTCAGGCAGAACGTCAGCAGCACGCGCATCGTGGTGATTGGCGGCGGCGAGGAACTGATGGCGGTGCGCGCGCCGGCGCGGCCTTCGGCGGAAGCTTTCGTCGAGACAAGGCCGCGCAAATCGCTGCGCTATGTGACCCGGCGCGACGCCCGCGCCTACGAGAGCTTCGAGGAAATCTTCAGCGAGCCGCCGCGTTATTCCGGCTCGCATTCGTCGCGCCGGTTCTATCGTTACGCCGAATAGCCATCGGCGTCCGCGGCCAAGGGCGCCGATGCCGCGCCGGCCATGGCTTTCCGTTTGATCTAGGTGTCACATCCCGGTAGGTGATATGGCTGTTTTCTGAACAACTCCGGTTTCAGGCTATGCCAGTCCTTCATGGCCTGCAAGGGTGTCTTGCTGCCCAAGGCTGATTGCGGAAGCTGCTGGTTGTAAAGCAGCACGTAACGATG
>CAMBQQ010000101.1 GCA_945870035.1 Rhizobium sp. Q54 | reverse complement strand
CGCCCGCACCTTCGGCGTCGTCGTTGCTTGGCTGTGAAGTTGGATCAACATGCCCGAACCCCGCTTCGAATGTCCCTCAGGATCGATCTTGCCATGAAAAAAGCAGAGCGACGAGGGTCTATGTGATCATCCGGGATGGAACACCTAGGTAATACATCGGAGGCGCGATCGCCGCTGAGTTTGTCCCAGCGCAAAGAACCTCTGCTGCCGCGGCCTAAGGTCCGCTCAAGAAACGCAGCAGAAGGAACTTTAATCATGCGCTTGCCAAAAGACAGAAACGACCGCGTCATGCTGGGCGGTTGCGCCGCTCTCATCGGCCTCGGACTGGCCGTCGGCCTCAGCAATCTTCCCGCCGCGACCTACGCCTATTCCGCCAACGCCGCCGCCGTGGAGCAGCCGGAAACGGCGCAAACCTTTCGCAACATTCCCGCCAGCGGCCCTATGCAGCACGCGCATAAAGTCAGCAAGACCGTGAAGTCGGACAATCCGATTTCGATCGTGCGCGACGCCACCGACCTGCCGCCACCGGTCGGCAAGCGTGGTCCGCAGCGCCTCAAGGTCGATCTCGACACCATCGAAGTCACCGGCAATCTTGCCGATGGCGCGACCTATCGCTACTGGACCTTCAACCAGAAAGTTCCGGGCCCGTTCATCCGCGTCCGCATCGGCGACACCGTTGAAGTCAAGCTCAAGAACGACGACGGCAGCGTCATGATGCACAATGTCGACTTCCACGCCGTCACCGGACCGGGCGGCGGCGCCAAGGCGACCGACGCCGCACCAGGCGAATCGCGCAGCTTCGAATTCACCGCGATCAAGGCCGGCCTGTATGTCTATCACTGCGCGGTGCCGATGGCGGCGCAGCACATCTCGAACGGCATGTACGGCCTGATCCTGGTCGAGCCGGAAGGCGGCCTGCCGAAAGTCGACCACGAATATTACGTCATGCAGGGCGAGATTTATACCGAGCAGAAAATCGGCGCCAAGGGCGAACTGACCGAAAGCTACGACAAGCTAATCGACGAACGTCCGGAGTTCTTCGTGTTCAACGGCGCGTCGATGGCGCTGGCGAAGGCGCCGCTGAAAGCCAAGGTCGGCGAGACCGTCCGCATCTTCTTCGGCGTCGGCGGCCCGAACTTCACCTCCTCTTTCCATGTCATCGGCGAGATGTTCGATCGCGTCTACAACATGGGTTCGGTCACCAGCGCGCCGGTCAAGGACGTGCAGACTGTCACCGTGCCGCCGGGCGGCGCCACCATCGTCGATTTCAAGCTCGACGTTCCCGGCAAGTTCATGCTGGTCGATCATGCGCTGTCCCGCGTCGAGAAGGGCTTGGCCGGCGTGCTTGAAGTGACCGGCCCGGACAACCCGGATGTGTTCAAGGATCACGATCCGGCGAAATCCGCGCAGTCGATGTCGCATTAAGCGCGAGACGACACTATCTTAGGGCCGCCGGTCGCTGACCGGCGGCCCTTTCTTTTTTAAGGTGACGTGAATGCCCACATCCCCTACCGATCATGGCGTCACGCTCAAGCTCGATCGCTCGTTGATTTCCGATCTGCCGCTGTTCGCGGAACTTGAGGCGGCGGCCTGTGACGACATTCTGGAAACGGCGCATGCGCGGCATTACGGCAAAGGCGCCGTCGTCTTCTCCCAGACTGAAGCGGCGCATTCTTTCTTCCTGCTGCTGCACGGCCGCTTGCGCGTCACGCAGGTGACGGCCGCCGGCGAGCAGATCGTGGTGCGCTTCGTCAATCCGGGTGACATCTTCGGCGTCGCCATGGCGCTCGGCCGCGACACCTATCCCGGCACGTCGACGGCGGTGGTGGATTGCCTCGCCTTGCTATGGCCGTCGGCTATCTGGCCCCAACTGATCGGACGGCATCCGCTGCTGGCGGCCAATGCCATGCGCATGATTGGCGGGCGGCTTCAGGACGCCCATCAGCGCTTGCGTGAAATTTCGACCGAGGATGTCGAGCGCCGCGTCGCCCACGCGATTCTCAAGCTCGTCGACGAAGCCGGCCAAAAGTCGGCGGCGGGAGTCGAGATCGATTTTCCGCTGAGCCGGCAGGACATCGCCGAAATGACGGCAACGACCCTGCACACGGTGAGCCGCATCATGAGCGCGTGGGAAGCCGCCGGCGTTATTGAGAGCGGCCGCCAGCGGGTCGTTGTGCGCGACCGCCCTCGCTTGATGGCGATTGCGGCGAACGCGGACGACTAGCGAAGCGCGTTGCGAATTTTCCCCGCGCCCGCGGAAAGCCTCAGCGTCCGTCGCGTCTTGCCATGAACGCCAGACGCTCGAACAAATGCACGTCCTGTTCGTTCTTCAACAGCGCGCCGTGCAACGGCGGGATGAGCTTCTTCGGATCGCGCTCGCGCAAGATTTCCGGGCCGATGTCCTCGACCATCAAGAGCTTGAGCCAGTCGAGCAATTCCGAGGTCGACGGCTTCTTCTTCAAACCCGGCACGTCGCGGATTTCATAGAACAGCTTCAGCGCTTCGCTGACCAGCCGCTGCTTGATGCCGGGGAAGTGCACATCGATGATCGCGCTCATCGTCTCGGCATCGGGGAAGCGGATGTAGTGGAAGAAGCAGCGGCGCAAAAAGGCGTCCGGCAGTTCCTTCTCGTTGTTCGACGTGATGATGACGACCGGGCGGCGTTTCGCCTTCACCGTCTCGCCGGTCTCGTAAACGAAGAACTCCATGCGGTCGAGTTCGAGCAGCAGGTCGTTGGGAAACTCGATGTCGGCCTTGTCGATCTCGTCGATCAGCAGCACGGGGCGCTCCTCGGCAACGAAGGCGTCCCACAATTTGCCGCGCTTGATGTAGTTGCGGATGTCCTTGACGCGCTCGTCGCCAAGCTGGCTGTCGCGCAGGCGCGACACGGCGTCGTATTCGTACAGGCCCTGCTGCGCCTTGGTGGTCGATTTGACGTGCCATTCCATCAACGGCGCGCCGATCGCCTTGGCGATTTCCTGCGCCAGCACGGTTTTGCCGGTTCCGGGTTCGCCCTTGACCAGCAAAGGCCGCTCCAGCGCGATCGCGGCATTCACCGCCACCTTGAGGTCGTCGGTCGCCACATAGGCCTTGGTGCCGTCAAAACGCATGCCATTCCTCGCTGATTTCGGGATGACACTAGGCAGCCTGCGCGCGGCGGGCAAGCCGGGCGGGGAGGGCCCGCTCGCACAAGCGTGATGGCGCAGTGATGCACAAGTGACTGGCACGCATGCGCAAACAGACTATGTCTGGTGCCAGAGTTTCCGGCGCGGAACGCATCCATTCGGGGGTGTCAGCCGTATCGATAAGAGACAATAGGGGAGGACGGCATGCGCCGGCTGATACTGGGTTTGGCTTTGTTTCTCGGCGCCTTGGTCTCGACCGGCGGCGCGCAGGCGCAACGGGCACAGGAGAAGGCCGTTTTCGCCGGCGGCTGCTTCTGGTGCACCGAATCCGATTTCGACAAGGTGCCGGGCGTACTGGCCACCGTATCCGGCTATATCGCCGGCAAGGCCTCGACCGCGACCTATGCGCAGGTGTCGGCCGGCGGGACCGGCCACGCCGAAGCGGTCGAAATCACGTACGATCCGGCCAAGGTGTCCTATCAGCAATTGCTCGACATCTACTGGCGCAGCATCGATCCGACGGTGAAGGACGCGCAGTTCTGCGACCGCGGCGATCAGTATCGCTCGGCGATCTTTGTGCGCAATGCCGAGGACAAGAAGCTCGCCGAGGCGTCGAAGCAAAAGGTCGCGGCGGAATTGAAGAAGCCGGTCTACACGCAGATCGCCGACGCCACGCCGTTTTACCCGGCGGAGGAATATCACCAGGATTTCTACAAGAAGAACCCGACCAAATATAAGTTCTATCGCTGGAACTGCGGCCGCGATCAGCGGCTCGAGCAGATTTGGGGCCCGAAAAAGGGAGAAGGTTGATATGATTTCGGATAAGATCGATCGACGCACTTTTTTAATGGCCAGCGCAGCTTCAGGCGCGCTCGCGGCATTTGGCAGCAAAGGAGCTTTGGCAGCACCCATGACAGCAGCAACGACGACCGACACCACGATCGATTTCAAGAAGCTCACGCCCGCCGAATGGCAGAAGCGGCTGACGCCGGAGCAGTTCTATGTGCTGCGCAAGCACGGCACCGAGCGCGCCGGCACCTCGCCACTGAACAAGGAAAAGCGCGCCGGCACGTTCACCTGCGCCGGCTGTGAGCAAGCCCTGTTCGACGCCTCGACCAAATTCGAAAGCGGCACGGGCTGGCCGAGCTTCTATGCGCCGCTGCCGAACGCGGTCGGCGAGAAGTCGGACCGGTCTTTCTTCATGACCCGCACCGAAGTGCATTGCAGCCGCTGCGAGGGCCATCTCGGACACGTCTTCAATGACGGTCCCAAGCCGACTGGCCTGCGCTACTGCATGAATGGCGTGGCGATGACGTTTGTCCCGGCGGCAAGTTCGGCGAGCTGAGCAGCCTCTGACGAGGGCAAGGCCCGTCCCGCGGTATCGCAGGACGGGCTTTGTTTTCTCCTATATTTCCATATTTCTGGAAATATTGTTGACAAGGCTGGACGATTGTGCAATTCTGTAGCCCATGAAAAACGACGCCGCCGCCGCCCGCCTCGAAGCCCTGGGCAATCCGACCCGGTTGCAGATCTACCGCACCTTGATGCGGGCCGGAGACGCCGGCATGCCGGTCGGTAAATTGCAGGCCAAGCTCGATCTGGCCGCCTCGACTCTGTCGCATCATCTCAAGGCGCTGATCAATGTCGGCCTGGTGACGCAGGAGCGCCAGACGACGACGCTGATCTGCCGCACCGACTACGACATGATGCGCGGCCTGGTGGATTTCCTGGTGGCGGAATGCTGCGCCGACGGCGCCTGCGTGCCGGTGCGTGGCAAGAAGGAAAAGGCGGCTTAGGGCGCCTTTTTGTTTGATCGGTTATTCGATGTTTCTAGAAGGATGGATCAGATGACGCAGCAGCCAAAGACCGTCGCCATCATTGGCGCGGGACCGGTCGGCCTGGCCGCCGCCGCGCATGTCCTTGAGCGTGGCATGAACCCGATTGTGCTGGAGGCGGGACCTGCGGCCGGTCACGCGGTCGGGCAGTGGGGCCATGTGCGGCTGTTCTCGCCGTGGGAATACAATATCGACCGCGCCGCGGAGCGCCTGCTGGCGTCAAGCGGTTGGAATTCGCCCGATCCGCAGGTCTATCCGACCGGCGCGGAACTGCTGGCGCAATATATCGAGCCGTTGGCCAATCGGACCGCGCTGCGCGGCCATATTCACACGTCGAGCCGCGTCACCGCGATCGGCCGGGTCGGCTACGACAAGGTCAAGAGCAAAGGCCGCGAACAGGCGCCGTTCGAAATCCGTTACCAGAACGGCGCCGGGCCGAAGACCTTGCGCGCCGATGCGGTCATCGATGCCTCGGGCACCTGGTCGTCGCCCAATCCGGCCGGCGGCAATGGCATTGCGGCGACCGGAAAAGCCGAAGGGGCAGCCAATATCGCCTATGCGATGCCCGATGTGCTGGGCCGCGACCGCGCCCGTTATGCCGGCAAGGCCGTCGCGGTCATCGGCAGCGGCCATTCCGCGATCGGCACCTTGATTGATCTGGTTCGTCTCAAGCGCGAAGCGCCTGCCACGCAGCCGATCTGGCTGTTGCGCGGCGACAATCCGAACAAGGCGTTCGGCGGCGGCGCCAATGACAAGCTCGTTGCGCGCGGTGAGTTAGGCGCGGAATTCGCCCGGCTGGTGGCGGACGGCGAGGTCAAGATCGAAACCGGCTTTGCCGTGTCGCGCATCGACAAGGTCGGCGAACAACTGCGCATCGGCACCGGCTCGGCCTGTTGCGGCCGCGCGGTCGTCGCCGATCAACTTGTGGTCGCCACCGGTTTTCGCCCGGACTTCTCGTTCCTGCGCGAGCTGCGCCTGGCGCTCGATCCGGCGCTGGAATGCGCGCCAGCGTTGGCGCCATTGATCGATCCGAACGAGCACAGTTGCGGTACGGTGCGGCCGCATGGCGCGCGCGAACTGGCGCAACCTGAGCCCGGGCTCTACATCGCCGGCATGAAGTCTTATGGACGCGCGCCGACTTTCCTGATGATGACCGGCTACGAGCAGGTCCGCTCCATCGTCGCCGACATTGCCGGCGACCGCGCCGCCGCCGAGCGGGTCGAACTGGTTCTGCCGGAAACGGGCGTGTGCAACGTGTCCGCCGGTCCAGCGGAATCGGCCGGCTGCTGTGGCGGCGCACCGGCCCCCGGTGCCACCGCTTGCTGCGCCGCCGACGAGAAATCGAAGGCCGAAACCGGCAACGGCTGCGGCTGCGGTTGAGTATCGGTCCCGGCAAAAAATGCCGGGAAACGGCAGAAACGGCATGACGCGGCGGCCTTCCAAGGCCGCCGCTTTTTGTTAAGTAATTGAAATAACTGTATTATTCCGGTGGCACGGCGATTGCGAAGCTCTCCGCGGGATCGTGCGCGCAAGGTGCCATTCGGGTGCCGCGCGGGCGACAGTGGAGAATTGTCATGGGTATCTTTGGCGCGCTCACCACCGCGGTGACCGGTATGCGGGCGCAGGCTTTTGCGCTGGAAAACATCTCGGGCAACATCGCCAACTCGCAAACGACCGGGTTCAAGCGAACCGACACCTCATTCGAGGACCTGATCCAGGATAACATCCCGTCAAAACAATTGTCCGGCAACGTGGTCGCCAATGCGCGGTCCACCAATACGGTGCAGGGCGACGTGCAGAGCGCCTCGGTGCCGACCTTCATGGCGATCAACGGCACCGGCTTCTTCGTCGTGCAAAAGGCCGACAGTTATGCCGACGGCCGGCCGTCGTTCAGCGGCGTCGAGAACTATTCGCGGCGCGGTGACTTCCAGCTCGACCAGAGCGGTTATCTGGTCAACGGCTCCGGTTATTATCTGATGGGCATCCCGGTCGATCCGACCACCGGAAACCTCGCCGGCAGCGTGCCGGAAATGCTCCAGTTCCAGAACGGCTTCCTGCCGGCGCAGCAGACTTCCGAAATCAACTATCGCGCCAACCTGGCGAGCTATCCCAAGACCATCGATGCCGACCCGACCGTGCCCGGCTCGGAATTGCTCAACCCGTCGAACTTCACCTCGAACCCGGTCAACGGCGCGCCGGCGATTGCCAAGCTCATCGGTAACGGCGCGACCATGTCGGCCGACGCAGCGGCGGTCATGACCGGTTCGGCCGATCTGTCGACGCTGTCGGCCAGCGCCGGCAATATTGTCATCAACGGCACGTCGGTTGCCATTGCCGGTGGCGATAACGCCGCCGCCGTGGTGGCCAAGATCAATCTGCAAACCGGCACGACCAACGTCACGGCCAGTCTGAACAGCGATAACGAGCTCGTCCTGACCGGCACCGACGCCTCGACCAATATCACCATCGGTGGCGGCAGTACCCTGGCGCTGTTGACTGGTCTCGGCGTCTCAGTTGGAACCACCAACGCCACCAACATTCTGACCCAGGGCGCCGCCGCGACCGGCCAAACGCTGACATTCACTGTCGGCGCGAATGCGCCGTTGGTTGTGACCTTCGGCGCCGGCAACGTCGTCACGCTCGCCGATTTGAATACCGCGCTTAGCGCTCTTGTCGGCGGCACCGCCAGCGCCGATCCGGCGACCGGCGACATTACCGTCACGTCGTCGACGACCACGGATACCATCGTGGTCGGTGGCACTGCGACCGCGCGCAACTTCGGCATCCGAACGTCGACGGCTCTGCCGTCGAACAACACGGTGGTCGGCCAGGACGTGACCTCGTTCCTGTCGTCGAGCGTCGCCGGCGGCGCAGTCACCGCCTACGATACATCGGGTTCGGCGGTGAACGTGCAATTGCGTTGGGCCAAGGTCGATACCTCGGCGCTGGGCAGCGGCCATGTCGACAAGTGGAACCTGTTTTACCAGACCGATGCCAACGCCACCGGCGCCGACGCCGCCTGGCAGAACGTCGGTATCGACTACACCTTCACCGCCAACGGTCAGCTTAGCCCGGCTGTGAACGCGGTTGTGTTGAACGACGTGACCGTCAATGGGGTGATCCTCGGTGACGTCCGCATGGTGCACAGCACCGGCGGCATCACCCAATACGCCGACTCGAACGGCAACGTTCAGGTCAACCTGATGCAGCAGAACGGCTACGCCGCTGGACAGTTGCAGTCGGTTGCGGTCAACGACAAGGGCCGCATTACCGGCACCTATTCGAACGGCCGCACCATCGATCTCGCCGAGATCACGCTCGCCACCTTCTCCGGCGCCAACATGCTGAAGCGGTCCGATGGCGGCGCTTTCGAGGCGACCGCCGAATCCGGCGTCGCCACCTATGGCGCGCCAGGCAAGATCATCGGCTCGTCGCTCGAGGGCTCGAACACCGATATCGCCGACGAGTTCACCAAGCTGATCGTGACGCAACAGGCTTACTCCGCCAACACCAAGGTCATCACCACGACCAACCAGATGGTTCAGGACCTCCTGAACATGCTCCGGTAGTCCGTCGCAGTGCGCGACGGACCCGATAGAAAGAACGGCGTGCGGCCATGAGTCTCACTCAGGCGCTTATCTCGTCTATCTCCGGACTGAAGGCCAACCAGTCCTCGCTGGCGCTCGTGTCGGCAAACGTCGCCAATGCGGGCACTGCCGGTTATGTCCGCAAATCGGTCAACCAGGTCGCGGTGTCCGGCAGCGGCACCGGCATCGGCGTGCGCATCAGCGCCATCCAGCGCGAACTCGATCAATATGTGCAGCGCCAGCTCCGGGTAGAAAATTCCGGCGCCGCCTATGCCACGACGCGATCGCAGTTCTACGATCAATTGCAGGCGGTTTACGGCGCGCCCGGCTCCGATGCCACGCTTGAGACCGCCTTCAACAATTTCAGCGAAGCGTTGCAGTCGCTGTCGAGCAGTCCCGACGACACCGCGGTGCGCTCGGCTGTTGTCAGTACCGCCCAATTGCTGACGCAGCAGCTCAACACGATGAGCACCGGCATTCAGGGCTTGCGGCAGAACGCGGAACTGGGCATTTCCGATGCAGTCAGCCAGGCCAACGACGCGATGCAGCACATCGCCGCGCTGAACGCGCAGATCGCGTCCTCGCCGAACATGGATGCCGCCGCCGTTACCATGTACGACCAGCGCGACGCCTATATCGACAGGCTGTCGCAGTTGATGGACATCAACATCATCGCCAACGACAACAATCAGGTGGCGATCTATACGAATTCCGGCGTGCAACTGGTCGGCACCACGGCCTCGGTCCTGAGTTTCGATCCGCAAGGCACGATGTCGGCGAATACCCAGTGGAGCGCCGATCCGAATGTGCGGGCGGTCGGCACCATCCAGTTGACGTCGGCCAACGGCAGCAAGGTCGACCTGATCCACACCAATGCGATCCGTTCCGGCCAGATCGCCGCCTATGTCCAGATGCGCGATCAGGATCTGGTGCAGGCGCAGACCCAGCTCGACGCCATGGCCGCGGCCATGGCGAGCGCGCTGTCCGATAAAACGGCTGATGGCGCCGCAGTGACGGTCGGCCCGCAAAGCGGCTTCGATATCGACATCAGCGGCCTGTCGACCGGCAACCGGATCACCATCAATTATACCGACTCGCTGACCAACACGCCGCGCACGATCAATCTGATCCGCGTCGACGATTCGTCGGTGTTGCCCTTGTCCGATGACGTGACGGCTTCGGCCGGTGACAAGGTCTATGGCATCGACTTTTCCGGCGGCCTGAGCGCGGTATATGGCCAGATCGCCAGCGCCATCGGCTCGACCGGCATGGTCGCGTCCAATCCTTCGGGCAGTTTGCTCCGCGTGCTCAATGACGGCGCCGGCAACGCCATCACGGTCAATGGGGTTTCTACGACGACGACGGCGACCGCTTTCAACGGCGGCAGCAGCGAAATGCCGTTCTTCATCGATGGCGCCAAGATATTCTCCGGCGCGATTACAGCCGCCGGTTCGCAGAGCGTCGGCCTGGCTGGCCGCATTTCGCTGAATGCCGCGCTGGTCGACGATCCGTCCAAACTCGTCATCTATGGCACGGGCGTCGCCGCCGGCGACAGCCGCCGCCCGGACTTCCTCTACCAGCAGCTCAACGGCACCGCGCAGCAATTCTCGGCGGCTACCGGTATTGGCTCGTCCAGTTCGCCGTTCTCTGGCACGATCACGACCTATTTGCGCCAGGTCATCAGCGTGCAGGGCCAGAACGCCGACGCCGCCGCCAGTCTCAAGCAAGGCCAGGATGTCGTGCTGTCGGCGTTGCAACAACGCTTTGACGATTCCGCGGGCGTCAATATTGACGAAGAAATGGCGAATTTGCTGGCGCTGCAAAATGCCTACGCAGCCAATGCCCGTGTTCTGTCGGCGGTGCGCGATATGCTCGACACGCTGATGCAGTTGTGAGGACTTAAATGGCCATTTCATCCATCGGCGGCAAACCGGCGACCGCGATCCAGCAACTGGTCGATCTGCGCAAGACCCTCGACGATCTGCAACGCCAGCTCAGCACCGGCAAGAAATCGGCGACTTACGCCGGTCTTGGCTTCGACCGCGGCGTCACGGTCGGCCTGCGCGCGCAATTGTCGGCGATCACCGGCTTCGACGCCACCGCCGATCAGGTGCAGACCCGCGTCAACGTCGCGCAAACCTCGCTCGGCCGCATCTCGGATATCAGCAATTCGGTCAAGACCGCGATGATGCAGGGCACCTATGGCTCCGGCGCGATCGGCGCCAGCACCGCGCAGACCACCGCCCAGTTTTCGCTCGACGAAACGCTGAGCCTGCTCAATACCCAGGCCGGCGATCATTATCTGTTTTCCGGGCGCTCCACCGACCAGCCCGCGGTCGCGAGCTACGATCACATCCTCAATGGCAATGGCGCGCAAGCCGGTCTCAAGCAGATCATCTCGGAACGCAATCAGGCCGATCTCGGCGCCAGCGGCCTCGGCCGTCTTACCATCACCTCACCGACCGCGACCTCGGTCGAAGTTGCGGAAGATGCGCTGTCGCCTTTCGGTTTCAAGCTGGCGTCGATCTCGTCCTCGCTGACCAATGCGACGGTGAGCGGTCCGGCCGGTTCGCCGCCGGCGATGTCGGTCGACATGAGCGGCGGCGTGCCCAATGTCGGTGACAGCGTCACCCTGCGCTTCACGCTGCCCGACGGCTCGACGACGAATTTGACGATGACGGCGACGACAACGACGCCGCCCGGCGACAATCAGTTTCTGATCGGCGCCGACGGCACCGCGACCGCGGCCAATCTCAACAGTTCGCTCAACACCGCGATTGGCAAGCTCGCTGACACCGCTTTGACCGCGGCGTCGGCGGTGCAAGCCTCGAACGATTTCTTCGACAATCCGCCGCAACGCGTGACAGGGCCGGGTTTCGATAGCGCGACAACCATGACTACCGGCAGTTCGGCGGACACGGTCATCTGGTACACCGGCGAGGCCGGCACCGATTCCGCGCGCGGCACCTCGACCGCGCGCATCGATCCGAACCTGGTCGTCGGCTATGGCGTGCGCGCCAATGAGCAGGGTTTGCGTACGGTGGTGCAGAACCTGGCGACGTTGGCCGCCGTGACGATTTCGCCGACCGATCCGAATGGCGGCGAACTCAGCGCGGCGCTTAATTCGCGGCTGACAGCCAATCTCTCCGGCAGTGCTGGCGTACAGAGCGTGGCGGATATCCGGACGGATCTCGCCGGCGCGCAGGTGTCGATCAATGCCGCCAAGACGCGCCACCAGCAACAGTCTGCGACGATGGCCGACTATTTGCAGCAGATCGAAGGTGTCTCCAACGAAGATGTCGGCGCGACCATCTTGACGCTGCAAACGCGGCTGCAAGCCAGCATGCAGGTCACCTCGATGATGTACCAGACCAGCCTGGTCAACTTCATGAATTGATAGCGCGCCGCTTGATAGACGCTGAAATGCGAAAAGGCCGCGGTTCGTGCCGCGGCCTTTTGTATTGGCAAATGGGATGGGAGCTCTAAGCGCGGCCGCGCAAGCCTGAGGCCAGCTCGCGGTTGATGTTGATCAGCGCGCCGAGATGTTCCGGCTTCGGATTGGCCATCGCCGTCAGCGTCTGTTTGAAAACGTAGATGCCGATATTGGCGACGTTCTGGCGGATGGGAGCCGGCAGCGGGTTGTCCGGGCGGGTGACGGTCGCCACCAAGAGCGACCATAATTTCCGGTTATTGGTCAAAGCAGCGTTGAGTTCGGAGTGCTTGGACGCCCACGAGTCGCGGATGCCCTGCAATTGCGAGGCGGCTTGCAGGAGGAGATCGGCCTCCAAATCGCGCGGACTGGCGGTTCTCGTCGCCGTTTTACCGTATGCCTGCGCCGCTTGCGTCATCGCTTATCAGCTCCTGCTCATAGGTGATCAATTGTTTCGCCAGCTTCAGGGCTTTATAGAGATTGCCCGTTAAGATTTGATTATTGATAGCCTCGATCTGCGGCCATGTACTGGGCGCCGCCTGGACCAGGTCGCGCACCAGCGCGAAGTAGGTCGGGTGCTGGTCGCGGGCGTCTCGCGACGTGTACATCAACAAAATGGACAGGTAGATTCGCTTGGCGGGGGTATTGGCTTCCTCCGCGCTCATGATGTCTTTTTCGCGGATGATCGGCACCTTGCCGTCGATGACGAATTGGGCGCGGTGGCCGGCATTGGTGATGACGCACTCGCCGATGAGAATGCGTTCGCCGGGCTTGAGCTCGACCTTCAATGGCATGGCTTCGTCTCCAACGCGATTCGCTGCGGTGCGATATTAACGCACTGGTCTTAGCCGGTATCCGGCGCGCGCCAAAGAAAAACGGCGGGGCCAGGCCCCGCCGTTCGCTGTTTCTTGAGTGCCTTATTCGGCGGTTCCGGCTACTGGAACAGTGACAACACCGCCTGATCGGCCTGGGCCGACAGCGACAGCGCCGTGGTCGACAGCGACTGGCGGGTTTGCAGGGCGAGCAGGTTGGCGCCTTCCTGGTTGGTATCGGCCAGGATCAGGCCATCGGCGCCGGTCTGCAGGGTGTTGATCATCGCCTTGGTGAAGTCCTGGCGGGTCTGCACCACCGAGAGCGACGAGCCGAGCGACGAGGCCTGGGTGCGCAGCGTGGTCAACGCGCTGGTCAGGTCGGCGCTCAGCGTATCGAGCTGGGCATTGTCGACGAACTGGCCGGACGTCGCGGCGTCGATGCCGAGATTGGTGCTGTTGATGGCAAAGCTGTTGCCGGCGGCATCCTTGGTCTGGACGTCGATCGAGGAGGTGCCGTTTTCGTTGAAGTTCAGCCGGAGCGTATCGCCGTTCAACAGGTTGACGCCGTTGTAGCTGGAGTCGCCCGTGGCCTTGTCGATCTGGCTGCGCAGCGAATTGAACTGGTTCAACAGGCTCTGGCGCACGGAGCTCAGGCCGCCACCGGCGCCGGCCGCCAGCGTTTGCGTGTCGGTGACCGCGCCGGTCACTGCGGCGCCGGTCAGACCGGTGACGTCGACCGCGGCGGTGGTCAGGTTTTGCAGCGTCAGGAAGCCGCCAACCGATTTGGATGCCTTGACCTGCCCGGCCAGGCTGGCGTGGCTGTTTACCGCCGCGACGATTTGGTCGACGGTGAGCGGCGTGCCGACCACGCCGTCGGTGGAGGTTTGACCGTTGGTGAGGCCGAGGGCGGCGGTGGTGCCGAGCGCGTTGCCGGCCGCATCGCCGATCGAGACGTTGTTGCCGGACGTGTTGGTCAAAATCAGATGGTTGGTGGAATCCAGCGAAGCGACAACTGTCGTATTGGCGTCAGCAGCGACCAACGCGGCGTTGATCTTGGTCACGACCTGCGCCATCGTGTCGCCGTTGACGAGCGTGCTGACTGCCACGGCCGCACCGCCGTTAAGGTCGGCGCTGGAGATGTTGATCGTGCCAGTGCCGCCGGTGCCCAGAGTAGCCGGGTTGGTGGTGCCGGTGAGAGTCGCCGCCGTGACGCCGCCGTCGACGTTGATATCGACCGAGACGCCGTTGGCGACGCTGAAGGACAGCTTGTTGTTGGCGGAGTTCGAAGAGTTGGTCGCCGCCGAAAGGGTGAGCGCCGTACCGGGAGTAACGCTGCCGGCCGAGGCGTCGGAACGCGCCTGCGACACCGTCGCCTGCAACTGCTGAACCAGCGAGGTGACGGCGGTGATGCCGTTATTGCCGGCCTGAATGGTCTGAATGCCGTTCGACATTGAATCGAGCAGGTTGCTCAGATCGCTGGCGCGGGCGCCGAGCGAGGCCGAACTGAAGAAGTTCAACGGATTGTCGAGGGCCGAGTTGACCTTTTTACCGGTGGCGAGGCGGTTTTGCGTCGTTTGCATCAACTGCGCGGTGTTCTGGAGCGAAAGCAGATTCGCCCGGACGCCGGCGGAGAGGGTGATATCCGATGACATGTCGTGACCTTTCAGGTTTGCCGGGGTCATTCGAGCAAGGCTGGCTCGGTATGAACCGGCGAGAATTCGCGCAAAACGCCGTAGCGAAAGCTCACGGCAGCTTATGGTTAATCGAACCTAGGGTCAGGACTCATTGATCACAGCCAGAAGATGACGACTGCAGCAATGCAGATTGCTGACATGAAGGTGTGGGCGCATCGGTCGTAACGGGTATGGATACGTCGCCAGTCTTTGAGCCTGCCGAACATATTCTCGATCCTGT
>CAMBQQ010000100.1 GCA_945870035.1 Rhizobium sp. Q54 | reverse complement strand
GCATCGTTACGTGCTGCTTTACAACCAGCAGCTTCCGCAATCAGCCTTGGGCAGCAAGACACCCTTGCAGGCCATGAAGGACTGGCATAGCCTGAAACCGGAGTTGTTCAGAAAACAGCCATATCACCTACCGGGATGTGACACATAGCAGGAAGCCGGCCGCGGGATACCCCGGAAATAGCGCCATGGCGCCGCAGAGAACTAAACCAGCGCCTTGCGGATTCGGGCGCTGATCACGTCCAGCACCATGACGGTGACGACGACGATAATGATCTGCGCTGCGGTTTGGCTGTACTGAAAGCTGCGGATGCTTTCATACAAGGTCTGGCCGATGCCGCCGGCGCCGACGATTCCGAGCGTGGTCGCCGAGCGGACATTGGTTTCCAGCCGGTACAACGTGAAGGAACTCCACAGCGGCATGACCTGCGGAATGACTCCGAAAATGACCTCCTGCACGCGCACCGCGCCGGTGACGCGAATGCCTTCCACCGGCCGTGGATCGACCGATTCGACGACTTCGGAGAAAAGCTTAGAGAACACGCCGAGATTGTGAATGAACAAGGCCATGACGCCAGCAAACGGTCCGAGTCCGACGGCGACCACGAACAAAAGCGCAAAGACGATTTCATTGATGGCGCGGCAGGAGTCCATCAGGCGGCGCACCGGCTGCACGATCCAGACCGGACAGATATTGGCCGACGACAGAATAGCGAAAGGGACACCGAACACCACGGCCAAAGCCGTGCCCCAGATCGCGATCTGGATCGTCACCACCATATCGCTGAGATAGGTCTCCCAGTCGCGAAAGTTCGGATGCAGGAACGCGCCGCCGAACTCGGCCATGTTGCGCCAGTCGGTGAACAAAGCCGACACGCGGAACATTTCGGACGGCGCCCAGCTCCAGGCCAGCAGCGCGATAACCAGCAGCCAGCCCAGCCAACCGCGCACGCGCGACGCCAAGGGCTGCCGCGGGATCGGATCGTTCATCGCGGGAGACGCGGGCTTCTGCAAGGAAATGTCTGTCATGGCTGAAAGCGCAAGAAGGGCGCCGGCTTCGATGCCGGCGCCCTCTCAAAGCGCTAGTTGATCGCAGGGTTCGAGACGTTCGCCGCGAGCTCGCCGATCATCTTCTTGAGGGCGGCCTGGTCGCCCTTCTTGTCGGCTTCGATGAACGCGGTCACCTTCTTCTTGAAGGCGCCCTGTTCTGCCTTGTCGGCATCGGCTTGATGCTTCTTGATCTCGGCCTCAAGCGGCGCAATCTGGGCGGCCTTTTGTTCGGCCGTAAGCTTGGCATCGCCCTTGATTTTCATGATCGACTTGTTGGCTTCGAGGACACGGATTGGCAGCAGTTGATCGTCGTTGGAGGGATTGAACGGCGCCCATTGCAGGCCGGCCAAAACCTTGCGCGCCGAAGCGATTTCCTCGGGCGTGCCAACGCGGCCATAGCTCAGCAGCCAGGTATAGAGCTTTGACTTGGCATCGGACGGCAGATCCTTGCGCCAGACCAACGGGTCGCTCGGAATGAGCGGCGAGGTCCAGATGACGCGCAGTTTCTTGCGCGCTTCCGGCGCCGTGACTTCGAGGCGGCGAACGTTTTCGCTGTTGTTGGTGCCAACATCAACCTGCTTGTTGGCCACCGCCATCGCGTTCGCCTCATGCGAAGCATTGCGAACGGTCTTGAAGCAGGTCTTCGGGTCGATATTCTTGGCGGCGAAAATGAAGCTGGTCGGAACCAAAAAGCCTGATGTCGAATTCGGATCGCCGATGCCGAAATCGAGCGTCTTGTCACATTTCAGCACGTCGTCGAGATTCTTGATCGGTGAATCGACATGCACGAGCAAGTGCGACCAGTAGCCGGGATTGCCGTCGGCATCGACCGACTGCGAAAAGATCTCGCCGTTAGCGCGATTGGACGCTTCCATCGCCGATTTGTTGCCGTACCAGGCG
Organism: Rhizobium sp. Q54; assembly: GCA_945870035.1. Taxonomy (GTDB): domain Bacteria; phylum Pseudomonadota; class Alphaproteobacteria; order Rhizobiales; family Xanthobacteraceae; genus Pseudolabrys. Next base: position 13,509 of record CAMBQQ010000100.1, on the reverse strand, counting down.
AGTTGAACTTTCTTGAAACGCATGGCCTCGATCACGCCGGCGTAGTCGGAAGCGTAGAAGCCATTGATCTTGTAGCCGGTGCCCTTGGCCATCGCGGCCAGGAAGGGTTCCCAAACAGTCTTGAGGTTGGTGCTCGCCTCGGTGGCGATGATGCCGAAATTGAGTTCGGTGGTCTGGGCCCGGGCAACCGTCCCGGAAAGGCCCGTCGCCACGGCCAGCGCCGCGCCGATCAGTGCAAGCTTCCGCATATCGCATCTCCTGTTCTGACTGCGTTTCAAGTTTCTTGTCGATGTCGCACGCGAGCGAAGCGCCGCCCTCAGGCGGTAAGCCGCTCGATTTCGATGGCCCTCTGCACGGCCGCGAGGGCGGCGGGCAATTCGCCTGCGCCGTTCTTAGCCGCGTCGTGTGACGGCTGTTCGAAAGGCGAAAGAAACAATTCTTCCGACTCGGCACCGTAAAGCTGGTTGAGGAATGCCGGGGTCAACGCGCTCGATGGGCCGTCGTAAGCAACCTTGCCGGCCTTGAGCGCGATGGTACGCGGGCAATACTTCAAGGCGTACTCGACCTGGTGCAACGAGACGAAAACCGTGAGGCCGTCTCTGCGGTTCATGTCGGCCAGCAAATCCATGACGCGGCGCGACGACGCCGGATCGAGCGAAGCGATCGGCTCGTCGGCGATCAGAAGTTCGGCGCCCTGCACCAGCGAACGGGCAATTGCCGCACGCTGCTGCTGGCCGCCGGACAATTCGTTGGCGCGCTTGAGCGCATGCTCGGCGATGCCGACGCGCGCCAAAGCCTGCATGGCGACACGCTTGTCGTCATCGTTGAACTGGCCGAGCGTGCCGCGCACGATCGGCAGGCGGCCGAGCAGGCCGAAGCAGACATTGGTCAAAAGAGACAGCCGCGGCACCAGATTGAATTGCTGAAAGATCACGCCGATACGCGCGCGCAAGGCGCGGTTGGTACTGAGACGGCCGTTGCGCTGGATCGCCTCACCCATCATCTCGATGGTGCCGCCCTTACCTTTGCCGTTGCTGCCGCCATCGATCGGCGTCAGCCCGGCAATGGTGCGGATCAAGGTCGACTTGCCGGAGCCGGAGGCGCCGATCAGCGCCACCATTTCGCCGCGGCGCAGCGACACCGTCACGTCGTCCAGCACCGGGACGCCGCGCTGATACGATTTCGAGATGCCTCTGGCATCAATCATGATCGGCGATGGCAAGCGGCACTCTCCCTCTGCTGTCACAATCGCTAACAACCGCGTGTGACACTGGGATGAACGCACGGCGCCTTACCCGCCCCTCTCCACAGCGGCGAAAAATCAGGGCAGATCAGCGGGATTGCGCGAAAGGCCGGTGCGTTGAACCGCCCAGCGGAGCAACCGACCTGACCCGGAACGGCGTCGCCGCCTCGTCCTGACGGACAACGGCAAGCTGGTCGACCATCACTGCCGTGACGGCAGGCACTTGCTCATATTTCTCGCAGAGGAACCGCAGCGCGCGGCTGCGCTTTTGCAGCGGCAGCGCGCCGGTCAATGTCATGTGAAAGCGAAAATCCTCGCAGACGTAAGGGTAACCCCAGCGCGCCAGGTTGACGATCTGCCGGTCGGTCAGGCCCGGCGTCAGGCGGCGCTGGCGTTCCTGCTCGCTCATCGGCGTCCGGAAGCGATCGAATTCGCGCACGCAAGCCTCCGCCAGCGCATGGATTTCCGGACGTGGCGACTGCGGCACCAGCGCGACGAAAGAACCAATCTCGCTCACCCGCAATTCGCCGAGCGCGACAGCGCCATGATCGGCAGCAAAACGTTCGACGGCTGCCGTCAGGCTCGATTCGTCATGACCATCGGCGAGACCGAAGGGCGGTTTGAGCGTGGCGTGAAAGCCATAGACGCCCGGCGCCTGCGTGATGTCATTCCAGTCGTCCGAGGCGCCCTCGATGCTGCGCGGCTCACCGGTATAGGAGTCGTAACCGAGCACCGCCGCGCCGAAGCGGTACAACGCGCTGTCCGCGGCCGGGACGAAATAGATGGCATAGCGCGGCATCGCGTTCATGACATGGGGCTCAGTTCAATCTTGCTGCGTCGATACAATGCACGATACGGCCCTGAGAGATCGCCGCAACCGTCTTCGGCCGCAACGCATCGGCGGCGTCAACCAGAATAATGTCGGCGCGGTTGCCGGAACGCAGCACGCCCCGGTCATGCAGGCCGGCGGCGCGCGCCGGATTCTCCGAAATATAGGCCCAGGCGACATGGAGCGGCGCAACATTGTCGGCGGCGAGCCGGAATGCCGCCAGCAGCAGCGCCGGATAATAATAATCCGAGGCCAGAATGGTGCAGTTGCCGCGCGCGATCATGTCGGCGGCGCCGATCCAACCTATATGGCTGCCGCCGCGCACCACATTGGGAGCGCCCATCACCACGTCGTCGCCTGCAGCGACGGCGTCGGCCGCCGTTTCCAACGTGGTCGGAAATTCCGCCAGCCGGCAACCGAGATCGCGAAACCAGCGCCGCTGCTCCGGCGACATGTCGTCATGCGATAAAGTTGCAACATTGGCAGCAATCGCCGCCGCCGCCAGCCGCGCGATCGCGCCCGGCACTTCGTTGGACCGCGCGCGCAGCCGCTCGACCAGCGCATTGAACGCCTCGACCGTTAAGCCGGCGCGTGCCGCCATCTCAGCAATCTTGCGGGTACGCGGCGGCGCCTCGGCGCTTGGCATGTGGTCGTTGAAGCCGAGCATGCCGATGCGGTGCTCGCTGAGCCAATCGATCACTTCGGCTTCCGCGTCGAGATTGAAAGTCTCCAGGCGCAAATGGCAATGCGTGTCGGCGCCGAGTTCAGGCCGCAGCATTTCGATTTCCGACACCAGAGCGCGGGCGTTGTCGGAACCGCGCAGACCCGGCTCCCACGACCAGGTGACGCCATGGAAAATCGTGGTGATGCCGTTCGCCACCGCCTGCCGGTCGCTATCGGCAAGCGCAACATCGATGGGAAAGCCGACGCCGGGGCGCGGCATCAATTGACGTTCGAAAGCATCGCCATGGATATCGACAATGCCGGGCAGGACATAGAGCCCGCGCGCATCGAAGACACGGTCCTTGCCGCCGTCGGCACCAACGGTATCGATGACGCCTACGGCTTCATCGATACGGACATCGGCTTCGACAAACTGACCGTCAACGAGTGTCTGGCCGCCCTGAATACGCATCGTTGAGCCTCAGTGCGCGGCGGCGATGAGATGCGGCACCGGCTCGCGCGCCGCCGGCTCGTAGGTGTCGAGAAACTGCTCGATCGGCAGCGCGCGAAAATTATCGAGCGCCTCGCGTAATTGCGCGTGCGTCCAGTCCCACCAGGCCAATGCCTCGAGCCGCGCAGCGATCTCGGGCGCAAAGCGCGGCCGCAGCACGCGGGCCGGATTGCCAACGGCGATGGCATAGGCCGGAATGTCCCTGGTCACAACCGCGCCCGCGCCGATCACCGCGCCATTGCCGATATTGCGGCCCGGCAGCACGATGGCGCCATGACCGATCCACACGTCATGACCGATGCTGACATGGTGCGAACGCCGCCAGGCAAAGAAAGCTTCGTCATCCTGCGCGCCTTCGAAATAGGCGCTGGCGCGATAGGTAAAATGTGACTGGCTGGCGCGCTGCATCGGATGGTTGCCCGGATTAATGCGCGTCATCGCCGCGATCGAGGTAAACTTGCCAATGGTCGCGTAGGCGATGTCGCTGTCATTGACGACATAGGAGTAGTCGCCGAGCGTCACCTCCTGCAGCGTCGTGCGCGCGCCCACCTCGGTGTAGGCGCCGAGCGTGACCGACGACAGCGACGCGGTCGGATCGACCAAAGGCGTGAGAGAGAGTTTTGTCGGCATGGCGTCCTAAAGACGACTCATATGCGACACCTGCATGACAGGCCGTCAGCTCTCCACAGTCAGCGCCACCCGGTCGGCGGCGAAACGGCCGCGTGTGGTCAGCAGCGGCTCGCCATCGCCTGTGACGTCGAGGCTTTCGACCACCAGAATCGGCCGCTGCACCGACAGGCGCAGCCGCCCGGCATCGACTGCGTCGGCGAAACCGGCGCTGATGCGGGTCCATTTCCGCGCGTAGCCCGTAATGCCGTAATGATCGAGGGTGCGCGTCATCGATTGCAAGCGGCGAAATACCTTGCCGGCGTCGGCATAGCGCGCAGCCGGCAACCATGTCGTCGCCACTGAAATGGGCACGCGGTCGGCGGCGCGCAGAATTTCCAGCCGCACCACGTCCGTGCCCACCTTCAATCCGAGATGCGCGGCGATTTCGGCGCTGGCCGGCTCGTGCCGGTGGCCCTGCAAGCGGCCCTCCGCTTCGTGTCCGGCCGCCGCGACGATTTCGGAAAAGCGGGTGCGCTGACCAATCGGATAGTCCATCTTGTCGGTGCGCACGAAGGTGCCGATGCCGCGCTCGGTGCGCACCAGGCCGCGCGTGCCGAGTTCCGCCATTGCGCGGCGCACGGTATGACGGTTGACGCCGTAGCGCGCGGCGATTTCCGATTCCGGCGGCAGCTTCGTGCCATTGTCGTATTTGCCGATCAAAATCGTCTGCTCATAGTCGTCAGCGATACAGCGCCACAACATGACGCCGCGGGCGAGCAGGCTGTCTCTGTTGGATGAACCGCGCGGCGTTCTCGTGAGCATCGTCGCCTCTGTCATCATAACGTCACTGGCCGGGAATTATAGCTTGTCTACTCGAGTGGACAAGTGCTAGACGTACTTGTCTATTCGAATAGACAAGTTGGCGCAAGGTTTATGACCGTCCATTCCGACAACAATCGCGGCTCCGATCCGGCGGTGACGCAACGTCAGGCCGCGATGGCGGTGCTGGCGCGGGCCTCGGCGGCGGATATCGCCCGCGGCCTTGTCCATGTCAGCCACGATGTCGCCTTCACCGATGCGCGTCCCGCCGAAATCGGCCTGGTCATGCTGCGCGGTCGCATCGGCGGCGGCGGCGCGCCGTTCAATGTCGGCGAAGCCACGGTGACGCGCGCCGCGGTGCAACTGGCGTCAGGCGAAACCGGTTTCGGTTATGTGTTCGGCCGCGATCCGGAAAAGGCGCGGCTCGCCGCGTTATGCGATGCGCTCTGGCAGAACGACGCCAGACGTCAACCGATCGAGGACCACGTCATTGCGCCGCTGCGGCAACAGCAGCAGGAGCGCCGCGCATTGGCGCAGGCGCAGACCGCGGCGACGCGCGTCGATTTCTTCACTCTGGTGCGCGGCGAGGACGAGCGATGAATGCGCCCGCGTATGATATGGCCTTCGCCAGCCAGGCGGCGTTTCGCGCGCTGATGGAATGCCTGTCGCGCCCCGGCGAAACGCGCAGACTCGATGGCGCCGGCGCTCCGGCGCCGATGGCGCAAGCGACTGCCGCATTGGTGCGCAGCCTCGCCGATTACGAAACGCCGATCTGGTTCGATCCGGCCTTCGCCGCCGCCCCGGCCATTGCCGACTGGATCCGCTTTCACACCGGCGCGCCGATTGTCGCCACGCCCGACAAAGCGGCATTTGCCCTCATTGCCGATGCCTTGGCCCTGCCCGGCTTTATTCAGTTCGCGCAAGGCAGCGAGGAATATCCCGACCGTTCGACGACCATCATCATTCAGGTCGAAAGCTTCGCTGGCCCGGCGTTGACGCTGCAAGGCCCCGGCATCGCAACGACGTGCGAATTCGCCGCCACGCCGTTACCGGCCGATTTCGCCCAGCGCCTTCGCGACAACCGCGAAATGTATCCGCGCGGCGTCGATCTCGTTTTCGTCGCCGGGGACCGGATTGCGGCGCTGCCGCGTTCCGTACGCGTGGTGGAGAACTAACATGTATGTCGCGGTCAAAGGCGGCGAACGCGCCATCGACAACGCCCACGCGCTGCTCGCCGACAAGCGGCGCGGCGACCGCAATGTGCCGGAACTGTCGCTCGACCAGATCGACAACCAGCTGGCGCTCGGCGTCGATCGCGTCATGTGCGAAGGCTCGCTGTACGACCGCGAACTGGCGGCGCTTGCCATCAAGCAGGCGCGCGGCGACATGATCGAGGCGATCTTCCTGCTGCGCGCCTACCGCACCACGCTGCCGCGTTTCGGCGCGTCGGAACCGATCGACACCGGCGCCATGGATATTCGCCGCCGCATTTCCGCGACCTTCAAGGATCTGCCCGGCGGCCAGGTGCTCGGTCCGACCTTCGACTACACCCATCGCCTGCTCGATCATACGCTGACGGCGGACAGCGACGTCGCCCCGGCCGCAACCGCGCCCGCCGATGAAGCCACGTTTCGTTCCGTCGCCGACCTCTTGGCCGGCAGCGGCCTGATCGAAGGCGAAGCGGAAGCAACCGGCGACGTCGGCGATCTCACCCGCGAGCCTTTGTCGTTTCCCGCCGGCCGCGATCTGCGCCTGCAAAACCTGGCGCGCGGCGACGAAGGCTTTTTGCTGGCGCTGGCCTATTCGACGCAGCGCGGCTTCGGCCGCAATCATCCTTTCGCCGGCGAAATCCGTTACGGCGAGGTCGAGATCGAATTTTTCGCCGAGGATGCTGGCTTTGCCGTGCCGCTTGGCGCCATCGCCATCACCGAATGCCAGATGGTCAATCAGTTTACCGGCTCGGCCACGCAGGCACCGCGTTTCACGCGCGGCTACGGCATTTCCTTCGGCCAGAGCGAACGCAAGTCCATGGCAATGGCTTTGGTCGACCGCGCGCTGCGCGCCAGGGAACTGGGCGAGGAAGCAGGCTCCCCGGCGCAAGACGAGGAGTTCGTGCTCAGCCATTCCGACAATGTGCAGGCCACCGGCTTCGTCGAGCATCTGAAGCTGCCGCATTATGTCGATTTCCAGGCCGAGCTTGGCCTGCTGCGCAAGCTGCAAGCCGAATTCTTCGAACGCGGAACTGAAATACCAATGCAGGACGCCGCCGAATGACCGCGCCCGTCTACAACTTCGCCTATCTCGACGAACAGACCAAGCGCATGATCCGCCGCGCCATTCTGAAAGCCATCGCCATTCCCGGCTATCAGGTGCCCTTCGCCAGCCGCGAAATGCCGATGCCTTACGGCTGGGGCACCGGCGGCGTGCAGGTCACCGCCGCGATCCTCGGGCCGCAGGACGTGCTCAAGGTCATCGACCAGGGCTCCGACGACACCACGAACGCGGTGTCGATCCGCAAGTTCTTCACCCGCACCGCTGGCGTCCGCACCACGACGGCAACGCTGGAAGCCACCGTGATCCAGACCCGCCACCGCGTGCCGGAAACCGCGCTGAATGAAAATCAGGTGCTGGTCTATCAGGTGCCGATCCCGGAGCCGCTGCGCTTTCTAGAGCCGCGCGAAACCGAAACGCGCCGCATGCATGCTCTGTCTGAATACGGCCTGATGCATGTGAAATTGTACGAAGACATCGCGCGGCACGGCCACATCGCCACGGCCTATGCCTATCCGGTGCAGGTCGACAGCCGCTATGTCATGGACCCCTCGCCGATCCCGAAATTCGATAACCCGAAGCTGTCGAATTGCGCGGCGCTGCAATTGTTCGGCGCCGGCCGCGAAAAGCGCATCTACGCCATCCCGCCCTATACCCGCGTGACCTCGCTCGATTTCGACGACCATCCGTTCGAGCCCTATCGCCACGACGCCAGTTGCGAACTGTGCAACGCCACCGAGAGTTATCTCGACGAAGTCATCACCGACGACGAGGGCCACCGCATGTTCGTCTGCTCGGATACCGATTTCTGCGAACAGCGCCGCGCCGCCGGCCACGGCCCGGTTGCCGCCAGGCCGCAAGCGGAGGCCGCTCATGACTGAAACCCTCGCCGAGGCCGATAGCCTCATCATCCGCGAGGCCGAGCGCGACGACCTGCCCGGCGTGCTGGCGCTCTACGCCCAGCCCGATCTCGACGACGGCGCGGTTCTCCCGCTGTACGACGCCGAACGCATCTTCGCGCGCTTTGCCCGCTATCCGGACTACACACTCTATGTCGCCGAGCAGGACGGCCGCATCGTCGGCACTTTCGCGCTGCTGATCATGGACAATCTCGGCCATCTCGGCGCGCCGTCGGCCATTGTCGAGGATGTCGCCGTCGGTCCGGTTCTGCAAGGCCGCGGCGTCGGCCGCGCCATGATGCGCTTCGCCATGACGCGCGCCACCGAAAAGCATTGCTACAAGATCGTGCTGTCGTCGAACGCCAAGCGCGAACGCGCGCACAGCTTCTACGAATCGCTCGGCTTCGAGCGGCACGGCTTCTCTTTCCGCATCATGCTCGATCGGGTGCAGGCATGAGCGGAATAGACAAGGAAAACGATTTGCCGCTGCTCATCGCCGAAGGCCTGACCAAGCATTACGGCCGCCAGCTCGGTTGCCGCGATGCGTCGTTCGAACTGTACGAAGGCGAGGTCATGGCCGTGGTCGGAGAGTCCGGCTCCGGCAAGACCACGCTGTTGCAAATGCTGTCGACCCAGATCGAGCCCTCCGCCGGCCGCGTTCTGTACCGCATGCGCGACGGCGCGGTGCAGGACCTGTGGACCATGAGCGAGCCGGCGCGGCGCTTTTTGCTGCGCACCGACTGGGGCTATGTGCATCAGGACCCGCAGATGGGGCTGCGCATGGGCGTTTCCGCCGGCGGCAATGTCGGTGAACGGCTGATGGCGGTCGGAAACCGCCACTATGGCAACATCCGCGCCACCGCCGCCGACTGGCTCGGCCGCGTCGAAATTCCGCAGAACCGCATCGACGACACGCCGCGCACCTATTCCGGCGGCATGCGGCAACGCCTTCAGATCGCGCGCAATCTGGTCACAGCGCCGCGGCTGATCTTCATGGACGAGCCGACCGGCGGCCTCGACGTCTCGGTGCAGGCGCGGCTGCTCGACCTGTTGCGGCGAATCGTATCGGAAATGCGCATTGCCGCCATCGTCGTCACGCATGATCTCGCCGTGGCGCGATTGCTGTCGAACCGCATCATGGTGATGAAAGGCGGCGAGGTGATCGAGGCCGGCTTGACCGACCAGGTATTGGACGATCCGCACCAACCTTATACCCAGTTGCTCGTCTCCTCGATCCTGCCGGCATGAAGACAGCCATGAATGCGCTCGCGCTCACCGACGTGACCAAGACCTTCACCATGCATCTGCAAGGCGGCCTGCGCCTGCCGGTGCTGCGCAACGTCACGTTCGACGCCGCACCCGGACAATGTGTCGTGCTTACCGGGCCGTCCGGCGCCGGCAAGTCATCAGTACTCAAGCTGATCTATGGCAATTACCGTTGCGATGAAGGCAGCATCCTCGTCTCCGCCGGCGGCAGCACCGTCGATATCGCCGCGGCCGCGCCGCGAGAGATTTTGTCGGTGCGGCAGCGCGCGCTCGGCTACGTCACGCAGTTCCTGCGCGCAGTGCCGCGCGTCTCGGCGCTCGACATCGTCGCCGAACCGCTGATGAGCAAAGGCGTGGCCCGCGACGAGGCTACGTCCCGCGCCGCCGCCATGCTCAAGCGCTTCAACGTGCCGGAGCGGCTGTGGAGCTTGCCGCCGTCGACATTCTCCGGCGGCGAGCAGCAGCGCATCAATCTGGCGCGCGGACTGTTGCCGGAGCACCCAATCCTGCTGCTCGACGAGCCGACCGCTTCGCTCGACGCCAACAACCGCGCCGTCGTTGTCGACATCATCCGCGAGCGCAAACAACAAGGCGCCGCTATCGTCGCCATCGTGCATGACGACGCCGTGCGCGAACAGATCGCCGACGCCGCCGTCGATGTGACTCATTTTGCAACGGCGGCTTGAGGCGCGTATGACGAACACCGTGATTATCGAGAGCGCCCGCATCGTCCTTTCCGACAGCGTGATCGAGCGCGGCTATATCGTCGTCGATAATGGCCTGATCGCCGAAGTCGGCGAAGGGCGCGCACCGGAACGTGGCGAGAATTTTGACGGCGACCTGCTGCTTCCGGGCCTTGTCGAACTGCACACCGACCACATCGAGGCGCATATCCAGCCGCGGCCGAAGGTGCAGTGGGACGCGGTGTCAGCCGTCGTCTCCTATGACGCGCAGATAGCGACCTCGGGCATCACCACCGTGCTCGATTCGCTGCGGGTATGGCGCGAGGAAGGCAATGCCGAGGGCGTCGACGGCCAGCCGGCGATGCTGTCCGGCGCGATCGACCGCGCGCGTGCCGCCGGACTGCTGCGTATCGAGCATTTTCTGCATCTGCGCTGCGAAGTGCCGATGCCCCATGTGGTCGACGACACCGCCGAACTCATCAACCGGCCGGACGTGCGCCTGGTCTCGCTGATGGACCACACGCCGGGCCAGCGCCAGTTTCAGGACCCGCAGAAGCTGCGCGAATATTATCGCGGCAAGAGCGGCGGCATGACCGAAGCCGAACTCGACGAGATGTTCGGGCGGCGCATCGCGCATGCCGAGAAATATGCGGTCGACAACTACAAGGGCCTCGTCGCACTTGCCGGCCGGCACGGCACGCCGCTGGCCAGCCATGATGACACCACGGCGGAGCACGTCGAACAGGCGATCAAAGACCGCGTGTCGATCGCCGAATTTCCGACCAATGTCGGCGCCGCCGCCGCGCTTCATGCCAGCGGCATCAAGGTGATGATGGGCGCGCCCAACCTGGTGCGCGGCGGCTCGCACTCCGGCAATGTCGCCACGGCGGATCTCGCGCGCGCGGGCATGCTCGATCTGATGTCGTCGGACTATGTGCCGTCGAGCCTGCTGATCGCGGCTTTGATGTTGCCGCAGACCGCGCCGAACTACGACCTGCCGGCCGCGATCCGCACCGTCAGCAAGACGCCGGCCGAAGCCGTCGGCCTCACCGACCGCGGCGAGATCGCCGTCGGCAAGCGCGCCGATGTCATTCGCGTCCATGCCGCGCCGGAAGGCTCCGCCGTGCGCAGCGTCTGGAGCGGCGGCCGGCGCGTCGCATGATCGGGCCCGGCCGGCTCATTGTGGTCGTCGGGCCAAGCGGCGCCGGCAAGGATACGATCATCGCCGGCGCGAAAGAGGCTTGCACCGGCCATCCGGCCATCGTGTTTCCGCGCCGCATCGTCACCCGCGCGGCGTCGTCCGCCGAAGATCACGACACGCTCGACGACGCCGCCTTTGAGCGAGCCGTGCAGGACGGCGGACTGGCTTTCTGGTGGCAAGCGCATGGCTTGAAATACGGCATCCCGGTCCAGATCGACGACGACATTCGCGCTGGCCGCAATGTCGTCTGCAATGTCTCGCGCGGCATCGTCGATGAATTGCGCGCGCGTTATGCCAAGGTCGAAGCGGTCCTGGTGACGGCGCCGGCCGACGTCCTCGCCGCACGGCTGGCCGGCCGCGCCCGCGGCAGCGACGGCTCCCTGGAGCAGCGCCTGAAACGCAGCGACGCCTTCGCCGGCTTCCGCGCCGACCACACCATCAGTAATGACAGCGCGCCGGAGGAGGCGGTCCGCCGCCTGCTCGGCGTTATTGAGATTTAATGGACGCCAAGATTCGAATGGCACCCTCGCGACTGGCGGAGAGAGTGACTGCGTGAGCAGTGTCTTACTGCGTCTCATGCAAACTTATCAATGGATAACTTCTCATAAAGTAACTGCAGAACAGAATTGTTTGACTGATATTGTCGGATGAAGAATTATAGAATCTCATCACTTAAGGGGGGCCATGCGGGGGGGCCAATGAGATGCTGCAAATCACCGAGATGAAAGCGCGCAACATTAAGCCGGGCAGCAAACCGGTCGCTGATGGCACGGTAGCTGGTTTGCGGTTAGAGTCTGGCCGTACGAGAGGCCGGGGCAAATGGATTCTCCGCTTCGTGTCGCCAGTTACTGGCAAGCGCCGCGAAATGGGTCTTGGCGTTTATCCCGCTACCTTGATTGCAGATGCCCGCACGCGGGGTCTGACGGCACGGCAGTTAATCGGTAGTGGCAAGGACCCCATCGACGAGCGCGACGCCGCCACCGCAGCTCGCAAAGCCACTGCGGAAGCGCTGACGTTTGAGCACGCAGCACTGAAGGTCCACGAGGAGCTGAAACCGGGGTGGAAGAATTCCAAGCACGCCGACCAGTGGATCAGTACGCTACGTCAATATGCCTTCCCGAAGATCAGCAAGAAAAAAGTCGCCAGTTTAGCGCCCACAGACTTTGCCGAAATGCTGCGGCCTATCTGGTTGGACAAGCCGGAGACTGCATCGCGGATCAAGCAGCGCTGCCACACCATCCTGAAGTGGTGCTGGGCACATGGCTTCGTCCAAAGCAATCCGCTCGACGTTGTCGACTTCTTGCTCCCGCAACAGCCGGGCAAGCGCGAACGGACAAAGCACCACGCGGCGATGCCATGGCAGGATGTTCCCGACTTCGTCTCGCGGGCGCTCAGCGCAAGCGACTCCAATGCTACTCGTGCGCTGCTTGAGTTCGTTATCCTGACCGCCGCACGGTCGGGCGAGGCGCGCGCTATGACGTGGGGCGAGATCGACCTGAAGGAGAAGGTCTGGACGATACCGGCCAGCCGGATGAAGGCCAAGGTCCAGCATCGCGTGCCGCTCTCCACGCGGGCGGTTGCAATTCTTAAGTCGCAGCGGAGGTTATATCCAGAGGCTGATCTGGTGTTTCCTTCTCCCAGAGGCTTAGTGCTGTGCGATATGGCGCTGACGAGCTTCCTGCGCAGCTACAGCGCGCACAGCGGCGATCAGGGGCGGGTTGCAACGGCGCATGGGTTTAGGTCGAGCTTCAGGGACTGGGCCTCAGAGAACGGCTATCCCCGCGATCTCGCGGAACGCGCGCTGGCACATACTATCGCGAACCAAGCCGAGGCTGCCTACCACCGCACCGACTTGCTCGAACGGCGGCGGAACATGATGGAAAATTGGGCGGATCATGTCGGTGGGCTGAACAATAAAGGGCAAGTGATACCGATGTTGCGGGGAGCGTGAGGTGCCAACTAGAGAACGGCGAGAGCGGACCAAAAAAGATAAGGAACTGGCTGATTTTGTAGCCAGTGCGCAAAATCACATTAGAAAACGCCTTGGTCGTCCATCGAAGCTTGGTGAGGATTCAGTCGCGGGGTTGCTCCGTTTCGATTTTCGCGGACTGAAGTATGCAGAGGACGGTCAAGAGGCATATTCCCACGAATGGGGTAAGGCTGGCGGAGCCGTCTCGAAAAGCAAAGCAAACAAAAAGTACGCATACCTAAGGGGAAAATATGTTGATAAATGGGGCAAGCGACTCCGCATTTCCGAAATAGCTAAAGCTGAGAATATTTCTGAGCGAACGGTCGAACGGTACTTCGCTCGAAAGCCACAATAATTTCCGACAGGGCAAATACGGCCTCGCATAGAACAGGGTAACGCTCCATGCAGATTCAAACGCATAGGAGCGCAAATGAAATCCCCCTCTTCTGCTCAATCGTACCTGCGCGAAAAGCAGGTGCTTGAGCTTCTCCCGGTTAACCGCAGCACCCTTTGGCGTTGGGTAAAAGACGGATACTTCCCGAAGCC
>CAMBQQ010000099.1:7500-15553 GCA_945870035.1 Rhizobium sp. Q54 | reverse complement strand
GGGAAAAGGCAGCTTGTGCCACCCTCAACAGGACGCCGGGTGCATACGGCGGAGCCGCACCGGCGTCAGATCATCTGCCAATTGCCCGCCGATCCGCGCGGGCTAACGATCACGCAGCAAAAACGCTATTGTTCGAGGTGCCCTTAATTCAATCTGACCGGTTCGAGAAAAATTGTCGTGGTATTCCCGATGCTGTCGCGCACTTCGCGATGCAGACAAGCAGTGGGTCCGGTCAATGCGTTTCAAATCAAAAATGATGATGGCTCTCGGTTGCGTCAGCCTGCTCGCCATGAGCGCGCCGGCCTCGGGGCAGCCCAGGCCGCAGCAACTCAAGCAGCCAGCCAAGCAAAAGAATGACCGCGTCGTTCGCGCGCCGGCCAGCATGGCGATGGCCTATGCGCCGAAGCAGCCGGCTTTCGGCTGGCCGGTGCTGGTGACCGAGGCGCGCAAATACATGGGCACCAATCCGACCGACCGTAAAAGGCTGTGGTGCGCGACCTTCATGAACATGGTGCTGGCCAAGGCCGGCTACAGCGGCACCAATTCGGACGCCGCCAAGTCGTTCGCGCAATATGGCCGCCGCATTTCCGAGCCGCGTGTCGGCGCCATCGCCGTGCTGACGCGCGGCAAGAACGGCGGCCATGTCGGCGTCGTCTCCGGCGTCGACGCCAACGGCAACCCGATCATCATTTCCGGCAACCACAACAAGCGCGTCGGCGAAGCGACTTACTCGCGTTCGCGCGTCATCGCCTATGTGATGCCGGCCGAGCGCGGCAAGACGCAACTGGCCAGCAATGCCAGCCGTCCGGCGCAGGACGACGGCTTCGATTCGCCGATCGCTGAATTGCTCGCCGCCATCGAAGCGGAAACCGCGACGCCGCGTCAGCCGCAAGGCGCGCAGGCGAATGCACGCCAGACGCCGGCGTCGGGCGGTTCGCGCCGCCACATCGAACTCGATCCGGCGATTGCCGAATTCCTCGGCATCAAGCCGCGCGGCCAGACCTCGCCGCGCATTGCGCCGCAGGCTCAGCCGCAAGTTCAACGGAGCGTCCAGCCGGTGGTTCAGCCGCCGCTGCCGCCGGTGCGTGAGCTGCGCGTCGAGCAGCGCTCGTCCGGCCGCATTGCGCAGGACAGCGGTCTGGCTACGCGTCTGCTGCCGGTCTCGCGCTAGACTTAGATCAGAATATCGCTGGTGAGCGCATCGCCTTTGGCGATGTCGCCGCCGGCGATGACCTCGGCATAGATGCCGCAGTCGGCATGGCCGAAGGTCTGGAGCAACGTCTTCGGTATGGTCAGGTCGCGCGCCGCCGTCACCGGATCGACATTGGTGGCGGCGCAACGGACGATCCGCTTCACCACTTTCAGCCGTACGTCGCCGATCGACAGCTCTGCCCCGAGCAGGTCGAATTCATGCCAGGCCGGCCAGCCTGACACATGAATATTGCCGCGAAAGCGCAACGGATCGACCGCCGCGCCGGCGGCGGTTTCGACCGCGGCGACCGAGGCCAGATTGATGATCGATACGACCTTCTTGGCCACATCGGAAAAGCTGTGCGGCGCCTCCGGAGCGCCTTCGCCGGACAAAACCTTGGGCGGGCGGTTCAGCTCCGCCGGCATATAGCGGCGGAAAAACGCCTCGATCGCCAGCCGGCCTTCTTTGGTGCGCAGATCGCCGCGCGCCGCCTCGCGGCCTTCCGAAACGATGCTCAACGTATGCGTCGCTTCGTCGTAGTCGGTGCGCAAGGCCGCCAGCTTCTCGTTCTTCATCAGCATCAGAAAACGGTTCTTCGGGAAATAGGCGGGCGCGGCCGGGTCGAAGCCGGTCGGGCCGTTCTCGATGGCGTATAGCCGGTCGGCGGCGATGGTCCGGCCTTTCACCAATGTGGTCCGCGGCAAAGCCTGCGGCGACAGGCCTTTCACCGGGTAGCGATAAAGGGCCTCGAGCCGGGCGGTCGGGCTGGTCATGGCAGGGCGCTTTCGGTTCGGCGACGGGGCTTTAAATCTGACCTATATCAAGGCGCACGCCCCTTCAAACGGCAACAAGCGATCCTACATAATGTCGGGGAAGGGGTCGCCTTCGGGGACCCGCCGTTACGAGCATGAAAAACATCATGCTCAACCGTAACCGTCCGGTGCCACAATGGGCCGAGGGAGTTGGACATGAACTTCGAGAAATACACTGACCGTGCGCGCGGATTTGTGCAGTCCGCCCAGTCCATGGCCCTGCGCGAGGGCCACCAGCAATTTACCCCCGAGCATATGCTCAAGGTTCTGCTCGACGACCCGGAAGGGTTGGCGGCGGGCCTGATCGACCGCTCCGGCGGCAATTCGCGGCAGGTGCTGCGCGACGTCGAGGCCGCTCTGGCCAAGATGCCGAAAGTCTCCGGCGGCGGCGCGGGCCAAGTCTATCTCACCCCGCAACTGGCGCGGGTTTTCGATGCCGCCGAAAAGGCCGGCGAGAAGGCCGGCGACAGCTTCGTCACCGTTGAGCGTCTTTTGCTCGCGCTGGCCCTGGAGAAGGACTCGGACGCCGGCAAGGCCTTGGCCAAGGCGGGCGTCACGCCGCAGAACCTCAATGCCGCCATCGAGGCCTTGCGCAAGGGCCGCACCGCCGACTCGGCCTCGGCCGAGAACGCCTATGACGCGCTGAAGAAATATGCCCGCGACCTGACGCAGGCGGCGCGCGACGGCAAGCTCGATCCGGTGATCGGCCGCGACGAGGAAATCCGCCGTACCATTCAAGTGCTCTCGCGCCGCACCAAGAACAATCCGGTGCTGATCGGCGAGCCCGGCGTCGGCAAGACCGCCATCGTCGAAGGCCTGGCGCTGCGCATCGTCAATGGCGACGTGCCGGAGAGTCTCCAGGACAAGAAGCTGATGGCGCTTGACATGGGCGCGCTCATCGCCGGCGCGAAATATCGCGGCGAGTTCGAGGAGCGCCTCAAGGCCGTGCTCAACGAAGTGACCTCGGCCGAAGGCGGCATCGTGCTGTTCATCGACGAGATGCACACTTTGATCGGCGCCGGCAAGGCCGACGGCGCGATGGACGCGTCCAACCTGCTCAAGCCCGCTCTGGCGCGCGGCGAATTGCATTGCATCGGCGCGACCACGCTCGATGAATACAAGAAGCACGTCGAGAAGGACGCGGCCTTGGCGCGGCGTTTTCAGGCCGTGTTCGTGTCGGAGCCGACCGTCGAGGACACCATCTCGATCCTGCGCGGGTTGAAGGACAAATACGAACAGCATCACGGCGTCCGCATCGCCGATAGCGCCATCGTCGCCGCGGCGACCTTGTCGAACCGCTACATCACCGATCGCTTCCTGCCCGACAAGGCCATCGACCTGATCGACGAGGCCGGCGCGCGGCTGAAGATGCAGATCGATTCCAAGCCGGAAGAACTCGACACCATCGACCGCGAGATCATGCGGTTGAAGATCGAGCAGATGGCGCTCGGCAAAGAGAGCGATCCGGGCTCCAAGGACCGCCTGGTGCGGCTCGAGGCCGATCTGGCCGAACTGGAGAAGCAGTCCGCCGACATCACCTCGCGCTGGAAGTCGGAAAAGGAAAAGCTGTCCGACGCCGCCAAGCTTAAGGCCGATCTCGACGCCCTGCGCGGCGAACTCGCCAATGCCCAGCGCAAGGGCGACTACCAGCGCGCCGGCGAACTGGCTTACGGCAGCATTCCGGAGCTGGAAAAGAAGCTGAAGGCCAATGAGGACACTGAGGCCAAGCGCGGCGCCATGGTCGAGGAAACCGTGACTGCCGATCACATTGCCGGCGTCGTGTCACGCTGGACCGGCGTGCCGGTCGACAAGATGCTCGAAGGCGAAAAGGCAAAGCTGTTGCGCATGGAGGACGAACTGGCCAAGCGGGTCATCGGCCAGCGCGAAGCCGTTACCGCCGTTGCGACCGCCGTGCGGCGCGCCCGCGCCGGTTTGCAGGATCCGCACCGGCCGATCGGCTCGTTCATGTTCTTGGGCCCCACCGGTGTCGGCAAGACCGAATTGACCAAGACGCTGGCCGCTTATCTGTTCGACGACGAGAACGCGCTGATCCGCATCGACATGTCGGAATACATGGAGAAGCATTCGGTGGCCCGCCTGATCGGCGCGCCTCCGGGCTATGTCGGTTACGAGGAAGGCGGCGCACTCACCGAAGCCGTGCGGCGGCGGCCTTATCAGGTCATCCTGTTCGACGAGATCGAGAAGGCGCATCCGGATGTGTTCAACGTCCTGCTGCAGGTGCTCGATGACGGCCGCCTGACCGACGGGCAGGGCCATCAGGTCGACTTCCGCAACACCTTGATTGTGATGACGTCGAATCTCGGCGCCGATTATCTGGTCAACCAGCCGGACGGCGAAGACACCGATGTCGTGCGCGACCAGGTGATGGGCGTGGTGCGCTCGGCGTTCCGGCCGGAATTCCTCAACCGCATCGACGAAATCATCCTGTTCCACCGGCTCAAGAAGTCGGAAATGACGTCGATCGTCGATATCCAGATGGGCCGGCTGCGCAAGTTGCTGGACGATCGCAAGATCACCATCGCGCTCGATGCTGCCGCGCGTGAGTGGCTCGCCGACAAGGGCTGGGATCCGGCTTACGGCGCGCGCCCGCTCAAGCGCGTGATCCAGAAGTCGATCCAGGATCCGCTGGCGGAGTTGATCTTGTCCGGAGCGATCAAGGATGGCGAGGCGGTCAATGTCTCGGCCGGCAAGCAGGGTCTGACCTTCAACGGCAGACTGGCGCAAGCGGCGTAAGACGGGTGCGTCGAACTCAGCGGGCTCCCTCTCCCCTTGGGGGAGAGGGTTGGGGTGAGGGGGCAAGTGCCTCTCGATAGGCTGTAACCCCTCACCCGGCATGCTTCGCATGCCGACCTCTCCCTATGGGAGAGGTGGAAGAAAGATTACTTCCACATCCCGCGCATCTTCGCGCCGACGTCGATTGTCTTCCGCGCCGGGCTTGCGCCCGGTTGCGCCGCGCGCGGCGGCGGCCACGAGCCATGGTCGAAATGTTTGAGCAATGAATTCGGAATGAAGCGGGTGCGCTGCGCGTAGACGTGACGGTCGCCGCCTGAGCGCTGGCCGTGCGTGAAGAAGCGCTGCGGCACCATGACATGCAACTGGTCCTTGGCGCGCGTCATTGCCACGTAAAGCAGACGGCGCTCTTCCTCGATTTCCGGCGTCGAGCCGGTCGAGAGATCGGACGGCAAGCAACCGTCGACGGTGTTGAGCGTGTAAACCGCAGTCCACTCCTGGCCCTTGGCGGAATGGATGGTCGACAGGATCAGGTAATCCTCGTCGAGCAGCGGCGGGCCGGACTGGTCGCTGGTCGCGCTCGGCGGATCGAGCGTCAACTCGGTGAGGAAGCGTTCGCGGGTGGGATAGGTCGCGGCGATCTGCGCCAGTTGCGCGAGGTCGCCCTGCCGCGCGGCGGCGTCCTCATGCATGCGCTCGAGATGCGGCTCATACCAGCGGCAGACGCATTCCAGCTCGCCGGGCCAGCCCAGCGCGTTGCGCCGCAACAGGCCGATCATGTCCTCGAAGTCCGGCCAGTGTTCGAGCGTCGCCGCGGGCGGCTTGAACGAAGCGAGCGCACCGGCGGCATCGCCGCTCTCGGATATGCGATCGAGCAAACGCCCGGCGGCGCTCGGGCCGATGCCGGGCAGCATTTGCGCGACGCGAAAGCCGGCGACGCGGTCGCGCATATTGTTGACCCAGCGCAGCACCGACAGCACGTCCTTGATGTGCGCCGCTTCGAGAAACTTGAAGCCGCCGAATTTGACGAACGGAATATTCCGCCGCGTCAGTTCGATTTCCAGTCCGGCGCTGTGACTGGACGTGCGGAACAGCACGGCCTGGCTTTTCAGCACGATGCCGGCTTCGCGGTTCTCCAGAATCTTTTCGACGATGTACTGCGCCTGCTGCACATCGTCGGCGACATTGACGATGCGCGGCCGCTCGGCCGACGGCCTATCCGACCACAGGTTCTTGGTGAAGCGTTCGCTGGCGAGATCGATCACCGCATTGGCGGCGGCGAGGATAGGCTGCGTCGAGCGGTAGTTGCGCTCCAAAGTGATGACGTCGGCCTTCGGCGTGAAGTGGCCGGGGAAATCGAGAATGTTGCGCACGGTGGCGGCGCGAAACGAATAGATCGATTGCGCGTCGTCGCCGACCACGGTGAGGCCGCGCCCGTTCGGCCGCAGGCCCAGCAGGATCGAGGCTTGCAGCCGGTTGGTGTCCTGATATTCGTCGACCATGACGTGATCGAAGCGTGCCGATAGTTCCTCGGCGATCGCGCCTTCGCTCATCATCTGTGCCCAATACAACAGCAGGTCGTCGTAATCGAGGATGTTCTGTTTTTGCTTGGCTTCGACGTAAGCCGCGAACAGGTTGCGCAATTCGCTTTCCCATTCGGCGCACCACGGAAAGAAATGACCGAGCACGTCGGCCAATGGAAGCTCGGCATTCACCGCGCGCGAATAGATTGACAGACACGTTCCCTTCATCGGGAAGCGCTTGCGCGTCTGCGAAAATCCGAGTTCGTGCCGCACCAGGTTTATCAGGTCGGCGGAATCTTCGCGGTCATGAATATTGAAAGCCTGGTCGAGGCCGATGTCGCGGGCATATTCGCGCAGGATGCGCGCGCCGATGGCGTGGAAGGTGCCGGACCAGTTCAGTTGGCCCGCCGCCGCGCCTGACTGCGCACCGAAAACCTGTGCGGTAATGCGCTCGACGCGGCGTTGCATCTCGGCGGCGGCGCGCCGCGAAAAGGTCAGCAGGAGAATGCGGCGCGGATCGACGCCGCCGACGATCAGATGCGCGACGCGGTGCGCCAATGTGCTGGTCTTGCCGGAACCGGCGCCGGCGATGATCAGCAGCGGTGACGCGTCATTGAGCGCGCCGTCGCCGTGCTCGACGGCGCGGCGCTGCTCGGCGTTCAGCTTGGCGAGATAAGCGGTGTTCGCTGCCAAAGGCGCGGAATAGTTCATGCTCGTACAAAGCATGAACGCTCTGATTCGTCATGTTTTAATGTGTTAACGCGCGCTCGATGCCACGCGCGCCGGCTTGCGCGCCATGATGCCGTCGAGACGCTCGCGTTCCTGTTCGAAGCTTGCCATCATCGAACCGGCCAGTTCGCGGCCGCGCGGCAGCTTGATGCGCATCGGATCGACGAAGCGGCCGTTGACGCGGATTTCGTAATGAACGTGCGAGCCGGTCGACAGGCCGGTCGAGCCGACGAAGCCGATCACCTGGCCCTGGCGCACGCGCTTGCCTTCGTCGACGCCGCGCGCATAGGCGCTCATATGGCCGTAGGCGGTTTCATAACCGTTGTTGTGCCGCACCAGGATGAACTTGCCGTAACCGGATTCCCAGCCGACTCTCTCGACCGAGCCATTGCCGGCGGCATAGATCGGCGTGCCGGACGGCGCCGCCCAGTCAACGCCGGTGTGCATCTTGGTGTAGCCGAGGATCGGATGGCGGCGAATGCCGAAACCGGAGCGCATGATGCCGGCGACCAATGGCTTGCGCACCAGGAACTTTTTCGCGCTCTTGCCGCTCTCGTCGTAATAGTCGACCAGGCCGTCGTCCGGCGACTGGAAGCGATAGAATTTCTTGGCCTCGCCGCCGACGGTCAACGCCGCGAACAGCACGTCGTTGCGGCTGTCGGCGGCCGGCGTTTCGTCTTCGCCGGCGTAGAGAACTTCGAATGAATCGCCGGGCTGCACCTTGCGCTGAAAATCGACGTCGTAAGAGTAGATGCGGATCAGTTCGTCGATGATCGGCCGCGGGATCTGGTTGCGCAACGCCGTCTCATAGACGCTCTGATAAAGCCGCACGCCGGAGGCGTCGCTTCCGTCGTCCTGCGGTGCCGCAGCTTCCGCTACGTCGGTATCGACGTTCTTGACGTCGACGGAAACATATTTGCCGGTGTCGGCCAGAGCCACGACCGCGTCGATGATATTGTCGGTGGCGATGATGACGCGGATCGGCTGCGCCTTCTTCGAACCGGCCGTCGGCACCATCAGCACGCGCACCTTCTGGCCTTCCTTGA
>CAMBQQ010000098.1 GCA_945870035.1 Rhizobium sp. Q54 | reverse complement strand
CTGCATCGTTACGTGCTGCTTTACAACCAGCAGCTTCCGCAATCAGCCTTGGGCAGCAAGACACCCTTGCAGGCCATGAAGGACTGGCATAGCCTGAAACCGGAGTTGTTCAGAAAACAGCCATATCACCTACCGGGATGTGACACCTAAACCAAATTGAGACCCGCTAACACTTACTGCGGCGGCGGCGGCAGGAACATGATTTCGTACTTCGCCGAGAGCGCGACGACGTCGTTCGGGTTCTGCTCCTTCATCGAGTGAATCGCCCAGAACAAATCGTAGAGCCGGCGCGTCGGCGACACCCAGAAGAAGCACTTCGCCGTCTGCTCGGTCTTGTTGAAGATGCCGTGCGGCTGGCCCATCGGCAGGCGGATGACATCGCCCGGCTGCGCGACAAAGTCCTTGCCGTCGAGCCAGAGGTCGAGCCGGCCCTCGAACAGATAGATGAACTCGTCCTGCGTCGGGTGGATGTGCGGCGGCACGAAGGTGCCCGGCGGAAAGGTGGCGTGCCAGGAGAACGAACTCTCGCATAGCGACTTCGGCACATAGGTCTGGCCGAGGATGTTCCACGAGATGCCCTCGATACCGGTGCCGGCCTTGGTGATGCCTGCGGTCAGCGTCTGCATTTGCTCACTCCGATTGTGCGTCATGGTGTCTGTCATTTTATCGGTTTTGGAGTCCGCGGCCTGCGCCGGCGCCGCGATCAGGCTTTCGCCGGCGGCGCGCTTGGCCAGCCAGGTCTTCAAGGTCGCGGGTAATATGCCGTGCGGCAACGCGTTAACTCCATCAAACTAAAAGCGTAGAGCCTTTCCGTTTTTGATAGAATCAAAGGCGGGGCTCTAGTTTTTTTACTTTATCGCGTTTTCTTCACGCGAACCGGTACCCACTTCGCTCGAAAACGCTCTAGGGCCCGCATTTAGCACGCCGCGCCGCCCCGGTGCGACAAACCGGGCGTTGCGGTAAATATCGTGAAAGCCGGCGTTTCCATGCTTAAAGATAGGGCTTCCCAGGGGAGATGTTTTATATCTAAAATATCTCCCAGGATCGGTTCTGGACAGGCTTTTCTGTGCGTGACTGGCCCTGGCCCCGTGGCCCGGGCATAATTCAGCCAACGCCTTCACGGCGCAACGATTTCAAAAGGGGAAGAACGATGGTCAAGTTGTTGAGTTCGGTCGCCGTCATGGCGCTGATGATCGGTTCGGCGCAAGGTCCGGCCTTTGCGCAGGAAAAACTGAAGATCGGCGTCGTCACCACTCTGTCAGGCCCGGCCGCGGTGCTCGGCCAGCAGCTGCGCAACGGCCTGCAGCTCGCCATCAAGGACAATGGCGGCAAGCTCGGCGGCCGCGAGGTCGAACTGTTCGTGCAGGACGACGAGTTGAAGCCGGACGTCGCGGTGTCGAAGGCCAAGGCGCTGATCGACCGCGACAAGGTCGACTTCGTTGTCGGACCGATCTTCTCCAACATTCTCGTCGCCATCATGAAGCCGGTGACCGAAGGCGGCGCCTTCCTGATCTCGCCGAACGCCGGCACCTCGAACTTCGCCGGCAAGGACTGCAACCCGCACTTCTTCGTCACCTCGTACCAGAACGACCAGAACCACGAAGTGATGGGCAAATACGCGCAGGACTCCGGCGTCAAGAAGGCGTTCATCATGGCGCCGAACTATCCGGCCGGCAAAGACTCGCTGGCCGGCTTCAAGCGCTTCTTCAAGGGCGAGGTCGCCGACGAAGTCTATGTGCCGCTCGGCCAGCTCGATTATTCGGCCGAACTGTCGCGCATCGCCGCCTCCGGCGCCGACGCCATCTTCGTGTTCCTGCCGGGCGGCATGGGCGTGAACTTCGTCAAGCAGTTCCGCCAGGCCGGCCTCGCCGACAAAGTCAAGTTCCTGTCGGCCTTCACCGTCGATGAATCGACGCTGCCGGCGCAGAAGGAAGCGGCACTTGGCTTCTTCGGCGGCGCCAACTGGGCGCCGGACCTCAACACGCCGCAGAACAAGAAGTTCGTCGAGAGCTACAAGAAGGAACATGGCGGCGCGATTCCGGCGACCTACGCCTTCCAGGCCTATGATGCGGGCCTCTTGATCGACGGCGCGCTGAAGGCGACCGGCGGCAAGACCGACAACAAGGACGCGCTGCGCGCGGCTTTGGAAAAGGCGCCGTTCACCTCGCTGCGCGGCAACTTCAAGTTCGGCACCAACCACTACCCGGTGCAGGACTTCTACCAGGTCAAGGTGGTGCAGGTCGGCGACAAGTTCGCCACCTCGATCGACAAGAAGGTGTTCACGGACTACACCGATCCGCACGCCAAAGATTGCAAGATGAAGTAGCGCGTTCTTATCCCTCCCCCGCATCGAAGTCGGATATATCCGACTTCGATCACTAAAATGACCAACTCGGGTATACCCGAGTTGGTGTTGGGGAGGGTGGACGCCGCGAAGCGGCGGCCGGGTGGGGTTAAACTCGATCGCAAACCCCCACCCGTCTCCTCGTTCGCTCCGCTCACTCGGAGCCACCCTCCCCGAAGTCGGGGAGGGATGAAGAGGCCCAATGTCCTTCACCCTCCTCATCGTCCAGACGCTGAACGGCCTGCAATTCGGCGTGCTGCTGTTTCTCATCGCCGCGGGCTTAACGCTCGTCTTCGGCGTGATGGACTTCATCAATCTCGCGCACGGCGTCCAGTACATGCTCGGCGCCTATCTCGCGGTGATGTTCTACGCGCTGACCGGCAATTTCCTGATCGCGCTGGTCGCGGCGCTCGGCGCGGCGTTGCTGTTCGGGTTGCTGCTGGAGTTTACGGTGTTCCGCCATCTCTATGACCGCGACCATCTCGAACAGGTGATCGCGACCTTCGGCATCATTCTGTTTCTCAATCAGGGTGTGAAGGTGGTGTGGGGCGCGGCGCCGCTGTCGCTGCCGATCCCGGAAATACTTTCCGGCACCGTGGTGCTGTCGCCCGGCATTCTCTATCCGGTGTGGCGGCTGATGATCATCGGCTCGGGACTGGCGGTGGCGCTGATACTCTATCTTCTGGTGTCGCGGACGCGCGTCGGCATGCTGGTGCGCGCCGGCGCAACGCACGCACCAATCGTCTCGGCGCTCGGCGTCGATATCCGCCGCCTGTTCATGATCGTGTTCGGCTTCGGCACCATGCTCGCCGCGTTCGCCGGCGTGATGATCGCGCCGATCCTGTCGGTCGAGCCCGGCATGGGCGACAGCGTTTTGATTTTGGCGTTTGTGGTGATCGTCATCGGCGGCATCGGCTCGATGCGCGGCGCTTTCATCGCGGCGCTGCTGATCGGGCTGGTCGATACTTTGGGCCGCTCCTTCGCCATCGACATTCTGCGCCTCGTCATGCCGCCCTCGCCGGCGCGCACCGTCGGGCCTGCGATCGCCTCGATGCTGATCTATGTGCTGATGGCTTTGGTGCTGTATTTCCGCCCAGCCGGGCTGTTTCCGGCCAAGGGGCGCTGACGATGAGCCTCAATCGCCGCACCGAGGCGCTGCCGATTGCGATATTCCTCGTGCTGGCGCTGGCGCCTGTGGCGGCGTCGTTCGGGGCCGAAACCTATCTGCTCGGCCTGTTCACGCGGGTGATGATCTACGGCATCGCCGCTTTGGCGCTCGATTTCCTGTGCGGCTATGGCGGGCTGGTGTCGTTCGGGCATGCGGCGTTCGTCGGCATCGGCGCCTATACGGCGGCGATCTTCGGCGCGCATGGCGTCAGCGAGATCGCCATCACGCTGCCGGTGGCGCTGATCGTCAGCGCTTTGTTTGCGTATCTGACCGGCACGGTGTGCCTGCGCACCAAGAGCGTTTACTTCATCATGATCACTTTGGCCTTCGGGCAGATGATCTATTTCGTCGCCGGCTCGCTGTCGCCCTATGGCGGCGACGACGGCCTGACGCTGCCGCTGCGCTCGACTCTGTTCGGCTTTCCGATATTGGAGAACGACCGCGCGCTGTATTACGCCGTGCTCGCGTTCCTTTTGGGATCGTATCTGCTGCTGCGCGCCATTGTCGCGTCGCGCTTCGGCCGGGTGTTTCGCGGATCGAAGGAAAATCCGACGCGCATGGCGACCATCGGCTTCGACGTGTTCCGTTACCAGCGAGTCGCCTATGTCATTGCCGGCTGCATCGGCGGCCTCGCCGGGTTCCTGCTCGCCAACGCGACCGAGTTCGTGTCGCCGTCCTATATGTCGTGGCAGCGCAGCGGCGAACTGATCATCATGGTGCTGTTCGGCGGCATCGGCACCTTGCATGGCGCCATTGTCGGTGCGGCCGCGTTCCTCCTGCTCGAGGACATGCTCGGCGGCGTCACCGAGAACTGGAAGCTGATCTTCGGGCCGATGCTGGTGCTGATCGTGCTGTTCGCGCGCGGCGGATTGCTGGGCTTGGCTTCAAGCATCAAGGAAAGGTTGAGCCGTGGCTGAACCGGTCCTCAAGATCGATAACTTGCGCAAGAATTTCGGCGGCCTCGTCGTCACCGACGGCGTCTCGCTCGACATCCATGCCGGCGAACTGCACGCGGTGATCGGCCCGAACGGCGCCGGCAAGACCACGCTCATCAACCAGATTTCCGGCACTTTGGCGCCGAGCGACGGCCGGATTTATCTCAACGGCGCCGACATCACCACGCTGCCGCCGGACCGGCGCGCGCATCTCGGACTGGCGCGCTCGTTCCAGATCACCTCGGTGCTGCCGCGCTTTTCGGCGCTGGAGAATGTCGCGCTGGCGGTGCAGGCGCGCTCCGGCTCGAGCTATCAGTTCATCGGCCGCGCCGACCGCGAGAGCGCGCTCAACGACGCGGCGATGGCGGCGCTGACCGAGGTCTCGCTCGACGCCCGCGCCGATG
Source organism: Rhizobium sp. Q54 (assembly GCA_945870035.1). Taxonomy (GTDB): domain Bacteria; phylum Pseudomonadota; class Alphaproteobacteria; order Rhizobiales; family Xanthobacteraceae; genus Pseudolabrys. The sequence continues at coordinate 10,849 of CAMBQQ010000098.1, read as the reverse complement.
TGCTGGCGGCGCATCTGTCGCACGGCGAAAAGCGCGCGCTTGAACTGGCGATCGCTTTGGCGATGCAGCCCAAACTTCTACTGCTCGACGAGCCGATGGCCGGCACCGGCCCGGAGGAGTCCGAGCGTCTCATCGTCGTGCTGCAAAGACTTAAAGGCCGCTTCGCCATGATGCTGGTCGAGCACGACATGAACGCGGTGTTCGCGCTCGCCGACCGCATTTCGGTGCTGACTTACGGCCGCATTCTGGCGAGCGGGAAGCCGGCTGAGGTGCGCGCCGACCCGGCGGTGATGACCGCCTATCTCGGCGAGGAGCTGGAATAATGCTCAGCGTCGATAAACTCGCAGCCGCCTACGGCCCCGCACAGGTGCTGTTCGACATTTCGTTCAGCGTGAACGATGGCGAAGTGGTCACGCTCATCGGCCGCAACGGCATGGGCAAGACGACGACGATCTTCGCGCTGATGGGACTGGTGAAGCCGTCCGCCGGCACGGCGTCGTTCGACGGCACCTCGCTGGTCGGCCTGCCGCCTTATTCCATCGCGCAGGCCGGCATCGGCCTGGTGCCGGAAGGGAGGCAGATCTTTCCGACGCTCTCGGTCGAGGAAAACCTGATCGCCACGTCGGCGTCGCGTTTCGGCAAGGCGCAGTGGACCTTGGCCCGCGTCTACGATTTCTTCCCGTCGCTCGCCGCGCGCAAGAGCAACATGGGCAACCAGCTATCCGGCGGCGAACAGCAGATGCTGGCCATCGGACGCGCGCTGATGACCAATCCGAAACTGCTCATTCTCGACGAGGCGACCGAAGGGCTGGCGCCGAAAATCCGCACCGAAATCTGGAATTGCCTGCTCAAGCTCAAGCAGGAAGGCCAGGCGATCCTGATCGTCGACAAGCACATCAACGCGCTGATGAAGATCGCCGACAAGCATGTCGTGATCGAGAAGGGCCACGTCGTGTGGACCGGCACGTCGCAGGCCTTGAGCGCCGATGCGACGGTGAAGCAGCGCTATCTTCAGGTCTGAGAACGCCCGACCCGCTCGAGGAATTCCTCGAGCGCGACGATGCAATCGCGGTCGCGATAGACCTTGTGCTTGTTCTCCGCCATGCGGCGGCTCACGGCGGCGCGCTCGTCCGGCGCATGGGCGAGCCGCGCGGCGATGGCGACATAATCGTCGAGCGTCGGCGCGACCGTCTCGGTGACTCCCATCATCTGCAAAATCGCGGCGCTGTGACGGCCGCGCATCAAGCCGCCCGGCATGGTCACGACCGGCAGGTCGTTGGCGAGGCTTTCCAGCGTCGAGTTACAACCCGACCAGCCGACGCTGTCGAGGAACACGTCGCACAGCCCTTGCGCGGCGACGAATTCGCTCTGGTTGAGCTTGTCGATAAAGACGCAGTGATCGGCCGATGACAGGCCATGCGCGGCGAAAGCCCGCTCAAGCCGCGCCTGGAAAATCTCGGTGACGCCGGGACTGTTGCGGTGGCGGATGAAGACGAACTGGCTGCGCGGCGCCGCCTTGGCGATACGCGCAAAGACGTCGTCATGTTCCGGCAGATATTTGAACAGCGACTGGCCGCTCCAGAAGGCGAAGGCGTCGTCGCGGATGCCGAGCGCCTGCCGCGTCATGGCCACCGGCGTGGTCGCCACCGGCTCGTAATAGACCGACAGGTTCGGCAGCCGCACCAGTTTTTCGCTGTAGCTGGCAGCTGCTTGCGCCGGCTCCATCAGATCGCTGGAGAGATAATAATCGAGGTTTGGCAGCCCGCTGGTCTCGGGATGGCCCCACGAATTGCACTGCACCGGCGCCAGCCGCTGCGCGGCAAGCTGGGTGGACATCGTGTCCATCAGGATGCCGGGATAGATCAGCACATGCGGCGCGTCGGACAGGATCTCACGGCGCCATCCGGCGATATCGAGCGGGAGCTGGACGAAGCGGTCGCACATCGCGGCGGCGGCCTCAGTCTCGGCGTCGCGCTCAAGCGCAAGATGATAACCGAACAGCTGGAAGCGCGAGCGGTCGAGCTGGCTCAGCCAGCCCTTGATCGGCATTTTCCAGTTCGAATGATTGACGAAGAAGGCGCTGACGATGCCGACGCGAATGCGCTCGTCCGCCGCGGCCGGCGACGGCATGATCGCCGGGGCGAATTGCGGCGCGACGACATGCGAGATCATGCCGCCATAGATGGCCTGAAGATCGCGGTCGTCGCGGCCCTGATAGGCCAGATAGAACGGCTGGCGCGTCGAGATCGCCTTGTCGACGGCGGACAGAAGGCCGGCTTCGACATCCTGGCGCAGCGCCTTGAGCTTCCGCTCATAGGCGGCGCGGCGCAGATCGATCTCGCCGGCGTCGCGATAAACGATCGGCAGTTCGGCGAAGCAATCGGCGAAGCGGGCGTCAGCGTGATGGGGCTTGAGCGCCAACGCCTTGTCGAAATCGGCCAGGGCTTCGTCGTTGCGGTTGAGTTCGAGCAGGACGCGGCCGCGGATATAATAGGCTTCGGCGTTGTCCGGCGCCTGCGCGATCGAGGCGGTGCAATGCGCCAAGGCTTCGTCGAAGCGGTTCATCAGATAAAGCACGCTGCCGATGTTGTTGCGGGCTTCGGTGTAATTCGGATTGAGCGTCAGCGCGCGGCCGTAGCTTTCAAGAGCATCCGGATAACGGTTGAGGGTCACCAGCAGCACGCCGCGATCGTTGTGCGCCTTGGCGAAATTCGGGTTCAGCGCCAGCGCGTGTTCTGTCGCGGCCAAAGCCTCGGCGAAGCGGCCGAGCAAATAAAGCGCCATGGCGCGGCTGTTGTGCAGGTCGGCGTCGTTCGGCCGGCGCAGCAACGCCTGTTCGAGGTGGCTAAGCGCCTGCCCCGCCCGGCCGAGCCGGTATAAAGCCTGGCTGCGGTTGTGGATCGCGGCTGTGAAATCCGGATCGAGAGCAAGGGCGCAATCGTAGGCGATCAACGCTTCCTCGTGGCGACCAAACAAAGCGAGCTGGTAGCCGCGATTGTTGTGCGCCTTGGCGTAGTTCGGATTGATGGCGATGGCGCGGTCGAGCGACTTCAGCGCCTCCTCGCCACGGCCGAGCATTTGCAACGGGATTGCCCGGTTAAAATGGGCTTCGGCATAGTCGGACTTGATGGCGATGGCCTTGTTGAAGGCGGCGAGCGCCTCGTCGTGGCGGCCGAGCCGCGCCAGCACCACACCGCGGTCCTTGTGCGCGTCGGCGAATTTCGATTTCAGCTTGACCGCCTGCTCGAAACTTTCCAGCGCTTCCTCGGAACGCGACAGCGCGTTCTGCACCAGGCCCTGATTGTAGAACATGATCGGCGTCGGCTTGCGCAGCGCCATCGCCGCCGCGATATAGCGCAGCGCCTCAGGCAACTGCCCCTTGGCGTACTTGACCACGCCCATCATGTGCAAGGCTTCGATATGGTCGGGCCGCGCGGCGATGACCTGGGCGTAAAGCGCTTCGGCGTCGTTGAACCGCCCCTGTTTGTGCAAGGTCAGCGCCTGATCATAGACCTGGGCTGCATTGAACGGGCGAGCATTGCTGGCTGTCTGGAACATGCCTATTGAAGCCCGATTTATGGTTAATATCTCATTAAGGAACGCGGGTGCGGCACGCTATTCGGCAAAAACTCAAGGCTTGATGACATAGGCGCCGGGCGCATTGGCGAAGGGAAAGCGCTTGAGCGCCACGGTCAACCCGCGCGCGGCAGCGAAATCGTCCCATGCCTTCGTTTCGCCCGGCCATTTGCTGGTGGCGTATTCGTCGAGGATCAGCACGCCGCCGGGCACCAGCCGGTCCCAGCCGCCCTCGAGCACGGTCGCGGTCGGCTCATAGAGATCCATGTCGAGATTGATCAGGCAGAAGCGCGCCTCGGGATTTTCCTCAAGCCATTGCGGGAAGGTCTTGCAGACATCGCCCTGCACGATGGTGCCGCGGCCGACCGGCGGGACGGCGTCGCCGTTGTGCAACTCGAGTAGCTCGCGGAATTCGGCGAGGAACGACGCCGAGCTCAGGCCGCCGGTGTCCTTCTGGATCGCCGCATCCGTGGCGCCGTCTTCCGGCGCCAGTTCGGGGAAACCCTGGAAGGTATCGAAGCCGATGACCTTCTTGTGAGTCGCCACCGGCGTGAAGACCTCCATGAACTTGTGCCAGGAGAAAAACGACTTGCCGAAATAGACGCCGAAATCGAGATAGTGGCCGGGCAAATCGACGGTCAGTTTGAACAGTTCATAATGCGCCAACTGGCGGATGAAGGAGCGGCGGTTAGTGTAGACCGGAAACAGATCGAGATAGTGGCGCAGATCATGCGGATATTTGTCGAGCAGCTTCTGCAATTTGGCGTAATAGACGTCCTCGCCGGTTGACGGATAATAAAATGTGTCGCCGGCCATAGCCTTATCCTTGCTCGCGTCAAACCCGCTTGAGGAAACCGTCGGGCGACGCGGTGATCGTGATCTTGTGCTCGATGGTGCGGTCGTATTCCAGCTTGAGCGCCGCGCCGTCGCGCGCCTTGCGGCCCTCGCCCGCGAGCAGCTTCATGTATTCCCACACCGCCGTCTTCGGATTGTCGCCTCTGCCCCACGGACGGTTCGCGACCATGTCGTCCGGGAGATCCTCGACGCCGGTGTCCCAGACCACGCAATACGAGCCTTTGCTGACATAGGGCGCGTAGAGCTCAAGCTCGGCCAGCACATGCGCATGCGTGTGGTTGGAATCGAGGAACACCATGACGCGGTCATAGCCTTGCGCCTGTTCGGCCACCTGCGCGGCGACCTCCAGGTCGATCGACGAGCCCTGGATGGTTTGGATCTTGTGGCGCATCGGGTGCGCATCGATGGCGGCGCGGTTATGCGCACGAATGTCGATGTCGATGCCGACGACCTTGCGCTTCGACGCTGTCGGATCGAGCACCGCGCCCGCTGCAACGGCATCGCAGTAATCAAGCATGGCCAGCATGGACGCGCTCATCACCAGCGAGCCGCCATGGGCGATGCCGGTTTCGATGATGAGATCGGGGCGGCAGGTCCAGATCAGCTCCTGGATGGCGTAAAGATCCTGCGGCACCTGGATGACCGGGCGGCCGAGCCAGGTGAAGTTCTGCGCATAGCCGTGGCGGATCGACTCGCGCACCCAGATGTTGGACAGGCCGATGAAGTCGCGGTCCTCGCCTATGCCGCGAATGTTCGAGGCGACGAGCCGGCGGAAGTGTTCGACCGGATCCTGGTCTTGCGGCTTGTCAGGCATTATTCGGTCCAGCAATAGAGCACGGTTTCCATCAGCTGCGGCCCGTGATGGCGCAGGGCGAATTTGTAGTCCGGCACCAGTTCGGCAAGGTATTGGGTAATCTCCGGAATGTCCGCCGGATAGTGATAGACGCACACAGCGATCTTCGGCCGGTCGCGCTGGATCGTGGTGCGCGCTCCCTTGAGCAGCGCCATTTCCATGCCCTCGACATCGGCCTTGAGAAAGGTGACGCGCTCGCCCTTGAGATAGGAGTCAAGGCTGAGGACGTCGGCCGGCGCGCCGGTCGCAGCGCCGAGCGCGAGGCTGGTCAACTGGCCGCTGTCGCTTTGCGCGGTCAGCGTAGCGCCGGTTTCGCCGAGGCCGGCATTGTTGAGCACGAGACTGGCCGGATCGATGGCCCATTCGGCAATGAGGCGCCGGGCACGCGTTTGCAAAGCTGCGAACTGGCGTGGACCCGGCTCAAAGGCGTGAATTCTGGCAAAGGCGCCGGTATGCGCCCAAATGAAGCGCTCGACGGTGTCGCCTACGAAGGCGCCGGCATCGACGAAGATTTCGCCCATGGCGCCGCGGAAACGCGGCAGGCAGAAATACTGATCGGGCTCGGCGATAGCGATGCAATGACGTGCATCGCCGGTCAGCATCCCCATCAGCACGGCCCGCAACACGGCGCGCGAGCGGTCGTCGTCCAGCCGCGCGTCGATGGCGCGGAAGGCATCGATGTGCGAGGCGACATGGAACGCGTCGTAGGACACATGGGCGATGCCGTAATCGGCCAGCATCGCCGAGACCGGGCCCACGGCATGGCGGACGCCGATGAAAATGAACTCCGGCGCTTTGGCTTGGAGCGCGGCCGGTGCGTGGACCAACAGACCGGACACAGAGGTGCCGTGCAAAGCCGGGTTGCCATCGTAGCCGGCGGCAAGCTTAATGCCCTGCTGTCGCAGGCGCGCCGCCGCCCAGCGGCCGAGAAAGCCAAGGCCGTAAAGACCGCACGCCGCCTCGCCGCGCAGCACGCTTTGCGGCACAGCAGGCAGGACCGCACGGGCGGCCGATTCGACAGCGGCGAAGCCTTCACTCATGCCGCGCTCCGCTCATTCGGGATGCCGTAGATCACCGCGCCGGTGCCGCACCAGGAATGCAGGCGGAACAGAAAGCGGTAACGCGGCAGCGTCTGCATCAGCCACTGCGCCGTTTTATAGATGCCGTCGGCATTGTGATAGACGGTGGCGGCGATCATCGGGCGATGTTCGATCAATGTTTGCTCCGCGCCGTGCAAGGCGGCGCGTTCGGCGCCTTCGAGGTGCATCTTGATGAAGGTCGGCCTGAGGCCGAGCCTGTCGAGCGCGCGCGCCTGCATGGTCACATCGCCGGTGGACGAGAGCTGCGAGGCATAGCCGAGGCCCTGGTGGAACAAGGCCTCGCCGTCGGTGGCGCCGAGGGCAAACTCATGGACCGCCGCATTGGGCGCGAATGCGGCCAGCGTATCGCGCAGCCGCGCAAGGCTTTGCTGGTCCGGCTCGATGGCGATAATCTGCTTGAATCGGCCGGCGGTCTTCTCGACGAAGGCGCGCGAGACATCGCCATGATAAGCGCCGGCATCGACGAAAGTCTCGTCGTCGCGCAAGGCCGCCAGAACTTCCGGGATGAAAAAGCGCTCGCTGTTAGGTAGCGGTGGCGCGGGCTCGAAGGTCCATTCCTCGCGCAGGCGGTGCCAGGCGAGAAACTGCAAATGATGCGCGCGCGATGTGTCGTCGGCCCAGCCCTCCAGCACCGCGGCGGTTTGGGCTTCCTCCTCACGCATCAGCGGCGCCGCGAACCAGCCATTCGACAACGGGTGGCGGTCGCGGAAACTCTCCGCCAGGTCATAGAACGGCACGACATCGGCAAAGTCGAGACGGTTGAGTTCGCGCTCGATCGGCCCATAGGGCGCGGTGACGACGCTGACAGCGACGCGATGCGCGGCCTTGTCCGCCGGGGAGACGCCCTCCGGCGCGACCGGCCAGAGACCGGCCCAGGCAAGGTCGCCGGCGAGCGCCGCCGCGTTGCGGTCGATGACCATCGCCGGTTCGCGCCCGACAGCGCCGAGAAATTCGCAAGCGAGCCGGCCCATATTGCCGGCGCCATAAAGCGCCAGCGGCCGGTCCGCCTTGACCGGCGAAAAGCCGCACGGCGCGGCGGCCAATTCCGCCAGCAGCGCCGCCGCCTGGCGGACTGCCGGCAGGCCGGCGAATGATCGGGCCGCGTGCGGCAAAGGCGTCTCGCTAGCTCAAGAACGAATCGGTCATGCACCGTTTTGCCACCAGCGGCCCTGCCCAGCCAGCCCCGCCCGGCACGACGCGGCGGCCTTGCGTCGACTTGGCGGCGAGAGCGTCATACCTTCATATCCGGCAGCGAATCAGCGATTCGTTTGCGCGGTAATCCGGTGTGATTTCCCGCCATCAAGGGACTGTGAGGCCCCGTGCAGCTTTCGATCATCCTCCCGACCCACCGGCACGACCTCCTGGCGCTGTCGCGCATCGCGCAGGTCTGTTCCTGGGCGTCGTCCAGGATCCAGGTCATCGTCCGCGACAATTCCGGCAACGCGCAGAAACGCGAGATGCTGAAGCAGATCAGGCAGGACAACTGCACCATCGTCTCGGTCGACGAGTGCGAGCCGCGCGAGAATTTCCTTGAGTCGTTAAAGCTGGCCAAAGGCGCGTTCGTGTTCCTTTTGGCCGACGACGACATGTGTTTCGACCGGGCCGTCGCCGCGCTGCCCGGCATCATCGACCGCATCGCCAACGACCCGTCTTTCGTCGGCATCGCCGGACCCTATGTGGTCGAGGCCAGCAGCGGTTCGGTGGTCATCAACTACAAGGCGATCGATGCCGTCGATCCTGCCGCGCGCGTCGCCGGCTATCTGGCGGAGAACGGGCCGAACGTGCTGTTCTATGCCGTGCTGCGGCGCGACACCGTCAAGCGCATGATGGCCTTCGTCGAAGGCCTGCCGATCTACTGCTCGTATCACGATCAGGTGCTCAGCCTGCTCTACTTGCTGAACGGCAAATATCACCTGCTGCCGCGCATCTTCTATCTCTACGATTTCGGCGAATGGGAAAGCACCGAAAGCGCGCAGAAGCGCGACCTGGAATTCTATACGCAGTCCGGGCTCGACCCGGCGATGAACCTGCTGCACTGGTTGCTGTGCGGCTTCGAAGGCGCGGTGCTGGCGCTGCATTCGGACGCGTTCCCGGCGCATCCGCCGGCGCAACGCCAGGCCATTGCCAACCAGTGGTTCTCGACGATGTATGCGCGCTTCAAGGGGCACAAGCGGCTGGCCTTCGGCTCGCCGCACGCCGCCGAGATTGAAAAATCCTGCGCCCGATTGCAGGCGATGGCCGGCACCGTGAATTTCGATGTGATGCTTGAAGAGATCAAGGCCGCCCTGGCGATTTCGTCCAGGGACAAGGCGCAGCTCTATTTCGACTACTGGGACGCGACGCTGAACCGTCGCGCATTGCCCGTGTCTGCGACAGCCAAGGCGGCAAAGCCGCAAGCGGCCGAAACGGCGCTGCCTTGAAAGTCGTCATCCTCGCCGCCGCCTTGTGCCACGCCGACATTTCCTCTTTCGAGGCGAACCTGCCGAAAGCGGCGCGCGAAAGCCAAAGTCGCCATGCGATTTGAGCCGACCCCCCTGGCGGGCGTTTACCTGATCCACCCCGATCCGCGCACGGACGAGCGCGGCAGCTTCGCCCGCGCCTTCTGCGCCCGCGAATTCGCCGCCGCCGGGCTGGAGACGAACTACGTACAGACCAGTATTGGCGGCAATGCGCTGGCCGGCACCGTGCGCGGGATGCATTTCCAGCGCCCGCCGCACACGGAGGTAAAGCTGGTGCGCTGCATCAAGGGCGCGATCCACGATGTCATCGTCGATATGCGCAAAACGTCGCCGACTTATCTGCGCTGGTTCGGCACGGATCTTACGGAAGACAACGGCCTGACCCTGTACGTGCCGGAAGGCTTCGCGCACGGCTATCAAACGCTGAGTGACGGAGCGACAGTCTTCTATATGACGAGCGCATTCTATGCGCCGGAAGCCGAAGACGGCTTGCGCCACGACGACCCGCGGCTTGCGATCGAATGGCCACTGCCGGTCGCGACACTGTCGCCGCGCGATGCGCGGCATCCGATGCTGGGCGAAGGCCTGGAAGGATGGGCGCCGTGAGCTGCCGCCACTGCAACGCCGCGCTGCGCCACACCTTTATCGACCTCGGTCTTGCGCCGCCGTCCAATGCCTATCTCGACGCCGCCGGCCTGACGCGGCCGGAAAAATATTACCCGCTCAAAGTCATGGTCTGCGACCAATGCTGGCTGTTGCAGACCGAGGACTATGCCCCCGCCGACGAACTGTTCAACGCCGACTATGCGTACTTCTCCAGCACGTCGATCGGATGGGTCGAACATGCGGCGCGCTATGCGGAGAAGGTCATCGGCGATTTCGCGCTCGACAAAAACAGCATGGTGCTGGAGATCGCCTCGAACGACGGCTATCTCCTGAAGAATTTCGTTGCCGCCGGCGTCCCCTGTCTCGGCATCGAGCCGACCGCCGGCACTGCCGCCATCGCTGAAACGCTCGGCATTCCGGTGCTGCGCGAGTTCTTCGGCGAACGGCTCGGCCAGCAGCTTGCCAGAGAAGGCAGAAGCGCCGACCTCATCGCCGGCAATAATGTCTATGCCCATGTGCCGGACATCAACGATTTCACCCGCGGCCTGAAGGCGGCGCTGAAGCCCGACGGCGTCATCACCCTCGAATTTCCGCATCTCATGCAGCTGATCGAGCAGACGCTGTTCGATACCATCTATCACGAGCACTATTCCTATCTGTCGCTCCACATCGTTGCGCGCATATTTACGTCCGCCGGCTTGCGCGTCTGGGATGTCGAGACGTTGCCGACGCATGGCGGCAGTTTGCGCGTCTATGGCTGTCACGCCGAGAGCGCCCGCGCCACGTCGGCGACCGTTACCGCGCTGCTGGCGGAAGAAGCGATGCATGGGCTGCAAAGCATGCGCGCCTACAAAGGCTTCCAGGCCAAAGCCGACCGCATCAGAGACGATCTGCACGATTTCCTGACGGCGCAGAAGCGCGCCGGCAGATCGGTCGCCGCCTATGGCGCCGCCGCCAAGGGCAACACCTTGCTCAATTATGCCGGCATCACGACCGACCTGCTGCCCTTCGTCTGCGACGCGGCCCCCGCCAAGCAGGGCAAGTTCATTCCGGGCAATCACATCCCGATTCTTGCTCCATCGGTATTGCAGGACCGCCGGCCGGACTACCTCCTGATCCTGCCGTGGAACATCAGCGGCGAGGTTCGCGCGCAGAATGCCGCGCTGGCGGCGCTCGGCACGCAGTTCGTCGATGCCTTGTCCCCGCCGAGCGGGAAATCGCTAAACGCGCGCGTGAATCGCGGCTGAACAATGTTAAGGGCACCTCGAAAAATAGCATGCCCCTCGGCCCCGTGCGAGTCTGCTGCCCTGACGGCATGATTCTAGGAGACTGACGATGGGGCAGCTCGGATTTTTCGATGCGGATAATCGGCTGGCGGCACTATCGGCGAAAGGCGATCC
>CAMBQQ010000097.1 GCA_945870035.1 Rhizobium sp. Q54 | reverse complement strand
CCGCTCAGGAGGCTGCTGCCAAGGCCGCATCGGAGAAGGCCGCTCAGGAGGCTGCTGCCAAGGCCGCATCGGAAAAGGCTGCTCAGGAAGCTGCCGCCAAGGCCGCATCGGAGAAGGCCGCTCAGGAGGCTGCTGCCAAGGCCGCATTGGAGAAGGCTGCTCAGGAGGCTGCTGCCAAGGCTGCATCGAAAAAGGCTACTCAGGAAGCTGCCACCAAGGCGGCATCGGAGAAGGTCGCCCAGGAAGCTGACGCCACGGCGGCATCGGAGAGGATGGCGCAGGAAGCGACTGCCCGAGTTATGGCGGAGCGAGCCTCACAATGTCAGGCAGAGTTGTCTGCACTTAAGTCACGAGAACTGGTGACTTTCAAAATTGGAAGCGCCGTAATTTCCGACAGATTCGATGTTGTGCTCAAAAAAATAAAAACTATCCTTGCCCATTGCCCTTCAGCACGAATTGAAGTGTCGGGCCACACAGATACATCCGGTGCGGAAAGTTTTAATGAGTCGCTCTCGCAGAAGAGAGCTCAAGCAGGCATAGACTATTTGCTTCGAGCGGGAGTTGAGACAAGCCGCCTTATTGCGGCGGGTTATGGCGAAAGCCTTCCTTTCAAATCTAACGCGACGCGACAAGGTCGAATCCTGAATCGGCGTATAGAATTTTCTGTCCGATAACAATAACCCCTTACAAAACAGTTTCATCGCGACGACCTGCCCTCCCGTTTTCTGAACTTCCCTAAACTGGAAGATTCCAGTGGAACATGATCCGGAGGATGCAGCGGTCGTCGTGCTTCGCTGTCGCCGCACGGCTGCTGAGGTGAGCAATTCATTTCTCCCGCCAATGGAGGCTGTTTTGATTTAGGCGTTGTGGTTGCTGGACTAATGTCTCGCATTTACGCACACGAACGCGGCCCTTCGACCGGCGCGCATATCGAACTTGATGTACAGGAATAGAACGAAGGTTGATTTGCGCCTTATGGCTAGTTAGTTCACAGGGAGCGGTTGCATTTACCCGTTGAATAAGCAGGAGAGACTCAGTGAGTTCTAGGTTTCCTGACCGCCTGCCAGATAGTAATCCTGTAGCGCCGCGGCGCGATGGCCGTCGGCGATCATCCGCCGCAACAGGTCATTCAGCATGAAGAATTCCTGTCGGCTTAGCGCGGCGAATTCGATGTCGTTGAGTCTGCGCTGTACGGGCGCCAGCGTCTCGAGGGCGCTGCGGCCCTTGCTCGATACCGTCAATGTGACGCGGCGCCGGTCGGCGGTATCGACCGTCTTGTGGATATAGCCCATTTTCAACAGGCGATTCGTCGTCGCTGTGATGAACGCACCCGACAGATGAAGGTGATCGGCCACCGTCTTGACGTTGACCTCGCCTTCGAGCGCGAGATGGCCGATCGAGATCAGCACCGTGTATTCGACGCCGCCAAGGCCGATATATTTGCCGTGGCCGCTGCGCAGGCGCTCGTGGAGAGCGAAAAAGCCGAACAGATTATGAACGAGTTCGCGGAAGTCGCGGTCGCTGCCATTGACGATCAGTTCGGGACGCGAAATCGTCAGAGGTACCGAGCTGCGTTTGCCCGTTCTGCGAGGGGCGGCAGCGGCAGCACTGCCGGCAGAGCGTTTGGGTGCGGATGCGGTCATCGAGAGCAGTTTCTAAAGGTTCGGCCGGGCAGGAGCGCCAGGCCGGAAGGGAACGATCTGGGCAGCTAGGGCGACCCGATTTCAGGGGACGTCGCGCCTCCGAGGAATGCCTGCGACATCAGCGAATCGTTTGCAAGGTCTGCGGCGCGGCCGGACATTACCACGCGCCCGGTTTCGAGAAGATAGGCCCGGTCGGCGATTTTGAGGGTCTGCCGCGCCTTCTGTTCGACCAGCAGGACGGTGAGGCCGTCGCGGCGCAGCGAGGAAATCAGCTCAAAGACGGCTGTCGTCGTCTTCGGCGCGAGGCCCAGCGAGGGCTCGTCGAGCAGCAACAGGCGGGGGCGGCTCAGAAGCGCGCGGGCGATCGCCAGCATCTGTTGTTCACCGCCGCTCAGGAGGTTTGCCAGCGAATGCCGGCGTTCCTTGAGGATCGGGAAACGTTCGAACATGCGCTCGATGTCGCGGGCCGCCTCGGCGTGGTCTTTGCGGCAGTAGGTCCCCATGCTGAGGTTTTCCTCGACCGTCATTCGCCCGAGGATACCGCGTCCTTCCGGCACCAGCGCAAGGCCGGCGCGCAGGTTGAGCTCGGCGGTGTTCGGCGTCAGCGGCTTGCCGTCGTAGGTGATCGTTCCCTTGTACGGCGTCAGCCCGGCGATGGCGCGCACCGTGGTCGTCTTGCCGGCGCCATTGCCGCCGACCAGCGCAATGATCTCACCGGACTCGACATCGAGGTCGATGCCGCGAACGGCGCGGATCGGCCCGTAAAAGACTTCAAGACCGCGGACTTTCAGCATCACGCCGCCTCCGTGCCGAGATAGGCGTCGAGCACCACCGGATCGTTGCGCACGGCGGCGGGCGTACCCTCGGCGATCAAGGAACCGAAATTCAGTACATAGAGGTGATGGCACAACGTCATGACGAAGGGCATGTCGTGTTCGATGAGGAGAATCGACAGGCCGCGCTCGTTGAGCCGGTGGAATAGGGCGCGCAGGTCATTGGCTTCCTCGGCATTCATGCCGGCGACCGGCTCATCGAGCAGCATCAGCTTCGGCTGCGCCGTCAGCGCCCGCGCCATCTCGACCTTGCGCTGGATGCCGTAGGGCAGCGTGCGCGCGATGACGTCGCGATACTGTTCGAGGCCGAAGAAGACGAGGGCATCCTCGGCGCGGGCCTTAGCCGCGGCATCGGCCCAGCCGATTGGCAAGACGCTGCGCCACAGTCCGCCCTCGCGCGGCTGGGCGACCAGAAGATGCTCCCAGACCGTCATGCTGGCGAACAGGCGGATGTTCTGGAAGGTTCGCGCGACGCCGGAGCGCATGATGCGATGCGAAGGCCATTGCGTGATGTCCTTGCCGGCCAGGACGACCTCGCCAGCCGAAGCTCTGTAAGCCCCGGTGATGAGGTTGAACAACGTCGTCTTGCCAGCGCCGTTCGGCCCGATCACACCGATTATTCGGCCTTCCGGCACGGTCATCGATACATCGGTCAGCGCGCGGATGCCGCCGAAGTGCTTGCTGACGTTCTTGAGCGTTAGAACCGTCATGCGCGCGCCCTCCGCAGGCTGAGCTTGTCGAGCAGGGGCCGGTCGAGAATCCCCTGACGCCGCGTGAGCAGCACTAGCACCAGCAGGACGCCGAAGGCCGCGAGCCGCCAGTCGGCGAGAAAGCGAAGCCATTCCGGCAGCAGAACGAGCAGACCGGCTCCAACCACCGCGCCGGCGCCAACGGTCGAGCCGCCGAGGATCACGGCGAGGACGAAGTCGATCGACCGCTCGAAGCCGAAATTGCCGGGCTCGATGTAAACATGGTGGTGTGCGAACAGGCCGCCGCTGACGGCCGCGACGGCCGCGCCAAAGCCGAAGGCGCCAACCTTTGTGGCCGTGGTATTCAGCCCGACCAGATTGGCCGCCGTCTCGTCGTCATGGACGGCGCGCATTTCCAGCCACAGGCGCGAGCGCTCGAGCAGAACGATCAGCACGAAAATGCCGCCACCCCAGAGCCAGATATATTCAAGCGAGACGTGCTTCATGCCGTGGAAGCCGCCGGAGCCGCCCATGCGGTCAAAGTTCAATAGAAAGCTGCGCACCATTTCGCCGAAGCCAAGTGTGGCGATGGCGAGATATATGCCTTTGAGCCGCAGCGCCGGAAAGCCGACGACGATGCCTATCGCGGCCGCGGCCAGCGCCGCCGCGATAAGCGCCGCGGTGAGCGGCCACTGCATTTCGACCGTGAGGAAGGATGCGACATAGGCGCCGATGCCCATGAAGCCGGCATTGCCGAGCGACAGCTGGCCGGTGGCCAGAATTATGTAGACGCTCATGGCGCCGAGGAAAAGAATGCCTATATCGGCGAACAGGCCTGCGTAATAGGTCGACATCACACGCGCTGCCCAACGTCGGAACGCGGGCCGCCCAAAAGGCCCTGCGGACGCAGCAGAAGAATGAGGATCATCAGACCGTAGACGATGAAGTCGCGGATCTGGGATCCGCCATAGGCAATGGTCATCACTTCGGCGATACCGATCAGCGGTCCGGCGAGCAGGGCGCCCCACACACGGGCCGTGCCGCCGATCACCATCACGGCGATGGCCTTTAGGCCGATATCGACGCCGATATACGGCGTGATCGCCGAATAATGCAGGCTGATCAGGACACCTGCGGCACCGGCCAGCAGGCCGGAGATTCCGAAGGCGAGCAGCGTCGTCTTGTCGACGGAGACGCCGAGCAGGCGCGCCACGTCCCGATTTTCCGCGATCGCACGCAAGGCGCGTCCCGCAGCGGTGCGCTGCACCAGAAAGGCGACGGCAGCGACAAGGACGATAGTAATGCCGATGACGACCAACTGCATGAAACCGATACGGACCGGGCCGATGGTGAAATCGGCATCGAACAGTTCGGAGGGAAGCTGCAGCGGATCAGAGCCCCAAATATTGGTGACGATGTTCTGCAGGATGATCGAGAAGCCGAGCGTCGACAGCATCGGCGTGATCATCGGCGCATCGCGCAGCGGCTCATAGGCGATCTTCTGGATGATGATGGAGACGGTGCAGGCGCCGGCCATGGCAACGACCAGCGCGACCGGCAGCGGCAACTGGCTCGCGATGACGGCAAATCCAATAAAGCCGCCAAGCATGAAGAGTTCGCCGATGGCGATATTGAGAACCGACAGGATCCCCATAACCAGCGAGAAGGACAGTGCGACGAGCGTATAGACCGCTCCCAGCGTAAGTCCGTTGACCAGTTGCTGCAGCAGCATGATTGCCCACCAAATCCCTTGTCGTCGGCGTGGCCTGCGACTCTAAAGTGCTTCGTTTCGCGGAAGAAGCGTCAGTCGTCGCTGTGTTGAAACGCGCGTCCTGACGAAGCTTGGCGCGCCCGGGCGAGGGGAAGCCCGGGCGCGCCGTTCATCGCTGGCCCTAGCAGCCGCCGCCGGCGGCCGAACAACCAGTGACCTTGGTTTCCCAGGCGCCGTTCTGGCCCTGCACGATGAAGAAGTTCTTGATCGCGTCGCCATCCTCACCGAAATGGATCGCGCCGCTGAAGCCTTCATAGCCCTTCAGGTTGGCCATGTAGTCGCGAATCTTGGTTCGGTCGGCGTCGAGGTTTTCCGCCTTGCCGGTAACGCCCGACTTCTTCACCGCATCGATATACATGCTGACGATCTCGTAGATATTGGCGTCATACATGCTCGGTTCGATTTCCTTCGGCAGCCCCGACGTATTGCGGAGGAGGGGCTGCAGGTTGGCGACGAACTTCTTGGCTTTCGGCGCATCCATGGTCGAGTAGAAGGTCGCCGGCGCAACGACCGGGATTTCCGGAGCTGCCTTGAGAATCGCCGAGGAGATGAGCGGCGTGCCGCCGATCACCGGCTTCATCAGGCCCTGACGCTTCATTTCGCGGATCACGGTGATGGCCTGGCTGTAGTCGGCGCCGATGACGATACCGTCCGGGTTCATGCTCTTGAGCTTGGTGACCTGGGCGCTGACGTCGAGATCGCCGGTGTTGAACGAAATCGGGGCATCGCCATTGATGACCTTGACGCCCGCTTCGGTGAACACGCCCGGCATTATCTTGGTTGCGATCGAGGTCGAGACCGCGTCCTTGGCGTCATAGATGATCGCCACCTGCTTGGCGCCGAAGGTCTTGGTGAAGTATGGCACAGAGGTCTTGGCGAGAATGCCTTCGTCGACGGTGTTGCGGAAGGCCCACGGGCGATTAGCCTTGGCGACGCCCGGCTTCGACGAGGCTTGCGACGTCGTCACCGTCTTGAGTTCGTTGGCGACCGGAAAGGTGACTTCGCAGGCGCTGCTGGTCAAAGGACCGGCAACGGCGAGCACTTTGTCGTCGCCGGCAAGCTTGCGCATGTTGTTGGCCGCCTGTGCCGGCTTGGCGGCATCGTCGAGGATGACGATGTTGAGCTTGGCGCCATTGACGCCGCCCGCATCGTTGACCTCCTTCTCAAGCATCTTCAGCGTAACGGTATTGCTGCGGCCCCACTCAGCGAAGGGGCCGCTGCTCGGCACGATGGCGCCGATGTTGACTTGATTCTGGGCCTGGGCGACTTGTGCGCCCGATACCAGCGCGGCAGTCATGAGACCGCCGATAAGCAACTTATGCATTTCCAACATGTTATCTCCTCCGATGTGACGGCTCTCGCTCGCAAAGGCCGGCGCGGTGCTCGCTTCCAGATCTGCATCCGGCGCTGCTTGGATGATGCTATTTTCGTGCCACGCCCAGGAAAAATGCTAGCACCAGAAAGCGAACTTGAAAAGCATAGTTAGTTAGGCAATTATCGGGGCCTACTGCACTGCAAATATCCAGCGATCGGCAAAGGGCGTGCCATGAAAATCAAGCGAATCCTGACTTTTTTCGACGAGATTCGCGAAGCGAGCGGGCGGCCGGCGGAGCCGGTGCTGCGTAAATCGGCCGCGGTGGCGATCGTGCAGAACCCGTTCGCCGGCAAATATGTGGACGATCTGTCGCTGCTGACGAAGGAAAGCGAAGCGGTCGGCCGTGAGATTTGCGCCATCGCGGTGGCGATGCTGGCGCCACATCAGGCCGTGAGCTACGGCAAGGCCGCAATCGTCGGCATGGCCGGCGAGCAGGAGCACGGCAACGCCATGCTGACCACGGTCTTCGGCAATGTCATGCGCGAGGCGACAGGCGGCGGCATCGCGTGGATATCTTCGTTCACCAAGCGCGCGGCGCCGGGGGCGACCATCGATATTCCGCTGGCGCACAAGGATGCGCTGTATGTGCGCTCGCACTATGATGGCATCAGCATCACCTTGCCTGACGGCCCTGCACCCGACGAAATCGCCGTGATTTGCGCTTACGCTACGCGCGGGCGCGTTAACGCCCGGGTCGGCGGGCATGCCGCCGCCGACATCAAGGGTCAGGACGGACTTGTTTGACGGCCTGTTTCGACTTTCTCAACTGACGGCGCCGCGACGACGCGAAACGCCCCCAATCAACCATCAACGGAGCAGGTCATGAGCGATTGCAAGACCGGAGCGGATCATATCAAGTCACTGAAGGACGGCCGTACCGTCTATATCGACGGCAAGCTCGCCGGCGACGTGACCAAGCATCCGGCGTTCCGCAACGCCGTGAAAGCGTCGGCCGATCTGTACGACTTTCAATCGAGGCCGGAAAACCTCGAACTGATGACGTTCAGGCCGAACGGTTCGAACCGCCGGGTCAATCGCGCCTGGCAGATGCCGCGCAATCTCGAGGAGATGGTGCAGCGGCGCAAAGCGCTGCAGGCCTGGTCAGCCTTGTCCGGCGGCTTTCTCGGCCGCTCGCCCGATCATCTGGCCTCGGCGCTGATCGGCCAGCGCATGGGCATCGAGGTGTTCCGTAAGCACAGCGAAGAGCGCGCCAAGGCTTTCGAGGCTTATGTCGACTACGCGACGCAGAGCGATCTCTTCCTGACCTATGTCATCATCAACCCGCAGGCCGAACGGTCCAAGGGCTGGGGCGAGCAGGCGGAAGATCTGGTAGCGCGCATCGTCGACGAGGATTCGACCGGCATCACCATTCGCGGCGCCAAGATGCTCGGCACCTCGTCGATCATGGCCAATGAGGTGTTCGTCGCCAATCTGCAGCCGCTCAAGCCGGGCGAGGAAGACCTCGCTTTCTGCTGCGCGCTGCCGATGAATACAAAGGGCATTCGTGTACTGTCCCGCAAGTCCTACGAGGCGCATGCGGTCTCGATGTTCGACAATCCGATTTCGTCGCGATTCGACGAAAACGACGCACTGATCTATTTCGAGGACGTCAAGGTACCGTGGGACCGCGTGTTCATCCACCGCGATACGGATGCCTGCCGGGCCCAGTTCCACGATACGCCCGGCCACGCCTACCAGAACTATCAGGCGCAGATTCGCCTGTCGGTGAAGATCGCGTTTCTCGTCGGGCTCGCGCGCTCGATCACCGAGGCGATCGGCACCACAAAAATTCCGGGTGTGTCCGAACAACTCGGCATGCTGGCGGCGCAGGCCGGCATGGTCAATGCGATGCTGTCGGGCATGGAAGCCTCGGGCGAAAAGCGCGGCGACTACTGGGTGCCGAACAAGCACTTCATGTATTCGGCGCAGGTCATTTCCCAGGATCTCTACCCGAAAGTCATCAACACGATTCGCGATCTGGCCGGTGGCGCCCTGATCATGCTGCCGTCCTCGATCGCCGATTTCGGCAATCCGGAACTGGCGGCAATCATCAACAAGACCCAGCGTTCGGCGACCATGGATCCCGAGCACAAGGTCAAGTTCATGAAAGCGGCATGGGACGCGATCGGATCGGAGTTCGGCTCACGCCACACCCAGTACGAGATGTTCTATGCCGGCGCCCGCTTCGTGACCTGCGGTCACAGCATGCGTACCTATGACTGGAACAACGCGACCGGGCTCGTCGACAGACTATTGTCTTCCTACGATCTCAAGGACGAATTGAAGCGCGTGCAGGCGGCGAACTGAACAAGCGAGGCACTCGATGAAAGTCGCGATAGTCAATCTCGGGAAGATTGTCTCCGGCGACTGGCGGTCGCCCTTTATTGCGGGCGATGCCATCGTGACCGAGGGCGAGCGCATCGTCAGCGTCGGTACGGCGTCGGCGGCCGCGGTCGAACAGGCCGATGTCGTGATCGACGCCGACGGTATGACGGCGATCCCGGGTCTCATCGATTCCCACGTCCACATCACATTCGGCGACTATACGCCGCGCCAGCGCACCGTCGGCTATCTCGAAAGCTACCTGCACGGCGGGACCACGACCTGCATCACCGCATCGGAAGTGCATGTGCCTGGCCGCCCGCGCGATCCCGAAGGCGTCAAGGCGCTGGCGCTGGCGGCTCAACGCTGCTTCGAGACTTACCGGCCGGGCGGCATGCGTGTCGTGGCGGGTTCGGTCATTCTCGAGCCGGGCCTCGAACCCGCGGATTTCACCGAGCTTTTCGCCAAGGGCGTGAAGCTCGCGAAGGCCGGTTTCGGCGCTGTGAAGACGGCCTATGAATACGGGCCGATGGTCAAGGCCGCGAAGGACGCCGGCATGATCACGACCTGCCACACCGGCGGTTCGTCGATCCCGGGCTCGGGCGCAATCACCGGCGATCATTTGCTGGCCTTCCATCCGCACGTCTCGTTCCACATAAATGGCGGACCGACAGCCATGCCGGATGCGCATTTCGAGCGCGTCATCAGGGAAAGCGAAATCGCGCTGCAGGTCTGCACCGCCGGTAATCTGCGCACAACGTTGTTGTGCGCGAAGCTCGCCAATGAACTCGGTGCCTTCGACCGGTTTATCATCGCCACCGACACGCCGACGGGCTCGGGCATTATGCCGCTCGGCATGCTCTACACGATAGCCCATTGCGCCAGCCTGACCGGCATGGAGCCGGAGCGCTTCGTTTGCGCGGCGTCGGGCAGCAATGCGCGTATCTACGGGCTTGATTCAGGTTTTCTCGCCGCCGGCAAGGCGGCCGATATCGTGCTCATCGACGCGCCCGATGGCGGCACTCAGCAGACCGCGCTGGCTGCGATCAAACACGGTGATATCGCCGCCATTGGCGGCGTGCTCACGGCCGGCGTGCCTCGTTTCGTCGGCCGCAGCCGCAACACGCCGGCGACAACCCGCAAGGCGCGGGTGGCGCGGTCATCGGTGATGCAGGATTTCGCCGCAGCGGCGCATTAGGACGTTTCGGTCCTAGACCGGATCGAAATAGTGGATCTCGAACAGAACGCACCCGTTGTTCGACTTGAAGGGCCCGTGATAGGCGCCGGGCGGGCGGCTGGCATAGGTGTTCGGCGTAAAGGCCGTGCCGCCATTGCCCTGCTTGTCATTGCCTACGGTGAGATCGCCGGCCACAAGATAGACCTCTTCCCAGTAGTCGTGGACGAAGGGCTCTGTGGTGTAGACGCCGGGCGCAAAGCGTAGCAGGCGTGAGCGCGTGCCGCGCTTGTTCTTCTCGTCGAGCGCGCCGGACAGAATCTTCTGCTGGATTCCAGCCGGATATCCGGGCGGCGTTTCCCAGCCGGTCGACATGTCGACGGCGTGAAATTCCTTGTGCTCTTTGTTGACAGCCATTGCCGATGCTCCTGTGGCGTGGGGAGGGCTACCAGCCCTCGAATATGTGGGCGTCGCGGGGCGGGGTGTCCTGGAAGCCGGCATCAAGCCGCCGGTAGCGGCCGCCGAAAAAAATCAGTGGCGGCTCCTGCTTGTGCGGCGTGGTCCGCAGCGCGACGACGCGGCCGACGAAGATGACATGGTCGCCGCCGTCAAAGCGGGCATGGGCCTCGCATTCGAAACTCGCCAGCGCATTTGGCAGGAGGGGGATGCCGGTCTCGCCGTCGATCACCGCCAGATCAGTCCATTTGTCGCCAAGCGGGCGCGCAAACCGGTTGGACACGGCTTCCTGTGCCTGCGACAGAATGTTGATCGCGTAGCGCTCGATCTCCATCCAGGCGGGAAAGCTGTGGGCGCGACGGGCGACGCTGAAAAGGACGAGAGGCGGCGCGATCGATACCGAATTGAACGAACTCACCGTCATGCCGAGCCGCTCGCCGGCGGCGGAAACGCCGGTGATGACGGCGACGCCGGTTGGGAAGGCGCCGAGCGCGTCGCGGAAACGTCTTTCGTCGAAGCTCACGAAATCTGGTCCTGTCGGCTTGCTTTCCGCGATTACTACCTTCTAGAATTAGCTATGTCACCTAGCAAATAACGTCGAAACCGAGGAGGCCGCTTCTTGCCTGCTTTCACCTTCAGCTGCGCCGGCGGTCCGCAGAAAACGGCCGGTTTCGATACTCTGATCGTCGCCGGCTGGACCGGGCGCGACACCAAGGCGCTGGAGCATCATGTCGAGGAACTGGCGGCACTCGGCGTGCCGCGGCCTTCGTCGATGCCGGTGTTCTATCGTACCAGCGTCGACGGCCTGACGCAGACGACGCGGCTTGAAGTGCTGGGCGGCGACTCATCGGGCGAAGTCGAGCCGGTGGTGTTCGCGCTTGACGACGGCATGTGGCTCGGCATCGGCTCCGATCACACCGACCGCAAGCTCGAGACGCTTGGTATTGCGCTGTCTAAGCAGATCTGCGGTAAGGTGATCGGCACCGAACTGTGGCGGCTCGCCGACGTCATGCCGCATTGGGAGAAGCTGATTATCCGCGCGCATGCCACCATCGACGGTAAGCGGGTGCTCTATCAAGAGGGGCCGCTCGCGAACATGCGGACGCCGGCCGACCTGTTGTCGCGCTATGACGGTTCGACCGTGCTCAAGACGGGCGCCGTCATGTTCTGCGGTACGGTCGGCGCCATTGGTGGCATCCGTCCGGCATCGCGCTTCGAGATGGAGATCGAGGACCCGTTGCTCGGGCGCCGCATCGGCCACGCTTACGACATTGTGGCCCTGCCGGTCGTCAGCTAGCAGGGCAGTTGCGAATATCGGACGAGCGCGCCACGCAAAAGACGGAAAGGGAGATCGATAAGTAAGAGCGCGACATGCGCATTTCTGGCAGACGAGGCGCTTGAGGGCGTGCCGCAGATCGGCTGACGGCTAGCGGGGCAAACCGTCAAGCCACGCGGCAATCATCGCAGCCAGCGCAGCAAGGCCGCTGTCGTTCGAATGTTCGACCCGGTCGGGCTCCGGATGCGGCCGGGCGATGGCGCCGGGAATAAGGCTCGCCGAATAATCGAGGTCGACGAAAGAGCCGTCGCGGTCGCCGCAGGTGCACATCGCCGGCCGCGTGATTTTTGGCAGGCGGTCTTGCGGCCGGTAATAGATCGCGGCGCGATAGGCGATATGGCCTGTCGGGATGCCCTTGAAGACCTCGATGGCGGAGTCGTGCATGTCGCGCGCCGACCGCAGCGGCGAATATTAACATTGTGACTCAAAAGTCAGGGGCGATTGCCGGCAAGGTTCTGGCCAGCCACCGTGATGGCGGATTTCGCCGTATCGATGTGCTGACCTCCCTTGGTCATCGTATCGAGATCACACGGCCTGCTGCGCAGTCCTCCGATATTGCCGGCGAGGTTCTTCTGGTGCCGTCACGATGGCAGCTCTATCCGACGAACGCCGACGCTTGAGCGCGCTAAGGCGCCAAGGTCCGCTTTTGGCGGTGGGCTCAACTGATCGACGCAACACTCTAATCTTCTAACAGAGATGGAGTGTGGACATGAGACGGCGACGTCGCGTTAATTACTCGGTGGCCCAGCGGTCTGAGATTTGGGATCGCTGGCAGGCTGGCGAGCCGATGAGTTCAATCGGACGCCGGTTCGACCGGGATTCCTCGTTGGTCTTCTCGGTGATCTCGCCGACCGGCGGCATCCGTCCGCCAGATCGGCACCGTGCTAAGAAGGCGCTTAGCCTTTTTGACCGCGAAGAAATCTCTCGTTGGCTCATCTTGCGCCGGTCGTTGCGGTCGATCGCGCGCCATTTAAGACGATCTCCGTCAACCATTAGCCGGGAAGTCCAGCGCAATGGCGGTGCGGATCGCTATCGAGCGGCAAGATCCGATCAGGCCGCGTGGGATCGGGCGAGACGTCCCAAACCCTGCAAGCTGGCTTGCCGTCCGTTCTTGAGGCGGACAGTATCGACTCTGCTGCGGCGGCAATGGTCACCCCAGCAGATTGCAGGCTGGCTGAAACGTACATATCCGATGGACCTTCAAAAGCAGGTGTCTCACGAGACGATCTATCGCAGCCTGTTCATTCAGGCCCGCGGGGTGCTGAAAAAGGAGCTTCTTGAGCACCTGCGGGCGAGGCGTACGGTCCGTCGATCCAGGCACGCCAGCATGAAGAGGAACGGGCTCGGCCAGATCAAGAATGCCGTATCCATCAGCGCACGACCACCGTCTGTTGAAGATCGTGCGGTCCCAGGTCACTGGGAGGGCGACTTGATCGGCGGGTCGGGGAATAGCTACATCGCAACACTTGTCGAGCGCCATTCGCGCTATGTGATGCTGGTCAAGGTCGCCAACAAAGACACTGAAAGCGTCGTCTCGGCGCTGATCAAGCAATCACAGCGACTGCCGGCTGACCTTTACAAGTCGCTGACCTGGGACCGAGGCAAGGAGCATGCCGACCATCAACGCCTGACGTTGGCGACCCAGGTCGAAGTCTACTTTTGTGATCCTCAATCGCCCTGGCAGCGCGGATCAAACGAAAACACCAACAGATTGCTGCGCCAATACCTGCCACGCGGCACTGACCTATCTTTGCAACCCGCCACCCAAAGCGGACATGAAGGCCGTTCTTCCATATTGCCGTGCGACATTGTGTCTTGACCGATTTTTTCAACTTTTGAGGTGAATGCCCCTTCGGTTGACAGGGGAGGGCTGGCTGGGCCCGAGCTTTGCTCTGGTCTCGCGAGCCAACTCGCAGCGACGTGAATCCGCCTGGAGCCGCTCGACACCCGGAACGATGATTGTCCGTGACGAAAAATTCTGGCTTCCGCTAATAGCTGTCTTTTCCGGGCTGCGTCAGGAGGAGATTTGCCAGCTTGAACTTGATGACATTCGCCAAGAGGCGGACATTTGGTATTTTGACATCAACAACCGACCACCGCGGCAACTCAAGAACCGCAGCGCGGTGCGTCTCGTTCCCATTCACGATGAACTTATTCGCCTCGGTCTAATGAGCTACATCGAACAGATCCGTAAAGCTGGAGAACACCGCGTTTTCCCGCAACTCAAGCCGGGAGGGGCCGACGGACGACTAGGGCACGGCTTCACAAAATGGTTCACGCGCTATCGCCGAACCGCGCGACGAAAGTGAAATATACGCGAGCGGCAGACGACGTTGGGGATCGATTTCACAAATCCTTTCCGCCACCATTCTATAGCAGCGGATTGTAGCAAAGCAGCTACGCCGCCGGCGAACGGGACGAAAAGATAGCGCTCTCAAATGCTTAAGGGGCGCTGGCTGGGGGACTAGGATACTGACCCCCGACCAGCGAACCTTGCTTTCTAAAGCGTTTTTGGTGGCCGCCCGTAAAATCCTTGGGTTCTAAATGTAGCACGGGCCTGAGCGGTATCGCGAACGATATTGCTAAAAATCGCTGTTGTGCAGCTAAAAATGCGGTTGGCATGGTCTGACCTCGCTTGCGACGACTTCCGGCGTCAGTTGCTCATCAATGCGGCGTGGTTGCGGAAATCCAATGTATCCCTGAGGTGAACCGCGGCCTGTTGTCCCTCCACCGCAGCCCAAGCCGGAGCTCTTGGCGGCGCGGTGCAAGCCGGTGGCCAGTCGGCAGCCCGCTCGGCGCGGGGCCGACTTTCGTGGGCTCGGTGGCTACGGCGTTTTCGGCTCCGCCAGCCTGCTCAAAAGCTGCATTTATTTGATCTTCCATTTTTAAGTTGTGTCAGTAGAAGACCTGTCAGAAAGTAAACTAGCTAAGCGGTTGGGAAAGCTTTTGTTCTTGGCTTAAGGGTTGGTGGGTGAAGTCGCTGCGCGTTCTCGGTTTCAAGAAAGATGTAAGAATGATTGCTGACCACTTTACGGGCTTGGAAAAGTTTGAGTCTGGGCTTTGGAAGATCGCCGATAATCTCCGGGCAAACTCCAATCTGGCCTCGAATGAGTATTTCATGCCCATAATGGGGCTGATCTTCCTGCGACACGCCACGAACCGGTTCTATGAGGCGCAGGCAGCCATCGAGGCCGACAAGAAGGCGGGCAAGATGCCGGATCGCCCGCTTGTGGAAGCCGATTTCACCCGCCGCCGCGCGCTGAACCTGCCGGAATCTGCGCGCTTCGACGTAATTCTCAAGACACCGAAGGACGGCAATCTCGGCGTGGCTCTCACGGCGGCGATGGAAGCGATTGAGGCGGCCTTCCCGCCGCTGGCGGGGCAGTTGCCGAAAGATTACGGGAGATTCGAGGGCAGTGTCCTTGAAGAAATGATGCGCATGTTCGATTCCGAAGGACTGCGCAGCGCTTCGGGCGATGTGTTCGGCCGCATTTATGAATACTTCCTCGCCGAGTTCTCGAAGCAGGGTGCGCACGATGGCGGCGAGTTCTTCACGCCGCCATCTATTGTGCAAACCATCGTCAACGTGATCGAACCAGATCACGGCGCCATACTTGACCCGGCATGCGGCTCGGGCGGGATGTTCGTGCAGTCGAGCCACTTCATTGAGGATGCGGGCCAGGACACGATGAAGCGTGTTACCTTCTATGGCCACGAGAAGAATGAGACGACCGCCAAGCTTGCGCAGATCAATCTCGCGGTGCACGGCCTGCAAGGGACGATCCGGGCCGGCAACGAAGCGATCACCTATTACAAGGACCCGCACGAACTCGTCGGCAAGTGCGATTTCGTGATGGCAAATCCGCCCTTCAACGTGGACGAGGTGGACGCCGAGAAGGTGAAGGGCGACAAGCGCCTCACCTTCGGCCTTCCGGGCGTGAACAAATCCAAGAAGGTCTCGAACGCCAACTACCTCTGGATGTCTTATGGGCACCTCGAACAATAGCGTTTTTGCTGCGTGATCGTTAGCCCGCGCGGATCGGCGGGCAATTGGCAGATGATCTGACGCCGGTGCGGCTCCGCCGTATGCACCCGGCGTCCTGTTGAGGGTGGCACAAGCTGCCTTTTCCC
>CAMBQQ010000096.1 GCA_945870035.1 Rhizobium sp. Q54 | reverse complement strand
CCGTGAGACAGAGGGAAAAATGGCTCAATCCGACGCATCTGCGCCTCGGAGAGTAGAAACAAACCATCCATGGCGACGCCTCCTTGCGCCGCCAGTGAATCAATCGACCACCTGATCCGCAAGATATTTAATGGGTCCTGAGCCTAGATTTCATTACAATTGTAAGTACTTGTCCGCAGCAAAAACGCCTAAAAGCTGGCCGTTTTGGGCGCGCATGCCTATAGTCGTTAAATGTCATTAACCACAGCCTCGCCTGAATTCGCCGTCTATGTGCACTGGCCGTTCTGCCTGTCGAAGTGCCCGTATTGCGACTTCAACAGCCACGTTCGTCACGGCGGCTATGACGAAGCGCATTACGTGCGCGCCATCCAATCCGAAATCGCCGCGGCGGCGCAGCGCGCACCGGGCCGCACTGTCTCGACGATCTTCTTCGGTGGCGGCACGCCGTCGCTGATGCAGCCGCAAACCGTCGGCGCCATTCTCGATTCGATCGGCCAGCACTGGGCCGTCGCCGGCAATGTCGAAGTGTCGCTGGAAGCAAACCCGACCAGCGTCGAGGCGACGCGCTTTCGCGGCTATCGCACCGCCGGCGTCAATCGCGTCTCGCTCGGCGTGCAGGCGCTCGACGATCAGTCATTGAAAGAGCTCGGACGTTTGCACTCGGCGCAAGAAGCGCTCGACGCCATCGCTGTCGCACGCTCGATCTTCGATCGGTACTCGTTCGATCTGATCTACGCGCGGCCGCGCCAGACGCTTGAAGGCTGGAAGACCGAACTCAAGCAGGCAATCTCGGAAGCGGCCGAACATCTCTCGCTCTATCAACTGACCATCGAGCCGGGCACGCCGTTCTTCGGCTTGCACAAGGCCGGCAAGCTGATCGTGCCCGACGACGATCACGGCCGCGATCTCTACGACCTCACGCAACAGATCTGCAACGACGCCGGACTGCCGGCTTATGAAGTGTCCAACCACGCGCGGCCCGGCGCCGAGTGCCGGCACAATCTCGTCTACTGGCGCGGCCACGAATATGCCGGCGTCGGTCCCGGCGCGCATGGCCGGCTCAACATTGACGGCCGCCGCTACGCCACCGAAACCGAGAAAAAGCCGGAAGCCTGGCTCGATCTGGTCGCGCGCAATGGTCACGGCCTCACCGTCGACGAGAAGTTGCAGCCGAACGAAGTAGCCGATGAATTTTTGCTGATGGGGCTGCGCCTCGCCGAAGGCATCGACCCCGAGCGCTTCACGTCATTGTCCGGCCGCACGCTCGATCCGGACCGCGTGTCGTTTCTGCAAAACGGCGGCGCGGTCGAGACCATGGACAATGGCCGGCTGCGCGTGACGCAAAGCGGATTTCCGCTGCTCGACGCGGTGGTCGCGGATCTGGCGGCGTAGTTATCCGTCGCCCTTCGAGGCTCGCCATAGCGCGTCGAAAGACGCTTATGGCTCGCACCTCAGGATGACGGAGTATCTACGTCCCCGGCGCAAACGCCTTCGGCGCTGGGCTGACCACTTGGGCGCCGCCTGGCGTCACGCGCAACACGGCGAGACCGCGTTCGTTGGTGCCGTCGGACTTGAAGCGGAATATGCCGTCAATGCCGGCAAAGCCGGACGGGCCGGTCAGCACCTGTTCGCTGAAACGCTGCTGGCCTTGCGTCTTCACCAAAGCCGCCACCAGCGCCACCGCATCATAAGCGAGCGTCGCGGTGCGCACCGGATCGCCGCCGTAGCGCGCGCGATAGCGCGTGGAGAAACCGCGGAAGCCGGCAGAATCCGGCGCCGCGAAAAGCCCCCCGGCCAGCGACGGATTTTCCATGATGCGCGGATCATCCCACAGCCCGGTGCCGAGCAATTGCAAACGTTTCAGGTTGACGCGATTCGCTTCAAGCTGCTGCACCACTTGCGGCACGGCGTCGGCGCCATCCGGAATGAACAGCGAATCGGCGCGGCCGGCGGCCTGGGCGATGCGGCGAATCGATTCGGCCATCCTCGCCGGATCGGCCGGATATTTTTCAAGCGCGACCACGCGGCCGCCGCGTCGCGCCACCGCCTGCTGGAAGGCCGCTTCGACCACCGCGCCATAGGCGTTATCCGGCAGCAGGGCCGCGAACGAACGCTTGCCGCGCGCCGCGGCGTAATCGACGATACGGCGCACGTCGGATTCAGGCAGGAAGCTCAAGAGATAAACGCCGCGCGCGGCGACGCTGGCGTCTGTCGAGAAAGCGATCACCGGGATGCCGCGCGAGCGGGCGACACCGCCGACGGCGCTGACAGACTGCGCGAATAGCGGGCCGAGAATCATTTCGGCGCCTTCGTCGATGGCCTGCTGCGCGGCGGCCTGCGCGCCTTGCGGCGTGCCGGCGTCATCCTTCACCAGCAACTGGACGTTGGGCTCCTTGAACTCGGCGAGCGCCATTTCGGCAGCGTTCTTCATCGAAATCGCGGCGATGCCGGCATTGCCGGGTGCCGACAGCGGCAGGATTAACGCGACGCGAATTTGCCCGGCGCCAATCGGCGCGACCGGCGGGCCCTCGGTCTGCGGCGGCGCGTCGGTGCCGAGGCGGTCGAACGAGCTGCTGGTACAGGCGGCCAGCGCCATCGCCGTAACGGGAATGCCCAGCGCCATGCAGAAACGGCGCCGTCCCACCCCTTTGTTTTCAACATGCGTTCCCAAAAGGGCCGCTCCTCCACGCAACAAGACCGCCACTGTCGTAAACGTTATCGGCTATTTTGTCCCTTAAAAGTTAAGGTAATGAAAACATGAGGGAATTTCTGCTTTAAGGGGCGTTCCACAGCGGCCCGGCGGCAGCCATCGCAGTTGCCGGCCCAAGGTTCTAGAGTGACCGCCATGACTGATGATCGCAAGCCCAGGGCCGGCCTCCGGCAATACGCGCCGCTTGGCCAGCCGGTCGCCGCCGGGGCGATCGAGCCCGGCCTTTATCTGGTGGCGACGCCGATCGGCAATCTCGGCGATATCAGCTTGCGCGCGCTGGAAACTTTAGCCGCCGCGGACTGCATCGCCTGCGAGGATACCCGCGTCACCCGCAAGCTGGCCGAGCGCTACGGGATCACGACGCATTTGATGTCGTATCATGAGCACAACGCCGACGAAGCGCTGCCCAAAATCATCGAGCGGCTGGCCGAGGGCCAGTCGGTCGCCTTGGTGTCGGATGCCGGCACGCCGTTGATCTCCGATCCCGGCTACCGGCTGGTGCAGGCGGCGGTCGACGCCGGTCACGCCGTGACCGCGGTGCCGGGCGCATCGGCGGTGCTCGCTGCGTTGTCGCTCGCCGGACTCCCCACTGACCGATTCTTTTTCGAAGGCTTCCTGCCGCCGAAGCAAGGCGCACGGCAAAAGCGCATCGCCGAACTTGCCGCCATCCCGGCGACATTGGTTCTGTTCGAGAGCGGTCCGCGATTGGGCGCCAGCCTTGCCGATCTCGCCGCCGGCTTCGGCGCACGCGCGGCGGCGGTGTGCCGCGAACTGACCAAGCTGCACGAGGAAATCCGCCGCGGCGATTTGATGACACTGGCCGCGCACTATGCCGAGGATGCCGAAACCCGCGGCGAGATCGTCATCGTCATTGCACCGCCGGCGGCGGTTGAGACGGCCGACACCGATGTCGATGAATTGCTGCGTCGTGCGCTCACGCGCGTCTCGATGAAGGACGCCGTTGGAGAAGTAGCCGTGGCCACCGGCCGCGCCCGGCGCGATGTCTATCAGCGCGCGCTCGAATTGGCGAAGGACGGGGACCGTGGCGAAAGATAACGGCACGCCGAAATGGCCATTCAAATTACCGGCGCTGCCGCGTTCGCCGCGCGTCCCAGGCTTGCGGCAAAAGGCGCCGAAGAGCGAACCCAGCCCGGAACGCCAGGCCGCCTTCAGCCGCGGCATTTCGGCGGAAAGCCAGGCAGCGTCTTGGCTGGTCGGCCAGGGCTATCGCATTCTGGCGCGGCGCTTCAAATGCGCCGCCGGCGAAATCGATATCGTCGCCGGCCGCCGCCAGACCGTGATCTTCGTTGAGGTCAAAGCGCGCGCCAGTTTCGACGACGCGGCCGAATCCGTTACGCCACGCCAGCGTTCGCGCATCGCAACCGCGGCGGAAATCTGGCTGGCCAATAATCCGAAGATCGAATTTCAGGACCTGCGCTTTGACGCCATCCTGATCGTGCCGGGCAAGCCGCCGCGGCATATTCCCGGCGCGTTCGAAACGTAAAAGCGATCAGGCGCTCAGGCGCTCGAAGAACTGATCGACCTGACCGCGAATGCGGCCAGCCACCTGGCCGAGATCGTCGGCCACGATCCTGACGGCGGTAGCGCTAACGCGCGTGTCCGACGTCGCGGCTTCGACCAAGTTGACCTGCTCGGCGGTTTCGAAAGTGCGCTTCGCCGCGATTTCGACGCTGCGCGCGATCTCGCTGGTGGCGGCGCCCTGCTCGGTCACCGCCGCGGCAATGGCGGTGCTGATATTGCCGATTTCAGCGATGGTCCGTTCGATCGCGCCGATCGCCGCGATCGACGTCGACGTCGCGCGCTGCATACCGGCGATCTGGGCGCTGATTTCCTCGGTGGCGCGGCTGGTCTGGCCGGCCAGCGCCTTGACCTCGCCGGCGACGACGGCAAATCCACGGCCGGCTTCGCCGGCGCGCGCCGCTTCGATGGTGGCGTTGAGCGCCAGCAGATTGGTCTGCTCGGCGATATCGGTGATGAGCTTGACGACGTCGCCGATGCGCGCCGCCGCCTCGCCCAATTCCTTGACCGCGAGATTGGTGTGGCTGGCTTCGTGCACCGCCTTGGTGGCGACGGTGTTGGCCTGCGCCACTTGCCGGTCGATCTCGTTGACCGACGCCGACAGCTCGTCCGCCGCCGAGGCAATATCGCGGACATTGGCCGAGGCCTCGGTCGACGCGGCGTCGGCGCGCGCGGTCTTCATGGCAGCATCGTCGGCCGTGGCGGAGAGCTGGGTCGATGCTTCCAGCATCTGATCGGCGATCCGGCCGAGATCGGCCAGGGTTGCTTCGACATCGGCGGAGAAATGCGTGATTTCCTTCGCCATCGATTCCTGCCGGGCGGTTCGCATTGCCGCCTCGTCGACAACGGTCCGGTTGAGTGCCGCGTTGCTCTGCATGGCTTGCTGGAAAACGCTGATCGAACGCGCCAGTGCGCCGATTTCGTCGCTGCGATTGTGGAACGGGATCGAGATGCTGTCATCGCCCTTGGCGACGACCTCGGTCACCCGCGTGATTTCGCTCAGCGGTTTGACCACGCCGCGCGATATGACCAGCACGCTGATGCTGGCGAGCAGGCCCAGCATCGCGAATAGCGCCATCGAAATCGATGAACTGTTCAGCCCGCCATTGATGTCCGCATAGGCGTTACTGGCACGCTCGGCGTACAGCGCCGTCAACCGCTCCATGTCCGCGTTTAGCGTTTGGCGCATTTGCCGCGAGGACTCACCCCAGGCCCGCGCGGCCGCGACATCGTTGCGGCCAATCCGCGCCAGTTCATGGCGATGCTCGATAAACGCGGCGATGCGCGAGGCGAAAGCGGCGAACAAAGCGGCGTCGTCGGCGCGCACCGACGTGCGCCAGTCTTCGACTTCACTCGCAATCTGCCGCGTGAATTCGCCGATCCCGTCGATGAACTGCTTGCGGCCGGCTTCATCCGCGGTCATGTAAATGCCGCGCGACTCGGCGACAACTGCATAGATCAGCCCGTTGACGCGCGCGGCGTGCAAGGTGCCGGTATTGGCCGACTCGAATTCGTCCGCCGAATTCGCATGATGCCGGGCGCCCAAAGTCACGACAACGGCCAGCGCCAGCGTTGTGGTGGCCATGAGCGCAAAGATGGCATAAAGCTTGGCGGCAATGGAAAGCTTCGGCAAGGTCACAGCGGTCTCAACCCCTTACGGCACGGCCCCTAAAAACCGCATAGTGCCGGTAATACGTTAACTTTTTGTTTTCCTTAATCGCGCCGCCGAAAGGTCGTCATGGTACTCAAAGTCGCAGTGCAAATGGATCCAATCCAGCGGATCAACGTCAAAGGCGATTCGACATTCGCTTTGTTGCTTGAAGCACAGAAGCGCGGCCACACGTTAAGCCACTACACCCCCGACCGCCTGGCGCAGCTCAATGGCAGACTGTTCGCCGCGGTCGAGTCCTTGACTGTCCGCGACCAGGCCGGCGACCATTTCACGCTCGGCGAACAGAAGCGCGTGGCGCTGGCCGATTTCGACGTCATCCTGCTGCGGCAGGACCCGCCATTCGACCTCGCCTATATCACCAGCACGCATCTGCTCGAGCGCATTCATCCGAAGACGTTGGTCGTCAACGACCCGGCGCAGGTGCGCAATGCGCCGGAAAAAATCTTCGTCACCGATTTTCCCGATTTGATGCCGCCGACTTTGATCACGCGCGACCTCAATGAGATCAAGGCGTTTCGCGCCGAGCATCATGACATCGTGATGAAGCCGCTCTACGGCCATGGCGGCGGCGCGGTGTTTCGCATCACCCGCGACGATCTCAATTTCGGATCGCTCTACGACATGTTCGCCGTGACATTCCGCGAGCAATGGGTCGTTCAGAAATTCCTGCCAGCGGTGAAGCAGGGCGATAAGCGCATTCTGCTGGTCGATGGCGAATTCGCCGGCGCGGTCAATCGCGTGCCGGCCGCCGACGATCTGCGCTCGAACATGGTGCGCGGCGGCTCGCCGGCGAAGACCGATCTAACGCCGCGCGAGCGTGAAATCTGTGACCGGCTCGGCCCGCATTTGCGCGAGCGCGGCATGATTTTTGTCGGCATCGACGTCATCGGCGACTGGCTGACCGAGATCAACGTCACGTCGCCGACCGGTATCCGGGCGGTCAAGAATTTAGGCGGTCCCGATGCGGCGGCTCTGGTGTGGGATGTCATCGAGGCGAAGCGGAAGGGCTAAAGCCGCGCGCGGCGCGCCGCATAGGGCTTGTGTCTGACATGAAACTGTCTTGAAACGAATTTGCCCTCGGCGGCGTTTCTCCTGCTCAACAGGAGGAGAGCCTATGGAAACCGAGCGCATGCGCCGCGACGAAGCGACGAAAGCCAATGAAGAGATGAACCGTGTCTTCAATAAAGACGGCGGATCGAAATCGGCCGGCAACGAGACGGGCCATGCACCAGACACCGATGACATCAAAGAAAAGTCGGTTGAAAACGCGAACGATGCTGCGCGGGTTCAGCGCCCCTATCCCTGAACGATCCTGTCCATAGCCGGCCGGTGCTTCCGCTCAGCGCGGGGCACCGGCGGCTTCCTGCTCAAAACCGGCTATCGTGAACACCATGCGCTGGCGTCCGAGCCGCACATGCTGCAATTCCCACAGAAGTTCTTCGACGTCGGAATTGGCGGCTTCGGCTTCCAGCCGCGCCATGCGCGCCTGGTGGAGTTCGTTTTCCATCGCTTTGCGGTCGATCATGACGGGCTTCCCTGTAATTGCGGCTTTCTGATTCGATTATAGTGGACTTAATTTGTTCTGCAAATGTTCTTGTCGACTTCCACAACTTGAGCTACACTCAGAGGTAGCAGGTTGGGGATACGCACCATGGTCCAGCGGGTCGCGACGGTTGCATTCGAGGGCATCGAGGCCCGCGCCGTCGACGTGCAGGTGCAGGTCGCGCCCGGCCTGACCGCCTTCAACATCGTCGGCCTGCCTGACAAAGCCGTCTCTGAAGCTAAAGAACGCGTGCGCGCCGCTTTGGTTGCCTCCGGGCTAGGCCTGCCGGCGCGCCGCATCACCGTCAATCTGGCGCCCGCCGACCTGCCGAAGGAAGGCAGCCATTACGACCTGCCGATCGCGCTCGGGCTGATGGCAGCGATCGGCGCCATTCCGCAGGACGCCATTTCCGGCTTTACGGTTTTGGGCGAACTCGGTCTCGACGGGTCGATCGCCGCCGTGGCCGGCGTGCTGCCGGCGGCGATCGGCGCCAATTCACGCGGCCAAGGGTTGATCTGCCCGGAAGCCTGCGGCGCCGAAGCGGCCTGGGCCAGCCCGGAAATCGAAATCGTCGCTGCGCGCTCGCTCATCCAATTGGCCAATCATTTTCGCGGCACGCAGGTGCTGTCGCGGCCGCGGCCGAAAATTCTCGAAATAGACGGCGTGCCGCTCGACCTTGCCGATATCAAAGGCCAGGAAAGCGCCAAGCGCGCGCTCGAAGTCGCCGCCGCCGGCGGCCATAACCTTTTGATGGTCGGGCCGCCCGGATCCGGCAAATCGATGCTGGCAGCACGACTGCCGTCGATCTTGCCGCCGTTATCGCCGGCCGAACTGCTCGAAGTATCGATGATCGCGTCCGTGGCCGGCGAAATCGAAGGCGGCGCGCTGACCAACAAGCGGCCATTCCGCGCGCCGCATCATTCGGCGTCGATGCCGGCTCTGGTCGGCGGCGGCCTGCGCGCGCGGCCGGGCGAAATTTCGCTCGCCCATAACGGCGTTTTATTTCTCGACGAAATGCCGGAGTTCACAGGTCAGGTGCTCGATTCGCTGCGCCAGCCGCTGGAGACCGGCGAGGTCGCCATCGCGCGCGTCAATCACCGCATCACCTATCCGGCGCGCTTCATGCTGGTCGCGGCGATGAATCCGTGCCGCTGCGGCCGCGCCAGCGATCCCGGGTTTGCCTGCAAGCGCGGCGCCAATGTGCGCTGCGCCGCCGACTATCAGGGCAAACTGTCCGGTCCGCTGCTCGACCGCATCGATCTGCACATCGAAGTCCCGGCCGTGACCGCCGCCGACCTCATTCTGCCGCCGCCGTCGGAAGGCAGCCGTGAAGTCGCCGCGCGCGTGGCGCGGGCCCGCGACATCCAGGCGGAGCGCTACGCCGCGCTTGGCGCGCCGCTCATCCGCTGCAATGCGCAAGCCAGCGGCCCATTGCTCGAAGACATCGCCAAGGCCGACAGCGCCGGCATGACACTGCTGCGCGATGCCGCCGATCAAATGCGCCTGTCGGCGCGCGGGTATCATCGTGTGCTGCGCGTCGCGCGCACGCTGGCCGACCTCGATGGCGCGGCAAAAGTTGGCCGCGTGCACCTCGCCGAGGCATTGTCGTACCGCGCGCTCGCCGACGAAGTGCGCCGCGCCGCTTAAATCGCCGCACCGGTGCGTATAGTTAACAAGCCGGTAACGAACTCAGGCCTAGCTAGAAATGCCGGATGTAGCAGCCGTTGATTCTCACCGATCATTTCGGCAATGCGCGGCCCAAGCGACCGGAACGCCATACCATCACCCGTATCTGCGATGACAATAGGAATGCGGTCATATCGGACGTCGTTCCGCAGCCGTTGCAAATCGTTCAATGGCAGGACCGGAATTGCGGTCGAGGCGCCCTTGAAAACCGGGACCTCGCTTGGCCACACCTGATCGTCAGAAGCGGCGGCGTCCCTCAACAACGCCAGTGGCCGAAAACCACCACGCTGCAAATAAGGTTGAAGTACTTCAAAATCAGCCAAACGCGCGCAAGCGATCAGAATAGGATTAATTGCATTCACTTGTGATATGGGGTCGGGTGCGGCACCGACCGTGTCAATCTTGATCGATGACGACCTTTGACGCCCGAGCAAGCGGGTCAGCAACCGCCTTACAACATTCAAACGATCGTCCTCCGTTGATCTCAAACGCGGAACTACGTACAAACTCTCAACAGCAAGTAGCCGACAGCGACCTCTAGTATGCCCTTTTGAGTCTTCACAGACAATCGCCGATGACGCAGGAGCCGAAATGAGCGACAAGGAGACTTGGCTAGCGCAGCATTACACGCCCTTCGAGCAGCAATGCCGGGAGCGCTTCTACCTCGCCGCGACCAATTTTCTGTTTTCAAATTATGATAGCACGCTTAGCAACGGCTACTATTTCGAGTTCGGCTCCCATAAGGCCCGCACGATGCGTTATGCGTGGCGGCATACCCAACATAACTTTGCGCTGACATATGTTGCATTCGATTCATTTGAGGGTCTACCCGAACTCGATCCCATTGATCGGCAGGCTGACTGGCAGCGTGGCTCCTTCTCGGTGAGCGAGGAAGAATTTGTCGCAGCTGTCGGAGCGGCCGGGATGCCTCGCGAGAGGCTGGTAACCGTCAAGGGCTTTTACGATACCAGCCTGACACCAACGCTGGCTAAACAGTTTCTACCGAGTAAGGCGGCAATAATATATGTCGACTGCGATCTATATAAATCGACGGTGCCGGTACTAAATTTCATCGTTCCGTTCTTGCATGCCGGGACAATTGTCGCCTTCGACGACTGGAACTGTTACATGGCCGATCCTTCGCGCGGCCAGCGGCGTGCGTGGCGCGAATTTCGCGAGGTCAATCCAACGTTGGAATTCGAGCCGTTCTACGCAACGCACATGATGGCGTCATTCGTCTGTACGCGGCCCGATTCGAGCCGATAGCGTGCTCTCATTTACCGCCTGATCTTACGAAATAAGCCGTACAGCCACTTCAGCCAGCGGTAACCAGACCGGCCGGCGACCCGTTCAATCAGGTTCCGCACATTGAACGCGGCTGGGGCTTTCGTTCTGGCGCTGTCTTCCGAGGAAGCCGCTTGCGGTTCGGTCGTCGCTAAGACGTTCGTTACTGCACCATCATCTGCAACAGAAGAAATCTCGGGCGGCGCCGGCGGGCGCGGAATGTTGATCGGGTACAGCGTTGTCGGTTGCAGCGTGGCCGCGACGCGCGTTGCGTCCATCACGGTCTTGAGGCCCAGCGCATCGCCGTCGATAAAAGCGTAGATAATGCACCCGTTCGGGTCCATGAGCGTGCCGACCTCCCGCCGAAAGGGCGCTACTTCCGGAAACGCCAACTCCTCGCGCGGCAGACCGATCCGGGCCGCCGATTCAAGCAGCCACGCCCGGCATTTCTCCCGCACACTTGTTGGTTCGCCGTTGACGCCCGCCGCGGCGGAGATGAGGAAGTTGCCCCAATCGAGAGAAAGCGCGTCATCGTCCGGGAACAGCCGCCGCTTCACGTCCTCGAAACAACCCGCCAACAGTGCCGGGGTCCATAAGAAGGGCCTGAACACCGACGGCAGCAGTGCCTCTTCCGTCCATCCGGATTCCTCGATAAAATTCTGGAGACGACGCTCCCAGCTCTCCTGGTGTCCGTGCGTACCGCCACTGCTACTACGCGAATGGCCGGTCATGGACAGCGGCGCTGCGTAGAAGATGACTTCCTTGCTGATGTAGAGGTTAGCGATCAAAGTTCCGAAGTCAGGCAGCGGATTGAAGAAATACGGGCCTTTGGTCGCAACTTTGACTTGCTCGATCAAGCGACGCGAGACGAGATTGTGATAAGTCGGCACATAAAATCGCACACCGTCATGCCGCAGCCAGTTCTTCAGAATCTCCCTGCTGTCGAGCGCCATGGTGCCGGGCGGCAGGCTTTGATGAAATTGAGCCCGATCGATTTTATGCGCTTCCGGCGACGCGTATTGCGCCCACAGCGGGCCGGAGCGCAGATCCACGCTGAGATGGTTTCGCCGCGGCGCATCAGGAACGTCCGGCCAGTAATAAGTGTGCGCCAGCCAGGCAAGCAGATCTACGTCGCCGATGTTCAGAAGCTCGTTCGCGCGCTCCAGACAGAAGGGCAGCAGTGCGTCGTCGTCGCCGATATAAGAAATGTAATCGCCGCTGGTCTGGTTGAGTGCCGCCTCCCAGTTCTCATGCATCGAGAGGCGCCGGTCCGAACGGCTATATTTCAGGCGGGGGTCGTTAAATTCCTTCAGCGATTTATAGGTTTCGTCGCTGCTGAAATTATCCTGAACGATGAGCTCAAAATCCGGGTAAGTCTGCGCCAGAATGGAAGCTACCGAGTACGGCAACGTATGGTGCCGTTCACGGGTCGGTATACAAATCGAGAATTTCGGCATTCGACACTTCCTTAAACAACAACTCGTGGAGCTTGCCCTGGCGAGCGAATTGTTATCCATCGATCGCTCAGACGATGCTCCTAAAAAACGCCCAATCTCAGGACATGCAGATCGATAAAGACCCCGATCGTGTGACTTATGTGATCTTCAGCCGCAAGATTTCCAACTGTGATTTGCTCACTTGCTTGTAGAGATCGTCGCTGAACGAAAGGCCTAATTTGGTCCAGTCCGGCATATAGCCAACGCTATAGCAATAGAATAGCGACTGACGGCACCGGCCCGACACATTTTTATAACTCCCATGGGTCGTGGCTTCCGTAAATACAATCGCGTCGCCGGGCTCCGTCGGGACCGGCACGAGGGCCGGATCGCTGAGCGGATCGTCCGAAAATGGCCGCGCAAACTCGGACTTGTGCGAGCCCGGAACGATCGCGAAGCACCCGTCCTCCACCGAATGATTGGCGATTGGAAACACAGCCTTGGTCAACAAGGAAAAGATCTGCCCATTCTTGGCGGTGTAGGAAGCCTTCGGATGGATCGGCGTGCCGGCCATGTGCAGCGACGACATCGCGTCCTTCCAATGGTAGATCGCGTAAGTGTGGTTTAGCCTGAACAAGCCGAGCGATACCTCGCGAACGACGTCAATCACTTCCGGAACATCGATCAAGGCATGAAACTCGGGTGCCGCCTCGATGATGTTGGAGATGTAAAGCATCTTCTCCGTTCTCGGTTTGCTCTCAACGACATGCGGCGGCAGCTCGTCCTTCGGCCGCCGCTCCAATTCATCGAGTATCTCTTTCAATCGTGTTACCTGAGCCGACGGCAGGACGTTCTTGATAACGACGTATCCCTGCAGATCGAACATATAACGTTGCGCGTCATCCATGACAGTCCATCCTCTCCACTCTATTGCACGGCCGTGTTAAGAGCTTGGTAGAGTTGTTCGGTATCGACGGAAAATTCGTCGGCATTGGGGCGTATGTCCTCCTCGCGAATCGCGCGATACAGCGGAATCGTTGTGCAGCGAATACCCGCATCCGCGACCGCCGCGCGCAGACGATCGGCCAACCGGTTGCGCGAACGCGAATCGTCGATAAGGATCAATCGTCCCGTCCGGCGCACGTCTTCAATGACAGTATCCCAGTTGAGCACCCGCGTGCCCGCGATTGAATAGAGCGACGCGGTAAGGCCTCGATCCCGCAAGTCTTGTTGCACCGAGACGGCCTGAGGAAAGGCGAAATTAAAAGCAGCAATCGTCGCGTCGGAACCCGCCGCATGCCGTAAAATATGGGCATCGGCATCCACGCTGACATCGGCAAAATCTTGGGATGGCCGGGATACTTCGGTTCGGAAAAGGCGCTGACTAACCGCGATAATGCGAAAGCCCGGAGCGATCAGATGGCGGTCGATGACCGCGTCCGCATCGGGTCCGTTCGAGATCGTAAAGGTCGGGATGTCGGCAAGCGAACCAAAGTCGGCAAGATTATTCAGACGCGATTGCGGCCCCTCAAATCCGCTGTCGACCGCGATGCATACGATCGAGAAAGACGCCGCCGGACGCCGCAGTCGCACCATATTGTAAGTATTCACGATCTGGTCGCAGCCGAGCAGCAGGAAATCAAGTTGCTTGCAGAAGAAGGCGCTGTCGATCCCCTCCAGCATGAGGCCGAAGCCAAAGCCGATCAGGCCATTTTCGCAGTTCGGCATATTGACGACCCGCTGATCGTCGCTGCGCGGCAAACTCCGGGTCAGCCCTGCGAGATGACTCCCGGCGCCAATATTTTGGCCGAAACTGACGAATCGTCCGTGCTTACCGATCACCTGTCGGATGCGGCCATTGACATGCGCAAGGTAAGTCATTGCAGTTGCGACTCGAGCTCGGCGCTGATCTCATGCACCCACCGCGTGATGTCGGCTTTCGGCACCAGCTTCGCAAGCATGTGGACCGGATCGCGCTCGCTCTCATCTATTATCGGACCATTCGCAAGAGATACATGGGTCAAGGCGCCGGTGTGATAGTTGATGTAACGACCCTGCGATGAGCCCTCTTCGACTACCGTGTAGTCGCCGAGCGTGGATAAGGAAACCTCAACCATACAGGGCTTGCGCGCGGCGGATGTTTCGTTTCGAACGTTGCGCAGCGTGTCGCAATAGAGATTGAGGTCATTGCCCGCGAGACGATAAAATTTCATTCCAAACGCCGCGGCAATGCTTTCCAAATCAATCGCGCAACGTCGCTCGTCGATTCGTGTATGCATCGACCACTCGTTATTCTCGATAACGACCACCAGTGGTAAGTTCAGGCTATTCGCTATCATCAAAGTCTCATAAAAAGCGCCTTCCTCGAGCGCACCGTCGCCCGTCAATGCAATCGTCACAGCGTCGCCTCCGGAAACCCATTGACCCATTGCAACGCCGGTCGCGACCGGAAGGCAATTCGCCAGAATGCTAGACGTATAGATGACGCCGGCGTCGGGATTGGTCAGATTCATGGCGCCATTTTGACCTCCTGCGAGCCCACTTTCACGCAGAAGGTACTCGTCAATCTCTCGTCGCAGCGACGGATTGCACGCTAAGTTATAGTGAATATTGCGATGTGTCAGAAGAAGCCGGTCGCTCGGCCGCATGGCTGCAGCGACGGCGACCGCGATCGCCTCGTGGCCCAGCGCGAGATGAATTGGAACGGAGAACGCCTTCTTCTTGATAAGCTCGTTGATCATAAGCATCGAGATGCGCACACGCAGCACCTCGCGCGCCGTCCCTAGAAAACGTCGATCGAGACCGCTCGTATCCACGGTGAAGTCATCTCGTTGATGAGATTTTGGCACCGTCGCCATCGGCTACAGAGCCCCGTACTGCTCGCGAAAAACCGCGAAGGGTGGAAACGCCGCGTGCTGCTTGGAAATCAAAAGATCAGCGGATGGCAATGGCCATGTTACGGCGATCTCGGAATCGTTCCAAGCGATTCCGATGCCGTGGTTCGGTGAGAAGTCTTTATCGGCCATGATCAAGAGATTGACCTCGTCACTCAATGAAAGGCAGCCATGTCCGAACCCGGCGGGAACGCAAAGCACATTCGTACCCTCAGGCGATAACTCAAAGCCTTGCCACCGTCCAAACGTAGAGCTGCCCCGACGAAGATCGACCGAGACCCAGAACATGCGTCCCGTAAGAGAGGCGATGACCTTTGCTTCGGTGTAAGGCGATATCTGTGCGTGCAACCCACGCAGAGTTCCTCGTTTTGCCGTGCCCGAATGCAAGACTTGGCGAGGCGACGCCGCATAGGAAGGGATTGGAAACCCGCCATCTGCGACAACTTTGGTCATGACGCCGCGCTCGTCGACGATACGAAGCGCTTTTCCAAAGGCTACTCTCTCTAGGCTCGGATCGAACTCGGTCATATCAGTTGGATCATGCTATGCGCGCGGTTAAACTCGGCCTGAGTGCAGTGCCCAAGACGAATCTTAACGCGGCCAATATCGGGAGATCGAAATCGCCGGATTTCAGGAGCTTGGCCAAGCCGGCGTGACGAGACGCCCATAGGTGGGCGGAACAAGAAATGCCGACCTCAGCTCTGCCTTTCTTGAATTCAATCGCATCCAGCGCCTCCCGCACAATGTTGCCGCAGCCACCCGGCACCATGCGGAAGCGGCGCAAGGCTGCGCAAGTATTGCGAATACGCACCAACACCAAGATCAAGATCAAGATCAAGATCATCGATCATGATACTTTTGAAAACTTCGCAAGACTGAATACCCGTACGTGTAATACAACCTTGCACAGGATACTGCTCAATGCAACTTCCTGGCGCGCTGGGCTCGGCGGCCCTCGCCGTGCTAGGGTCAGGACTCATTGATCACAGCCAGAAGATGACGACTGCAGCAATGCAGATTGCTGACATGAAGGTGTGGGCGCATCGGTCGTAACGGGTATGGATACGTCGCCAGTCTTTGAGCCTGCCGAACATATTCTCGATCCTGTGA
>CAMBQQ010000095.1 GCA_945870035.1 Rhizobium sp. Q54 | reverse complement strand
GATCGCCTTTCGCCGATAGTGCCGCCAGCCGATTATCCGCATCGAAAAATCCGAGCTGCCCCATCGTCAGTCTCCTAGAATCATGCCGTCAGGGCAGCAGACTCGCACGGGGCCGAGGGGCATGCTATTTTTCGAGGTGCCCTTAA
The DNA here is from genome assembly GCA_945870035.1 of Rhizobium sp. Q54. GTDB lineage: Bacteria > Pseudomonadota > Alphaproteobacteria > Rhizobiales > Xanthobacteraceae > Pseudolabrys. The sequence continues at coordinate 16,074 of CAMBQQ010000095.1, read as the reverse complement.
GATCGGTGATAGCGTTGGCGACATTGCGCGCGTGGCCGAACGCCACGACGCGGCCAGTCGATGCACTGCGCACTTCGTAGACGCCGGGGCCGATCGGAGCTTCGACATGCCCGCCTTCATGCGCGTCCGGATAGCGCTTCCAGCTGCTCCAGGTCTGTACCATTTGAAACAATCCCTTACCCGACAATCAACAGCGTGAACGCGACACCTAAGCATTGGTTCCGCGCGGTCAACTGTCGCTGTTGATAAACCACCGGTAAGGGCGGGAAATTGACGCCCATCACAAATCACAAGATTTTGAACGGCGGAAACACTGGGAAAACAGGCGTTTAGCGCCCCGGCAACACCAGGACCTTCGGCTTGGGCGGCAACGTGGTCTTTGAAATCAAGGTCGAGGGTATGTCGGCGGTTTCGACGTCCCATTCCTGGCGCGCGCGTTGCAGGAAACGGTCGAGCGTGAAGCTGCTGAAATAATGCATCGGAATCATCAGCGGTGCTTTCAGCGCGCGAAGCACGTCGAACATGCCTTCGAGATCGAGCGTTGCGCCGCCATCGACCGGCACCATCACCACATCGACCTTGCCGATTTCGGCGAGCTGTTGCGGCGTCAGCGTGTGATGCAAATGGCCGAGATGCGCGATGCACATGTTCGCCATCTCATAGATGAAAATCGAATTGCCGTGCCGTTCGGTGTCGCCGCCGAAGGTGCGGATATTGGTCGGCACGTTGCGCACGCGCACGTCCTTGAACTGCAGATCGATGCGCGCCGGCTTTTCGTTATCGGCCCAGCCGCGCAGCACATGCTTGATGCCCGGATCGGGGCGATCGGTGTAATGGCTCGAATGCGCGTGATTCATCGTCACGATATCGGGCAACACGGCGGGCCGAACCCAGTCATTGTAGTCGGTGGCGACGCGCACGAGTTGCGGACTTTCGAGCAGAAAGGTCGAGTGCCCGGCATAGGTGACGCGCACCTGATCGGCGTTCAGCGCGGCGGGTACGACAGGCGGCCGCCGCATCGAAATTAGCCCGGGGCAACTGTCGGCGACGTCCGGATACGGCGTCTTCGGCGCCGCGCCTTGCGCGACCGCCAGCGATGAAAATTGTCCCGCCGCCGTAAGCCACAGGCAGCCCGCAAGAACCTTCAGGAAAACGCCGCGCATGCCACCACCCGCGTCTGTCCGGCAGACAAATCTGGCATGGATCGACGGAGGCCGCTATGGGCTCACGCGGTTATGATTTTGGCCGCGATGTCGCAGCCCAACGTCGTCATGGCCGGGCTTGACCCGGCCATAACACAATTATTCAAAGTAGCGCCGGTCCCGCATCGACACGATGATGCCGCGCGGCGTCTTCACCACCCAGCGGCCTTCCAGCCGCCGGATCGATTCGACCGGGCCCAGGCCCGGCAAGGAAGCGCCGGGAACAATCTGATAGATGTCGCCGCGGCTCTCGACATAGACGTAGCCGCCGCGGGCGTCGCGGATCGACCAGCCCGGCACGATCGGCAAGCGGTGTGCCGCCTGACTTTCTACAGAGGCATATGGCTGGGCCGGACGCGGTATCGGCATCGGAACTGGACCTTCTAGCGCAGCCGCGGCAATGGTCTGCGGCGCCGAGATCGAGCCGGTGACGTCGTCGGCTTCCTTCTTCAGGCGCTCGTCGAGCCTGGCGATCTTGCTGTCGATCTTGCTGTCGAGCTTGGTTTCGATCTTGGTTTCGATCTTGGCGACCTGGGCGCGCGTCGCCTTGTTGGCCTCCTCGAGATTGGCCCTCAAAGTCGTCACTTCCTTGGCCAGCTTGGCAACCGACTGCTGCATCGCCTTGCTCTCTTCGACCGCGGCGACGTTGACGGGCGGCGTTGACGGGCCGCCCGTGGCCAGTGCGCCGATGACGCCGCCGAGCGCGGCGGCAACCGCCACCGAAGCGGCGAGCAGCGCATAACGCTTGTGGCGCGGACGAAGCAGCGCGCGCTTGGGTTCAAGCGGCAGCGGCGTGAATTCGATGCCGTCGAAGCTCTTGGCTTCCGGCTTCACTTCCGGCTTGGCGGCGGCCAGTTCGGGGATCGGCTTGGCTGCCGGCTCCAGATCGCTGTCGATGGTCTTGACCAGATCGGCCGGCGAGATCGACGGCGATTCAACGGCCGGCAGCTCGGACTTTGCGGCCGGGACGGACGGCGTTTCGATGTCTTTGGGTTGATCCATGACCGGGCTCCGAAAGGATTGGTAACCAATCGGTAACCACGTTCGGTTACCAATTGGTTACCAAAATCCTCCGGAACCCTGCCGGACTACAGCGCCAGGCCGTTCGCCGCCGCCAAGGCTTTCAGCGACACCGCCGGCCGCGCGCCGATATGCTGGATCACTTCCGCCGCCGCCAGCGCGCCAAGACGCGCCGAGGTGCGGTGATCCTTGCCGTGCGAATGGCCGACCAGGAAGCCGGCGGCAAACAGATCGCCGGCGCCGGTCACGTCCACCACCTTGTCGATCGGCATGGCCTGCACCGCTTCGATGCCGTCGCGGGTAATCACCGCGCAGCCTTTTTCGCTGCGGGTGACGACGGCAAGCTTGGCGTCGCCACGCAGCGCCTTGGCCGCGGTGTCGAAGTCGGCGGTCTCGTACAGGCTCTTCAATTCATACTCGTTGGCGAACAAAATATCGACGGTGCCCTTGCGGATCAGGTCAAGGAACTCGCCACGATAGCGATCGACGCAAAATGAATCCGACAAAGTGAGCGCGACCTTACGGCCGTTGCGGTGCGCGATCTCGGCGGCCTTGACGAAAGCCTCCTTGGCTTTCGGCGGGTCCCACAAATAACCTTCGAGATAAACAACCGCCGCCGCGGCGACCGCGGCCTCGTCGATATCGGACGGCTGCAAATCCTGCGCCGCGCCGAGAAAAGTGTTCATCGTGCGCTCGCCGTCCGGCGTCACCATGATGTAGCAGCGCGCGGTCGAGGGACCGTCGCTCGCCGGCTTGCTGTCGAAAGTAACGCGGGCGGCGCGGATATCGTGCGCGAAGGCTTTGCCGAGCACGTCGTCCTTGACCTTGCCGACGAAAGCGGCGCGGCCGCCGAACGAGGCGACACCGACAATGGTGTTGGCAGCCGAGCCGCCAGAGCTTTCCGTCGCCGGCCCCATGGCGTCGTAGATTTTGGCGGCGCGCGCCTCGTCGATCAGCGCCATGCCGCCTTTGTGCATGCCCTGCGCGGCGAGAAAGTCGTCCTCAGTGCGGGCGATGACGTCGACAATGGCGTTGCCGATGCCGAGAACGTCGTAGCGGGGAGCGGCCATGCTTTACCTCTGAAATCCGATTTGCGGCGCACTATAACGTCTCAACGCCGTGAGGCAATGCGCGGGCCAAAGTCTTCCGCTTGTCAAGAATTGGCATTGCACGCCGATTTGCCTAAACGGTGTGGGGGGAGGCCCACCGCATGACTCTGGCCCGCAACGTCGCCACCGTCGGCAGCGCCACTTTGTTGTCGCGCGTGCTGGGCTTCGCGCGCGACGTCGCGATCGCGGCGGTGTTCGGCGCCGGCGTGCGCGCCGACGCCTTTTTCGTCGCGTTTCAGCTCGCCAATCTTTTTCGCCGCATGCTCGCCGAAGGCGCGCTGAACGCCGCCGTCGTGCCGCTATACCTCCGCGCCCGCGATGAGCATGGCGAAAGGGGCGCCGGCGCTTTCGCTGGCCGGCTCATCGGCAGTGTCACCGTCGCGCTCGTCATCGCCGTCGCGATTCTGGGCTTCGCCATGCCCGTGGCGATCGCGGTGCTGGCGCCCGGGTTCCTGCCCAGCGGACCGCGCATGACCATCGCCGTCGAACTGGCGCGGCTGATGCTGCCTTACCTCGCATTCGCCGGGCCGGTCGCCGTGCTGATGGGCGTGCTCAATGCCAATGGCCGCTTCGGCACCGCCGCCTTCGCCACCGCCGCCTTCAACGCGACGATGCTCGCCTCGCTCGGCGTCGTGTTCTTACTGAACACGGGCGACAGCCCGCTGTCGGGACAAGTCGTCGCCGCCAGCGTCGCGCTGGCCGGCGTCTCGCAACTGGCGCTGGTCGCCGTGGCGATATGGCGGGGCCCCTCGCGCGTCACGCCGCTGTCGGTCTCCTTCGGTGCGGATACCCGCCGCTTCTTTGCACTCGCCATTCCAGGACTCGTGGCCAGCGGTATCCCGCAGATCACGGTGATTGCCGGCGTGATGATCGCGTCGTCGTCGCGCAGCGCGGTGTCGTGGATCTATTACGCCAACCGCCTGATCGAATTGCCGCTCGGCATTGTCGGCATCGCCGTCGGCACCGTGCTGGTGCCGGCTTTCGCGCATGCCATTCGCAGCGGCAACAAGGAAGAGCTCGGCCATGTCGAATCGCGCGGCATCGAACTGGCTGTCGGCCTGGCGCTGCCGGCGACAATCGCGCTGATCGTGCTCGCCGAGCCCATTGTCCGCGTATTGTTCGAGCGCGGCGCCTTTCACGGCAGCGACACCGCCGCTACCGCCGCTGCGCTCGCCGCTTTCGCGCTCGGCCTGCCAGCGCATGTGCTGGTGAAAACGTTCTCGCCGATTTTCTTTGCCCGCGAGGACACCGCGACGCCGATGCACGCGGCACTGTTCGGCTTGGTCGTCGCCATCGCCGGCAGCCTCGTGCTGATGCCGCTGTATGGCCATGTCGGCGTCGCGCTCGCCATTGCCGCGTCGGGTTGGGCGAGCGCCGGCCTCCTCGGCGTTCTGATTGCCCGCCGCATCGGATTTTCGCTCGACGTCGAGGCGCGCTTTCGCCTGCCGCGCATCGTCGCCGCCGCCGTCGTCATGGGCGTGACCATTGAAGCCGCGCACCGCGCCGCCGGCCTGTGGTTGGACGCCGACGCGCCTGGCCTGGCGCAGGCGCTGCTGCTCGGCGCGCTGATCGTGCTGGGCCTTGCCGTTTACGTGCTCGGCCTGAAGCTCCTCAAGGTCACCTCGCCGCGCGATCTGGCGCGGGTGTTCAGCAAAGGCCTGTAGCCTCTTGTCGGGACAAGCCCGCCGTGGCATGGCTCCGTCCAATCACAAGGGATCAAGGCCATGGCGTTCAAAGAGCGCGTATTTTCCGGCGTGCAGCCGACCGGCAATCTGCATCTCGGCAATTATCTCGGCGCCATCACGAAATTCGTGGCGCTGCAGGACACCTATGACTGCATCTATTGCGTCGTCGATCTGCACGCCATCACCGTCTGGCAGGATCCGCCGGAACTCAAGCGCACCATTCGCGAAGTGACTGCGGCCTTCATCGCCTGCGGCATCGATCCGAAGAAGCAGATCATCTTCAACCAGAGCCAGGTTGCCGAACATGCCGAACTTGCCTGGGTTTTCAACTGCGTCGCCCGCCTCGGCTGGCTCAACCGCATGACCCAGTTCAAGGAGAAGGCCGGCAAGGACCGTGAAAACGTTTCGGTCGGGCTTTACGCCTATCCGAACCTGATGGCCGCCGACATTCTGGTTTATCGCGCCACGCATGTGCCGGTCGGCGAAGACCAGAAGCAGCATCTCGAACTGTCGCGCGACATCGCGCAGAAATTCAACGTCGACTTCGCGGCATCGATCGCCTCGAACGGCTATGGCGATTCGTTCTTTCCCTTGCCGGAGCCGGTCATCCAGGGACCGGCGACGCGGGTGATGAGCTTGCGCGATGGCTCGAAGAAGATGTCGAAGTCGGAGCCGTCGGATTATTCGCGCATCAATCTCACCGACAATGCCGACACCATCGCGCAGAAGGTGCGCAAAGCGAAGACCGATCCCGAGGCGTTGCCGAGCGAGGAAGAAGGGCTAAAAGCCCGCCCCGAAGCCGACAACCTGGTCGGCATCTACGCCGCGCTCAACAACATCACCAAGGCCGACGTGCTGCGCGAATTCGGCGGTGCGCAATTCTCGACCTTCAAGATGGCGCTGGTCGATCTGTCGGTCGCCAAGCTTGGCCCCATCGGCTCCGAAATGAAAAAGCTGGTGCAGGATCCGGTTTATATCGATTCAATATTGGCCGACGGCTCGGCGCGCGCCTCGGTGATCGCCGGCGAAACCATGAAGGCGGTCAAGGACATCGTCGGATTCGTGCGGCGGTAATTCAACACGCACAAAATCCGGGCAAGCTTCGGCTTGTCGCCACCCGACCGGGCATGCAACCATTCGACGCTTGTGCGTCCGGTCAAGTCCCCCGGGCGCCACGGGAGCGACGATGCCGAACAAACGCCGCAGCAACGAAGCCGGTCACAAACGCAAATACCTCGTCGTCATCGACGACACCGAGGAATGTGACCGCGCCGTCTACTGGGCGGCGACGCGCGCGGCGCGCACCAAGTCACAGATCGTCATGCTGCGCGTCCTGGAAACCGCCGAGCGCAATCAACAATGGCTCGGCGTCGCCGACATCATGAAGGCCGAGGCGCTGGAAGAAGCCAATCTCGTGCTCGACAAATTCGCCGCGCGAGTCAAGAAGATCGCGCATGCCGCGCCCGACCGCGTCATCCGCGAGGGCAACACATCGGATGAAATCGTCAAGCTGATCGACGAAGACGCCGACATCGGTATCCTCGTGCTGGCCGCCGGCACCGGCAAGGAAGGCCCCGGTCCGCTGATCAGCAATCTGGCCAAGACCGTCGCCACCTTCCCGATTCCGGTCGCCATCGTGCCCGGCCAGCTCAGCGACGACGATATCGAGGCGATGGCCTGAATCCGTCATCCTGAGGTGCCCGCCTCTTGGCGGGCCTCGAAGGATGAACGGCCCAGGAATCACGGGCCGTCGCCCACGGATGTCGGGTTTACCCGACATCCGAATATAAAATGCGCAAGTCGGCTAAAGCCGACTTGCGATGGCTCGCTATCGCTCGCACCTCAGGGTGACGGTTCGACGGTTGACCTCCCTCCCCGCAAAGCCCATCTATTGGCTATACTCACCCAATCCACGGGCCTTGAACCCGCTGCGATAGGAGCCAAAACCGATGTTCATCCAGACCGAACCGACGCCCAATCCGGCGACCCTCAAGTTCCTGCCGGGCAAGCCGGTGCTCGACGCCGGCACGCTCGATATGCCGAGCCGCGAGGCCGCGGCGCAATCGCCGCTCGCCGAAAAGCTGTTCGCCATCCCGCATGTCGGCGGCGTGATGTTCGGCTCCGATTTCATTTCCGTCACCAAGAGCGACGGCGACTGGCAGCAGATGAAGCCGGCGATCCTCGGCGCCATCATGGAGCACTACATGTCGGGCGCTCCCCTGGTCGCCGCCCGTTCCGAGGCGAGCGCGCCGGCCGGCGATGACGAATTCTTCGACGCCAAGGACGCCGAGACGGTCGACATCATCAAGGACCTGATCGAGACGCGCGTGCGGCCGGCCGTTGCCGGCGACGGCGGCGACATCACCTTCCGCGGCTACAAGGAAGGCATCGTGTTCCTGCAAATGAAGGGCGCCTGCTCCGGCTGCCCGTCCTCGACCGCGACGCTCCAGCACGGCATCCAGAACCTGCTCAAGCATTTCGTGCCGGAAATCGTCGAGATCAGGCCGGTTTAGTCGCGCCGTCTTCGGCGCGGGTGTTAAACTGACTTATGCGAATCTTTGCCATCGACACCGCGCTGGAGGCTTGTTCAGCGGCCGTGTTCGACACCGCCACCGAAACCGTCATCGCGCATGAATCGATGGCGATGGCGCGCGGCCATGCCGAAGCCCTGATGCCGCTGATCGCGCGCGTCATTGTCAAAAGCCAGCTTACTTTCGCGCAGATCGACCGCATCGCCGTCACCACCGGGCCCGGCAGTTTCACCGGCCTGCGCGTCGGCATCGCCGCCGCGCGCGGCCTTGGGCTTGCAGCCGGCAAGCCGGTGGTCGGCCTCTCGACACTTCCCGCCTTCGCCGCACCGTTCATCGCCGCCGACGACACGCGGCCGGTGGCGGCCGCGATCGATGCGCGGCATGGCCATGTCTATCTCCAGGTGCTGGCCGCCGGCGGCCGCACCGTGGTGACGCCGCGAGTTGTGCCGATCGAGGAAGCGGTGCGCCTCGCGCGCGGCGGCAAGGTGCGCCTCACCGGCAATGCCGCCGATCTGCTGGCGTCGATCTGGCCGACCAACGATCCGCCGTCTCTGATCGCGCAACGCGCTGCTCCGGATATCGAATGGGTGGCAAGGGTTGGCGCGACGCTCGCGGAAAGCACATCGCCGCCCAAGCCGTTGTACCTTCGGCCGCCCGATGCCCAGCCGCAAAACGCGGCACAACTGGCGCGGCGATGATTGGCTTTTTCACCAGACTTTTCACGCGGCCCGATGCGGTGCTGTCGGAGGCGCAGCCGCGCGACGCCGGCGCCATTGCGGCGCTGCATGCCGCTTCGTTCCGCCGCGGCTGGAGCGATCAGGAAGTCGAAGGCCTGCGCACCGACCGCAATGTCATCGCGCAGCGCGCGCTGGTCGGGCGAATGTTTGCCGGCTTCATCATGTCGCGGCTCGCCGCCGACGAAGCGGAAATTCTCTCGGTCGCGGTCGCCCGCAACTGCCAGGGTCGAGGGCTCGCCCGCCAATTGCTTGATCTGCATTTACGCCGGCTCGCCGGGCTTGGCGTCCACACCGTGTTTCTCGAGGTCGATGAACACAACGCGCCGGCCATCGGGCTTTACAGCCGCAGCGGTTTCCGCGAAGTGTCGCGGCGAGAGAATTATTATCCGCAACCCGGCGGCAAGACTGCCGCCGCATTGGTGCTGCGCCGGGATATTGGCTAGACTGGCGCCACTCAAATCCAGACGAGACGAAACCGTGGCAGCGCCTGAAAAATCCCCTTCCGGACCGCGAAATATCGAGGCGCTTTGCGCGGCCAAGGGCATGCGCATGACCGAACAGCGCCGCACCATTGCGCGCGTTCTGGCCGACAGCGACGATCACCCCGACGTCGAAGAACTTTACCGGCGCTGTGCCAAGGTCGACGACCGCATTTCGATTTCCACCGTTTATCGGACGGTGCGCCTGTTCGAGGATTCCGGCATCATCGAGCGCCACGACTTCCGCGAAGGCCGCGCCCGCTACGAGACCTCGACCGAAGGCCACCACGACCACCTCATCAATCTGCGCACCGGCGAGGTGATCGAATTCCAGTCCGAGGAGATCGAGCGTTTGCAGGCCGAGGTGGCGCGCAAGCTCGGCTACCGGCTGATCGATCACCGGCTTGAGCTTTACGCCGTGCCGCTCGACGACGACAAAACCAGTTCGTAATGCGCCCTTACCTCGTCGCCGCGTTTTTCTTCACCATGACGCCTTTGCTGATCGGCGCGCAGTGGCTGCTTGAGAAGCTCGGCCTGCCCGGCTGGGGCGTCATCGCCGTGCGCTATTATCGCTGCCTGTGCTGGATGCTCGGCATCCGCATTCGCATCGTCGGCGAGCCGGTGCGCGACCGCGCCGTGCTGTTCGTGTCCAATCATGGTTCATGGGCCGACATTCTGGCAATCGGCGCGGTGGCGCCCATCGCCTTCGTCTCCAAGATCGAAGTCGCCAAATGGCCGCTGGTCGGCACCGCGGCGCGCTTGCAGAAAACCGTGTTCGTCGATCGCTCGCGCCGCTCGCAGACCGGGGACTCGATCGCCGAGATGGTGCAGCGCCTGTCCTCCGGCGTGTCGGTGATGCTGTTCGCCGAAGGCACGTCGAGCGACGGCAACCGCGTGCTGCCATTCCGCTCCGCCCTGATCGGCGCGGTGCGCGAAGCCGCGGCGCGCACCGAGGGCGGCATGCTGATCCAGCCGATGTCGATCTGCTACACCGCGATCAACGGCATCCCGATGGGCCGCCAGCACCGCCCGCTGGTCGCCTGGTATGGCGACACAGACTTCATGCCGCACATCAAGGCCTTCCTGCCGCGCGCCGCCATCGACATCACCATCAGCTATGGCGAGCCGATTGCCGCCGATGCCACCACCGACCGCAAGGTGCTGGCCAAAGAGGTTGAGGCCGCCGTGCGCCGGCTGATGAATAGTTCGGTGCTCGGGCGGTCCTATCCGGGGCCTGCGGTCGAGGCTTAAATACAAGTTTTATCAACGGCTTATGTTAAAGAACGGCCCTCCCCTGACGGACCGGCCATCGACCTGCTACACATCCGTCCGCATGAACAGACCGCGCAAAGTCCACGTCAAATCCTTCGGCTGCCAGATGAACGTCTACGATTCCAATCGTATGGCGGACACTTTGGCGCCCGAGGGTTACGTCGAGACCGCGACGCCCGCCGACGCCGATCTCATCATTCTCAACACCTGCCACATCCGCGAGAAGGCGGTCGACAAGGTCTATTCCGAAATCGGCCGCATGCGCGAATTGAAGGACGCCGCGCAGCTCGAAGGCCGCCAGATGCTGATCGCGGTTGCCGGCTGCGTCGCCCAAGCCGAAGGCCGCGAGATCATCCGCCGCACCGACTCGGTCGATCTCGTCGTCGGCTCGCAGAATTATCATCGCCTGCCATCGCTTTTGGCGCGGGCGCGTGACGGCGAGAAAATCGTCGATACCGAATTTCCGCTCGAGGACAAGTTCGACGCGCTGGCGCAGCCGTCGCCGCAGGCCATTGCCAAACGCGGCATCTCGTCTTTCGTCACCGTGCAGGAAGGCTGCGACAAGTTCTGCACCTTCTGCGTCGTGCCCTATACACGCGGCGGCGAAACCTCGCGGCCGTTCGATAAAGTCATCGCCGATGTCGAGAGACTGGCCGCCTCAGGCGTGCGCGAAGTCACCTTGATCGGGCAGAACGTCAACGCCTATCACGGCCTCGATGCGAGCGGCACGCCCGTCACGCTTGGGCAATTGCTGCGCCGTCTCGCCCGCGTGCCCGGCATCGCGCGGTTGCGCTACATGACCAGCCATCCGCGCGACATGCTCAGCCCGATGTGCGACGACCTGATCGCCGCGCATGGCGACCTGCCTGAGTTGATGCCTTACGTGCATCTGCCGGTACAGTCCGGCTCGGACCGCATCCTGGCGGCGATGAATCGCAAGCACACCCGCGCCGAATATCTCGACGCCATCCACCGCTTACGCACGGTGCGCAGCGACATCGCCTTCACCTCGGATTTCATCGTTGGCTTTCCCGGCGAGACCGAACAGGACTTCCGCGACACGCTGGCGCTCGCCGAAGAGGTCAATTTCGCCACCGCCTATACCTTCATGTATTCGTCGCGGCCGGGAACGCCGGCGGCGGCGCTGGAGGATCAGGTTCCGGACGCGGAAAAGGCCGAGCGCCTGCAACGGCTGCAGGCCGTCATCACCCGGCAATGGCGGGCGTTTAATGCCTCTTTTGTCGGAAAAACCATGGATATTCTGGTCGAAAAGCCCGGCAAGCTCACTGGGCAACTGACCGGCCGCTCCCCATATCTGCAATCGGTGCATGTGATGGCGCAGCCTTCGCTGATCGGCTCGATCGTAAAGGTCGTCATCACCGACGTCGGCACCAACACGTTGTTCGGCGAATTGACCGAAACCGCCCGCGCCCCCGCGCACGCCACTTTGGGAGCTTGAAAGCACCTTGCGAACATCGGATCCCGTGATCCCCGCCGCCGCCGTTTCCGAGGAAACGGCGAAAACGCAGATCGTGCTCGCTTTCGAGGACAACAAGCTGGCCTCGGTGCTGTTCGGCCAGTACGGGCAGAACCTGGCGCTGGTCGAGCGCAAGCTCGGCGTCAAAGCCGACTCGCGCGGCAATCACGTCACGCTCGAAGGGTCGCGCGGCGCCTGCGAACAGGCGCGCCGCGTGCTCGAAGGCCTGTACGAACAGATCAAGCGCGGCCAGGAAGTCACCACCGGCGATGTCGAAGGCGCCATCCGCCAGGCCATCGCGCAAGGCTCGCTGTTCGATTTCGAAACCGCAGGCCGCGTCGCCTTCGAGGAAATCAATTTGCGCAAGCGTCCGGTGCGCGCCCGCACCGCGGCGCAGGACGGCTATATCCGCGCGCTGAAGAAATATTCGCTGGTGTTCGGCACCGGTCCCGCCGGCACCGGCAAGACCTGGCTTGCGGTGGCGCAAGCCATCCAGATGTTCGAGCGCAAGGAAGTCGATCGCATCATCCTGTCGCGGCCGGCGGTCGAGGCCGGCGAACGCCTCGGCTTCCTGCCCGGCGACATGCGCGAGAAAGTCGATCCGTACTTGAGGCCGATCTACGACGCGCTGCATGACTTGATGGATGTGCGCATCGTCGAGCGCGCATTGGAATCCGGCGACATCGAGATTGCGCCGCTCGCCTTCATGCGCGGCCGTACTTTGGCCAATGCCTGCGTCATTCTCGACGAGGCGCAGAACACCACGTCGATGCAAATGAAAATGTTTCTCACCCGCCTCGGCGAGAACAGCCGCATGATCGTCACCGGCGATCCAAGCCAGGTCGATCTGCCGCCCGGCCAGGTATCCGGCCTGTCGGAAGCCGTGCGCCTGCTCGACGGCGTCGAGGGCGTCGGCCACGTCGCCTTCTCGGCGCAGGACGTCATCCGCCACGAACTCGTGCAGCGCATTGTCGAGGCCTATGACCGCGCCGCCCCGATCCGCGGGGACCGGCGATGAACACCGCCAGCAAATCCAAACCCAAGCCGGCCAAAGCACCGCCGGCGGTTGAAATCGACGTGCAATCGCCGCTTTGGGACGCACAGCACGATGCGGCGGCTACCGTGCGCGCGGCCATCGCTGCTGCCGCGGCGGCCTCAACATCGGGCGGCGAAGTGAGTATCCTGCTGACCGATGATTCGGCGGTACGCGTTTTGAACAAGCAATGGCGCGGCATCGACAAGGCAACCAACGTGCTGTCGTTTCCCGCGCCTGAAACAATGTCGAAAGGCGACGCCGGCATTCTCGGCGATATCGTCATCGCCTATGAAACGCTTGTGCGGGAATGCGCCGATGAAAACCGCGAGTTTCTGCATCACCTCACACACCTTACGGTGCATGGTTATCTCCACCTCGTCGGCTACGACCACCAGACCGATGCGCAAGCCAATGATATGGAAGCGCTCGAAAGCAAGATCATGACGCGCATGCAGTTGCCCGATCCATGGCTTAATGACAGCCGCGAACAGAGCGGCGCCTGATCGCCATGCCCGATAGCGACGTCGATAATTCCCCGTTCGAGCCGCGCAATTTGCCGGTGCTGACCATCCAGCCGCGTGAACACACCGGCAACTGGTTCACCCGTACCTTCCGCGCCTTGTTTGGTCTCAAGCCGGGCTCGATCCGTGCCGACCTCAAGGACGTTCTCGACGCCATGACGCCCGGCGAATCCGGCTTCTCGCCGGAAGAAAGCCGGATGCTCAAGAACATTCTCGGTTTGCGCGAGCGCCGCGTCGGCGACGTCATGGTGCCGCGCGCCGATATCATCGCCGTGCAGCAAGACATCCAGATCGGTGAACTGGTCAAGGTTTTCGAGGGCGCCGGCCACTCGCGGCTGGTCGTCTATGGCGACACCCTCGACGATCCGGTCGGCATGGTGCACATCCGCGACCTCATTGCCTTCATGACCATGCGCGCCGCGGTCGATCCGGAGAAAAACGCCAAGCGCAAGAAGCCGCTGCCGGCCGGACTCGATTTCAAGACGCTCGATCTCGCCATGCCGCTGTCGACGGCCAAGATCGTGCGCGAAATATTGTTCGTGCCGCCGTCGGCGCGCGTCATCGATCTGCTCGAGCGCATGCAGGCCAAGCAGATTCATCTGGCGCTGGTGGTCGATGAATATGGCGGCACCGACGGCATCGTTTCCATCGAGGACATCGTCGAGCAGATCGTCGGCGAAATCGCCGACGAGCACGACGAGGACGAAAGCGCCGACGTCGTGCGCCAGCCGAACGGCTCCTACATCGCCGATGCGCGCGCCAAGATCGAGGACGTCGTCGGCATCGTCGGCCATGACTTCGACATCGGCGACGCCGCCGAGGAAGTCGACACGCTCGGCGGCTATCTGGTGACGCGCGCCGGCCGCCTGCCGCTGCGCGGCGAATTGATCCCCGGCCCCGGCCTGTTCGAATTCGAAGTGCTCGACGCCGATCCGCGCCGCGTCAAGCGCGTGCGCATCAGCCGCCTCACCGAAAAGCGCGAAAAGCCACGCGAAACGCCGCGCGAGCAGGCCCGCGAAGCGACGCGCAAGCGGGCCGAACCGGATGCGGTGCTGGCCGGCCATGCACCGCCGACGCTCGATCTCGATGAACCTGCGGCAGCCCAAGAAGCCGGCGCGCCCACGTCGTCGCCCAAAGGCAAACGCCGGCCGTGATCGCCCGCCTCGCCACGCAAGGCTCGCACGCGATCGTTCTCGCTTACGGCTGGCGCCGCGCCTCGATTGCGATCGTCGCCGGCGCCGCGTCGGCGCTGGCGCTGGCGCCGTTCAACGCCTGGCCGATTCTGTTCATCACGCTGCCGGTTTTGGTCTGGCTGGTCGACGGCTCCGCCGCCGGGCGCTGGAGCGGGGCGTGGACCGCCGCGATCGCCGGCTGGTGTTTCGGCTTCGGCTTTTTCGTCGCCGGACTTTACTGGATCGGCTTCGCTTTTCTGGTTGATGCCAAAACGTTCGGCTGGCTGCTGCCCTTCGCGGTCGCCGGCCTGCCGGCCTATCTGGCAATCTTCACCGGATTGGCGTTGGCGGCGGCACGGCTGATCTGGGTGCGCGGCCCGGAGCGCATTCTGGCGCTCGCCGCCATGATGACGATGGCCGAATGGCTCCGCGGCCATGTGCTCACCGGCTTTCCCTGGAACACATTCGGCTATGCGCTAACCGAACCTTTGGTGCTGGCGCAAAGCGTCTCGCTGATCGGTATCTGGGGGCTGACCTTTGTCGCCATCGCGGTGTGCGCGACACCGGCCGTGCTGGCCGATGACCGCATCGATACGCCGCGTCCCTATCGCCCGCTGCTCATCGCCGCGCTCGTCCTTGCCGGATTGACTGCCTATGGCGCGGCACGGCTGGCCGGGCACCCGACGGCATACGTCAACGGCGTCAAGCTGCGCATTATGCAGCCGAACCTCCAGCAGGATGTGAAGTTCAATTACGCCGCCAAGGATCTTGTAATGGCGCGGTACCTGGCGCTGTCCGACCGCGCCACCGGCCCGCAATCGAGCGGCGTGCGCGATATCACCCATCTGATCTGGCCGGAATCGGCGTTTCCTTTTTTTCTGGCGCGCGAGCCCGACGCGCTGGCGCAGATAGCTGCCATGCTGAAACCGGGTACCGAACTCATCACCGGCGCCGTTCGTCCGGCGGCGGTTGCATCCGGCCCGCGCGCCTATAATTCCGTTTATGTCATCGACCCCGACGGATCGATCCACGGCATATACGATAAAGTGCATCTTGTGCCGTTTGGCGAGTATCTGCCGTTTCAGACTTTGCTTGAGCGCATCGGTCTAAGACAGTTAACCAAGCAGGTCGGCGGCTTCCTGTCCGGCGGACGGCGCCGCGCCATGGAAGTGCCGGGCGCGCCGAAGATGCTCCCACTGATCTGCTACGAAGCAATCTTCCCGGGCGCCGCGGTGCCGCCCGGCGAAAGACCGGGATGGCTCGTAAACCTCACCAATGACGGCTGGTTTGGCATCAGCACCGGGCCTTACCAGCACTTCCAGCAGGCGCGCATTCTGGCCATCGCCGAAGGGCTGCCGCTGGTGCGCGCCGCCAATACCGGCATTTCCGGCGTCATCGATCCGGTCGGTCGGATCGTCCAGTCGTTACCGCTCGGCGTCGAAGGCGTGCTGGACGCTGGGCTGCCGAAAGCGATTTCCCCCACTCTTTTTGTTACAATGGGCGAATACCCATTGATTCTAATGTTGGTTGCAAGTTTGCTAGCGGTCTCGCGTCGGCGGTTTCGCTCATAAGTCTTGCGCATGGTCCGGATAGCGGGCAAGGTTGTTATATAAAAATAATAACGGCATCGTTGCAGCTGACTTACGAATAGCGTTACAAGGTGAAAACTATTGATAATTATCAGTAGGGCACCTCGAAAAATAGCATGCCCCTCGGCCCCGTGCGAGTCTGCTGCCCTGACGGCATGATTCTAGGAGACTGACGATGGGGCAGCTCGGATTTTTCGATGCGGATAATCGGCTGGCGGCACTATCGGCGAAAGGCGATCCGCTT
>CAMBQQ010000094.1 GCA_945870035.1 Rhizobium sp. Q54 | reverse complement strand
CGCCTTGATGGCCACGCACTCTTGCCAAAACTTATCCTGGGGGTAAAGTTCACTAACGGGTTGGAGGTCATCGCCAAGGCGAGCGACCTTCAGGACGAAAACGCCGCCTAAAAGATCAGGCCGTCACCAACTTTAGGCGATAGCTCCGCTGTTCGTGCCCGACGCAGTACTCGAATCGCCAAACCGCGGGAGCCGGTGGCTTGACTCCCGTAGCCTATTGCGACCGCATTGGCGGCGGTCGCCTGGGCCGACGGGCCGAGCGCGGTGGCGAAGTCGGCGGTGGCGCTGGCGCCGCTGCCGACGGCAATGGCGTTGTTGGCGCTGGCCAACGAATTATTGCCGAGGCCGATGGCTGCGTTTTCGGTCGCCTTCGCATTGTTCCCGAGCGCTATTGAGATCGTCGCTGAGGCAGCGGCACGGTTACCGAGCGCTACGCTGTTGGCGGCTGACGCCGTGGCTTGATAGCCCACGGCAACACTGCCATTCGCCGAAGCGTTGCTTTTCGGTCCAAAGGCAGCGGAGCCAGAACCACTGCTCTGTGCCTCAAAACCGACGGCAAGGCTGTAACCGTTACCCGTCGCGCTTGACGCATAGCCGCAGGCGAATTGAGCGAGGCCGGTGTTCTCGACGCAGGTTGCGACGGTCGACAGTCCTGTGACGGTTTGCGCGTTTGCCGCCAGGGCACCGGCGGTCACGATCAGTGCCGCAGCCGGCAGAGCTTTGAATAAACGCGCGCAATATCGCGCCAACCTGCTCCCGTCCCCCATTGCATTCCCTCACGCGCGATGCTGCCTCGATTAGGCGACACAGGCGAGCAATGTCACGTACGCGGCGTCCCAAATCTTGCCGCGGTATCCCAATCCCGTTAGAGTTGCCGGATTACACCAGCGCTAAAGCACTGGTCTGGCGCTGGAACTTGGAATTTGGGCATGCCCTTCGACCCCATCCCGTTGATGGTTCTGGACACGGCGGCGCTGCCGGAGGGGAAGGGCCGCGAGATCTGGCAGCAGAGCCAGAGCCGCTTCTACGACCTGCAGGACCAGGGCGCTGCGGAGTCTTTTTCGGCCAATATCAACATCTGGAATATCAGCGGACTGATCCTGACCAGCGGTGAGTTCGGCGGCGACCGTCTGTTGCGCACGCTACGCCGCGCCCGCAGCGACGGCTTCGATCACTATACGTTTCTGCTGCACCGGCGCGGGCAGTGGATGGCCAATGACGGCGAGCGCCAGATCGAGAGCGGGCCGGGCCGTATCGGCTCGATCGACTTCGCGGAGCCGATCCTGAGCGAGGTGGCGGATAATGACAGCGTCACGCTGACTTTGCCGCGCGATTTCCTCGACGAGGTGCTGCCGCCCTTCGACATGCATTGCCTGTCGCTCGACGGTGTGCGCGGCAGCATGCTCTACGATTTCCTGTTGTCGCTGCCGCCACGCGTCGGTCAGACCAATGGCCCGGATGCGCCGCATCTGGCGCAGGCGATCCGGCATATGCTGGCGGCGTGTCTTGCGCCGTCGCGCGATGCCGCGGCGCGCGCGCAGAGCCAGATCGATGGCGTGCTGTTGCAGCGCGCCAAGAAACTAATCGACGCGCATCTGCATGAGCCGGATTGGGGCGCGCAGGAATTGGCCGCCGAGCTGCGGCTGTCGCGCTCGACCTTGTATCGCGTGTTTGAGCCCTATGGCGGCGTCGCCGAATGCATTCGCGAGCGCAGGCTGGCGCGGGCGCACATTCTTCTCGCCGACCGCAATGAACGGCGCACCGTTGGCGACATTGCGCTGGCCTGCGGTTTCCAGAACGACACCTCGTTCAGCTGCGCTTTCCGGCAGGCTTTCGGCTATGCGCCGCGCGAGGCGCGCGACGCTGTGACCGGCTCCGCCACGCTGCTGGGCGAGGCGGGCGGCATCGCGCAGGACGAAAAGATCCTGGTGCACTGGATCAATCGTCTGCGCGTGCCGTCGACGAAAGCTTTGGCCTAACCCGCCGCCCGCTTCAAATCCGGCGGCATTGCCTCGGCAGCCAAGGTTTTGAGTGCCTCGTCGAGCGGCATCACCGTCTGCTTTTCTGAACCGAGCCTGCGGATCGACACCGACCGCGTTTCGGCTTCCTTCTTGCCGACGACGATGAGGGCAGGGATCTTGGTCAGCGAGTGTTCGCGCACCTTGTAATTGATCTTCTCGTTCTTGACGTCGGCATCGATGCGCAGGCCGAGCTTGCGCGCGGCTTCGCGCACTTCGATGGCATAATCGTCGGCGTCCGAGGTGATGGTGCAGACCATCGCCTGCTTCGGCGCCAGCCACAGCGGCATGTGCCCGGCATAATGCTCGAGCACGACGCCGAGGAAGCGCTCCATCGAGCCGCAAATGGCGCGGTGGATCATCACCGGCGGCTTCTTCGAGCCGTCGGCGGCGATGTAGAAGGCGTCGAAGCGCTCCGGCAGATTGAAGTCGACCTGCGTGGTGCCGCATTGCCAGTCGCGGCCGATGGCGTCGCGCAGCACATATTCGAATTTCGGACCGTAGAAAGCGCCTTCGCCCGGATTGATCGCGGTCTTGATGCGGCCTTCGCCCTGCTGCTCGATCTTCTTGAGCACGTTCTGCATGATGTCTTCGGCGTGATCCCAGGCGGCGTCCGAGCCGACGCGCTTCTCCGGCCGTGTCGACAGCTTCACCGTCAGATCGCCGGTAAAGCCGAAGTCGGCGTAGGTCGACAGGATAAGGTCGTTGATCTTCATGCACTCTTCGGCCATCTGGTCTTCGGTGCAGAAAATATGCGCGTCGTCCTGCGTGAAGGCGCGCACGCGCAACAGGCCGTGCATCGCGCCCGATGGCTCGTAGCGATGCACGATGCCGAACTCGGCCATACGCAGCGGCAGATCGCGGTACGACTTCAGGCCGTGCTTGAAGATCTGGATATGACCGGGGCAGTTCATCGGCTTGATGGCGTAGACGCGCTCGTCCTCGGTGTCGTCGCCGGCCGAGGTTGCCTGGAACATGTTCTCGCGGAACCAGCCCCAGTGGCCGGACGTCTCCCACAACGACTTGTCGAGCATCTGCGGCGCGTTGACTTCCTGATATTCGCCGCGCAGGCGGCGGCGCATATAGGCGACGATCTCCTGGAAGATGGTCCAGCCATTGGCGTGCCAGAACACGGTGCCCGGGCCTTCTTCCTGGAAGTGGAACAGGTCCATCTCGCGGCCGAGTTTGCGATGGTCGCGCTTCTCGGCCTCTTCCATGTTCTTGATGTAGGTGTCGAGTTCTTCCTGCTTGGCGAAGGCCGTGCCGTAGATGCGCGACAGCATCGGATTGTTCGAGTCGCCGCGCCAATAGGCGCCGGCGATCTTCATCAGCTTGAAGGCATTGCCGATCTTGCCGGTCGAGGTCATGTGCGGGCCGCGGCACAGATCGAACCAGTCGCCCTGCTTGTAGATTTTCAGCGACTGGTCTTCCGGAATGGCATCGATCAGCTCGACCTTGTAGTTCTCGCCCTTGTCGGCGAACACTTTCTTGGCCTCGTCGCGCGACCAGATTTCCTTGGTGAAGGGCTTATCGCGCGCGATGATCTCCTTCATCTTCTTCTCGATGACGGGCAGGTCTTCCGGCGTGAAGGGCTGGTTGCGCGCGAAGTCGTAATAGAAGCCGTTCTCGATCACGGGGCCGATGGTCACCTGCGTGCCCGGCCACAGAGCCTGCACCGCTTCGGCCAGCACATGGGCGGCGTCGTGCCGGATCAGCTCCAGCGCGCGCGGGTCCTCGCGCGAGACGAATTCGATCTTGGCGTCTTTTTCGATCTTGTCGGCGAGGTCGACGACAATGCCGTCGAGCGCCATGGCGACAGTGCGCTTGGCCAAAGAGGGCGAAATGCCCTTGGCGATATCGAAACCGGTAATGCCGTCGGGGTAGTCGCGGCGTGCGCCGTCGGGAAAGGTCAGGGCGACCATGGCAGTTCTCCTTGATGCTCACTCCCGCGAACGAGCGCGGGTAAGCGTGGATTTGGGAGGGATATAGCAGGCGAATCGGCGGATGCAACCGGGGAGGCGGCTTGATTTAGCGCAACGCCGGCTGCGGGCCGGCCGCGCAATATTAAGGGATGGGAAAGTCCGTTCTACGCACGCTGATACTGGCCGGATTATTGTCTCTGGCGGCGCTCGCCTTTGTGCCTTTCCTGGCTCCTGTCCTGGCGCAGCAGCGCCCGGCGCCCGGCGACGTCATCGACACCGTTGCCCAGTACACCGGCATGACCAATGACGCGGTTAGCCTGGTGCTCAAGGACAACGCGGCGGCGCTCGGCCGCCTGACCGATGCGGTGACTGCGTTGCAGATCGCGCAGCAGTTCCTCGACGCGCGCGACGCCGAGATCGCCACGACGGTCATCAATCAGGCGGTCGACTCCGCAGCCGAAGCCTTGCTGCCGCCGCCGCTGCTGACCGCCATCAAGGCGGTGCGGCTTTACAAATCGATGCTCGAAGCGGTGCGCGATCTCATCGTTGTTCCCAGGCTCGACGCCGGACTCTATGCGGGCTATCGCGCCAACCGTGCGCAGAATCAGGACGTCATCAATTCGTTTTCCTATGCGGTCAGCCAGAGCCTCGGCGGCGGCTATTTCGTTGTGAAGCCGAAAATGGTCGAGGACTACATCAGCGGATACAAAGGCTGGGATAAGGATCTGATCGGCGAGCCGATGCGCCGCCGGGCCGAGCGCCAGGTCGACCGCTTCTGGATGGCGCGGCTGGAAGCGACCTACCAGCAGGAGAAGGTCAAGCCGCAGAAACAGGCGATCCTCGCCGCCATCTGGGCGAGCGTCAAAGACATCACCGACCAACTCAAGGCGCCGGGCGGGCTCGGTGCCGCCCTGTTTCCCGATCCGAGTGCGGATCTTCCGGGCGGATGGTGGTGGGCGCGCAGCGCCGGCGCGGAATACAAAGGGCCGGTCAAATTCGCGGCGAGCCATACGCCGATGTGGATGCAGACGATCGAATTCAGCACCGTGCTCGGATACGTCTTCAAGCCATACAAAGGCGGCGGCGGCGCCTGGTGCCGCCCGGAACGCAACGGCAAATGCGATTTGCCCTATCAACGAGTCGATGTAACGATTTCCGATTGGACGATGCATGGCGGCGAAAAGCCATGCGTGCTGTCGTTGCAGTCCATGCTGAAGCAGTGGCCGGGCACGCATCAGCGGTTGTCGGATCGTGCCTTGAGTTCGGTCGGGCAAAACCCGGCGCAGAACGGCATCCGGTTTTGTCTCGGCAATTTTTACGTGTCGCTGAATAATACAGCGATGAATGGGGCCGCGCCGGACCCGGCGATGACGCGGCATTTCGCCAATGTCATTGTGCGCCGGATTAATGCGCAGGCCGGCGGCGGCCGAGCAACGGTCGGCACCGAGTGAATCCGCTCGCTGGCGCGGTTTCAATAGTTCAAGTCTTTGCCAGCCGGCCTTTCGCCCAGCCCAGCGCCCGGCCGTCGATCACCAATAGCGATGCGGCGATGACCAGCGCCCCGACGATTTCGCGCATCAACAGCGGCTCGCCCAGCACCAGTACCCCAAGCCCGATGGCAGTGACCGGGATCAGCAGCGTCACCAGCATGACGTTGGCCGCGCCCGCCTGAGCCATAATTCTGAAGAAAAGGATATAGGCGAGCGCGGTGGACAGCGCCGCCAGGCCGACCACCGCGCTCCAGGTTGTCAGGCCGGGCATCGGCAATTCCCATGGCTGGTCGACCGCGCCGGCGATGACCGCCATGAGGATACTTGAGGAAATGAGCTGGCAGGTCGTGGTGGTCAGCGGCGGCACGTTTTTGAAGTTGCGCCGTCCCCACAATCCGGAAAAGCCGTAGCTCAATGCGCCGCCGAGACAGAACAGCATGCCGATAAGCTGGCTGTCCGATTGCACATGGTCTGGGTCGCGCAGCACATAGACTCCGGCAAGGCCGATCAGCACGCCAATGACACGGCGCAGGATCAACCTTTCCTCGCCGAAAGAAGCCAGCACCAGGAGGGCGAACAGTGGCGTGGTGGCGTTGAGCACCGAGGCCAGTCCGCTGGCGATGCGGGCCTGTCCGGCGAAAATCAGCGAAAAGGGAATGATGTTGTTGAGCAGACCCATGACGATGAACGGTTTCCAGCCGGCGAAGGTCGCCGGCAGGCTGCCGCCCTGCATTTTGAAAATTGGATAGATGAAGGCTGCGGCGAAAGCGACGCGCGCGAGAGCGAGCGTCATCGGCGGAAATTCGCGCAATGCGACGGCGACGAAAAAGAACGAGCCGCCCCACAGCACCGACAATATGATCAAGAGCAGCCAGGATTGGCGATTAATCGTCAGGGCAGAGCCGGGCATGAAACGTCCTGTATTAAGCGCGGCAGGCTATGCGCGCGTAGCCTGCCGGTCCACCCGGTTTCCGGAACGGCAAGATAACTCAAGGTGCGGCCTGCGTGCCGTGCCAGCGGCCGTAACGCCACGGCAAGAACCAGCGCGCGTCGGCGGGCAAAGTCTTCGGTACAAAATCCAGGCCGTGCGTACCCCAAGGCTGGCAGCGCAGAATTCGCGCCAGCGCCATCCAGCCGCCGGCCCACAGGCCGAAGCGGGTGATGGCCTCGTCAGCGTATTCCGAACAGCTCGGTAAATGGCGGCAGCGCGGCCCGAGCAAGGGCGACAGCGTATAGCGGTACAACGCCACCAGTGCGCGGCCGATCAAACCCGGCAGCCGGGCGAGATGTGAAATAAAGCGAAAGGAACTCACGCGGTCCTCGGGCATCCGACAATCCGTCTGGCAGAACGCGATAGAGCGCGGGCCGCACGCGAATTCCCTAGCAAAAGTTCCATCGCATTGGAACTGCTGTGAAATTGGTCAACAGTAGCGACCTTTTTGCACTAGACGCGAATCCATATGACGTTTTAAAAATGACGTGTTCGGGGATTCCTGAAGCCGCAAAGACTCCACATGTCCGTGCTCTAATAGGCACAAGGCATATCGATAAACAGAGTCCGGCGTCTTCTTTACGCGCGAGAAACGGTTCCGTTCCATACTTGGGACAGATTCTTTTCTCCCGCTGATAGGGGGATGAATGCGTAGTTCCCTTCGTGGCGCTTCGGGCGCCGTCGGCACGCTGGTTTCGGCGATGGTCGTCTTGTCGCTCTCGGTTCCCGCGCTGGCCAGTGATCGCGGCAATGATCGTGGTTTGCCGATGCGCTTTGAATTGCGCAAGCAGGGCCCGGCGGAAAGCTGCGGCGCGGACTGCAAAACCTATATTTCGGCGAGCGGGGCGATCACCGCCGACAGCGGTCGCGACTTCGCCCGCTTCGTCAGGACTGTCGATATCAAGGACGCGACCGTGGTCTTGAGTTCCGACGGCGGCTCGGTGCTCGGCGCGATCGCGCTCGGCCGCGAAATCCGCAAAGCGGCGCTCGCCACCACGGTCGGCCGGATGGTCGCTCTCAAGGGCTCGAGTAAGGATGACATTCGCGCGGTTTATTCGCCGGCTGCCGATTGTGAATCGATGTGCGCCTTCGTGCTGCTCGGCGGCGTGCAGCGCACGGTGCCGGCGGAAGCGCGGGTGATGGTCCATCAGATATGGCTTGGCGATCGCCGCGACGATCCGACCGCCGCGACCTATTCGGCCGAGGACCTCGTTCTGGTGCAACGCGACATTGGGCGCCTTGCGCAATTCACTGCCGAGATGGGCGCGTCGATGGATCTGCTCGATCTGGCGTTGCGCATTCCGCCGTGGGAGCCGCTGCACGCGATGACGCGCGATGAAATTCGCCGCACCAAACTGGCGACCGACGAGGCGGCAGCGCCGCCGGCCGCCATTGCCGCAACGCCGCCGGCGATTGCGCCGCGGGCAGCGCCGGTCACCAACGGCGCCCGTGCCACACCGATCGGCGGCCAGCGCTGGGCGATGGTCGATCGCGGCGGCATTGCTTCGCTGGCGAGGCAGCATCCCCTCACGGTCGAAGGTGACACGATCGGCAGCTTCGATCTGGTCGTGGCCTGCGGCGTCGATTCAGATAGCTTCGAACTGAGTTACATCGAACGCCGCAGCGGCGGCGAAGGCCTTGCCTTGCCAGTGAAACTCGACAGCGTCGTTCTTCGCACCAACGGCACCCGCGCCAGGCTCGCGGTTGGCGCTTCACAACATCATAGCGGGCCGGAAGAACTGGTGAGTTTCGCCGCCGGGACGGTGCCGGCTTCGCTGATCCGCGATTTCTCCAGCCCGGGCAAACATTCGATGGTGATCGAGACCACCAGCAAGGGCATGGTGACGATTATCCGCATCGGCAATACCGGCGCACAGCAGAGCCTGCCGAAACTGGTGGCGAGCTGTAACAAGCCGATCGGCGCACGCGCCGACATCTCCGTGAGCAAGACCGGCGGAATGGCGGCGGTGCGTTGAACGCCGGTTGACCGGACTATCCACATTTATCCTGCGTTCAAATTACTTCGGCATTGCGCCCGGAACGTTCGTGGCGGGAAAAAGAATCCTCAAAATTATTTTCCGAGCAATGGCGAATGGTGAATGGGGCGTAGGCGCGTGGAGCATGCAAGCGTAACAATTGCTTCATGCAACATGGATAGCAAGTCGCTGTGATAAACAGCGAATCAATCATGCGCCCGCGAAGTGCCGGCATCTCTCTGAAGCTCAATGTAGCCATTGCGATACCGATCATCCTGGCGTTGGTGATATCGGTGGCTGCCGGAATCGGCATCGCGCGCGTGGCGGACTTTGCCAAACGTGGTGTGATTTCGAGCAAAGCCTTGCAGGATGCCAACGAGTTTTCCAACGCCGTCGAGCGGACCAGCCATCTTATTAAGGACCCGGGCTCGCAGCAGCAGGTTGAGGCGCGTCTCAAGCCGGAGATTGCGCACCTGCGCGCCCTTGCGGAAGTCCTGGCGACGTCCATGCAGGACTCCGATCAGAATATGGTTCAGGGATTTACCGACGGCATTCGGGGACTTGAACAGGTTGTCCTCGAAGCGATGCTGGCGCGAGGCGGCTTGACCGAAGCGATCTCGTTGTTTCCCTCTGCGACGGCTTCGTTTACCCAGGCCGCCGCGGCGATCTCAACCAAGTTGCGGACAGCCCCAGACGCGGCTGGCGAAGCCAAGGCCGAAGCGCTTTTCAAGCACGCTGGCGAACTCCTCGAAATTGTCGGGGCGTATGCGCTGAACCCTGACAATGACAAATTCGAAGGCGTGCGACGGACTGTTTCCGATTTTGGCGACCTGAGCAGCGATGCGGAAGACGTTCTCAAGTCCAGCGGACAGGCCGCGCCGAATCTGACGCGGGCTCTGGAACGGGAACGCTCAAAGCTGTTTGGCTTGGTCACGCAAGTGGGCGGATCGTTGAGCCGGCTCAAAACGGTTCAGGCCCGCGTCCAAGCCATTCTCGACAATTCACACATTACGGCGCAACGATTATTGCTGGAAAACCAGCAACAATCGCAAGAGAATTTATACCAGATCGCATCATGGACCGGATTCATGATGGCGGGCGCCGCGCTCGCATTCGCAGTCGGCATTTTGCTGGCAATCGGAATTTATCTGTTTACCCGGCGTGCTATCGTTCGGCCGCTCGCTCACCTCCAGGACGCGATGAAGGAGCTTTCGAGCGGAAACACCGACATGGACGTGCGCGGTATCAATCGAACCGACGAGATCGGTACCATGGCGCAGGCTCTCGTCGTCTTCCGCGACAGCATGAGCGATATCGAGCGCATGCGCGCCGAGAAGGATCGCCTTGCCCTTAGCGCGGTTGAGAAGCGCAAATCGGACATGAACGAGCTGGCGCGAAAATTTCAATCCACTGTTGGCGATATTATCGACGCGGTTTCGTCCGCCTCAACAGAATTGGAGCAAGCCGCGGGCTCGCTGACGACGATTGCCGAGCATACGCGAATGCTGTCGGCGACCGCTGTCGCCACCTCTGAGCAGTCTGCCAGGAATGCGCATATCGTGGCTTCCGCTGCCGGCCAGCTCGATTCGTCGATTGTAGAGATCGACCGGCATGTCCAGGAATCGAGCGATATTGCGGCCGAGGCCGTTTGCCAGGCTGGAGGCACCGACGCTCGCATCGTTGAACTGGCGAATGCGTCCAGCCAGATTGGCCGAGTGATCAATGTTATCTCCGCGATTGCCAAGCAGACGAATCTGCTGGCCCTCAATGCCACGATCGAGGCGGCGCGGGCCGGCGATGCCGGCAGAGGATTTTCGGTCGTCGCCCAGGAAGTCAAGCAACTGGCTGCCCAGACTGCGGCCGCGACAGGGGAGATCGGCGATCAGATCGCCAGCATGCAGGCGGCGATCGGCGAATCGGTTGCCGCGATCAAGCAAATTAGCGGCATCATCGGACGCATTGCCTCGCTGGCCTCGACGGTCAGGCATGCCGTTCATGAACAAGGCACCGCGACCGAGCAGATCGCCCACAATGTCGAGGAAGCAGCCGCTGCGACGGCTGAGGTATCTTCCGCCATCGCCGACGTCAGCCGAGGCGCCAGCGAGACCGATATGGCTTCGTCCGCGGTGCTTGCTTCGGCGCGGTCGCTGTCTGGGCAGAGCGCAAGGCTCAAGGTGGAAGTCGAGCGGTTCCTGTCCACTGTGCGGGCAGCCTGACCGCTACTCCGCCGCCTGTTTGCGTTTCGCCTCGATCTCGTCGACGGCTTTGACCACGGCGTCGAAGGTCAGCAGCGTCGAGGCGTGCCGCGCCTTGTAGTCGCGCACCGGCTCGAGCAAAGCGACATCGGCCCATTTGCCGTCCGGCGGGGCGCCGTTTTCCTTGAGCATCTTGCGAACCGTCTCGCGCAAGGCCCGCAATTCGGCCGGCGAGGAGCCGACCACATGGCGGGCCATGATCGAGGACGAGGCCTGGCCCAAGGCGCAGGCTTTCACGTCATGGGCGAAATCGGAAACGTGGTCGCCCTCCATCTTGAGGTCGATGGTGACAGTGGACCCGCACAGATTGGAGTGAGCGGTCGCGCTGGCGTCCGGCCTGTCTAACCGGCCGAGCCGGGGGATATTGCCGGCCAGATCGAGGATTTTGGCATTATAGACGTCATTCAGCATCGAAATTGGCCCAATCCGGGATGATCCGGCACATTGCTTCACCCGTATAAAGCAATATATAGGGATCAGCCTGCCGGTACGAGAAGGGGTTCTCGCAGCGGTACATGGCGTCCCGACCTTTTTCGCAGGGCCCGGGGGCTGTGTCGAATGGAATGCGCGTCCTTCTGCTCTCAATAAGGGCACTTGGCGCGGCCACCCCGGTGACACTCCCGGCGCAGCTCTAAGGGCGAAGCGCGGGTCGAACGGAGAGACCGATGGACGCCAAGAATTCAATCATCAAGCCCGCCAAGCAGGGCCTGTCCGACCATGTGCGCGGTGGCGCGACCCCGAGCACGCCGCGCCCGTCGCGCGAGGCCGCGGAAGAAGCCGTACGTACCTTGATCGCCTATGCCGGCGACGATGCCACCCGCGAAGGCGTGCTCGATACGCCGAAGCGCGTCATCGACGCCTATGAGGAAATCTACGAAGGCTATCGCGAGTCCCCGGCCGAGGCGCTCGACCGCACCTTCAGCGAGACCGGCGGCTATGACGACTTCGTGCTGGTCAAGGACATTCAGTTCAATTCGCACTGCGAACACCACATGATGCCGTTCTACGGCAAGGCGCATGTCGCTTATATGCCGACCGACCGGGTCGTCGGTCTGTCGAAACTGGCGCGGCTGGTCGACGTCTATGCGCACCGCCTGCAGACGCAGGAGCATATGACCTCGCAGATTGCCACCGCGATCGAGGAAGTCCTCAAGCCGCGCGGCGTCGCCGTGATGCTGGAGGCCGAGCATATGTGCATGTCGATCCGCGGCGTGCAGAAGCTCGGCGCGCTGACCGTCACCACGCATTTCTCCGGCGCGTTCCGCGACGACCCCAACCAGTTGGTCCGCTTCATGACCCTGCTGCGCGGGAAGTAAAAGGCCTCGCACCGCACGCGGTGGCGGGAAAGCCAGGAGCATTCCTTGTCCACGCATTCACACGACACCGAAGAGGGCCTAGCCCTTCTTCCCAAATTCGACGCCGACGGGCTGGTCACCGCGGTGGTGACCGACGCCGCCAATGGCGACGTGCTGATGGTCGCGCACATGAACGCCGAGGCGCTGGCGAAAACCATCGAGAGCGGCGAGGCGTGGTACTTCTCGCGCTCGCGCAAGAAATTGTGGAAGAAGGGCGAAGAGTCCGGTCACGTCCAGCGCGTCACTGAGCTGCGCGTCGACTGCGATCAGGACGCGGTCTGGATCAAGGTCGAGCAGCAAGGGCCGGGCGCCTGCCACACCGGCCGGCGTTCGTGTTTCTACCGCGCGGCGCCACTCGGGCAGAGCGGCGCGGTCAAGCTCGAATTTCGCGATGCGGACAAGTCGTTCGATCCGGGCAAGGTGTACGGGAAGAAATAGGTTGTCGTCCCCGCGAAGGCGGGGACCCAGTAGCCCCAGTCCTCGCGATTGAAATGCCTGTGATTACTGGATGCCCGCTTTCGCGGGCATGACAGCATCAAACCTTCACGCTCCCCAACAACCTTTGCGCCCGCACCAGATGCGGCCGGTCATACATCTTGCCGTCGATGCCGACGGCGCCGGCGCCCGGTTGCGCGGCAAACGCGGCGATCACCGCCTTGGCTTTTTCAATCTGCTCGGCGCTCGGCGTATAGACCTCGTTGATCACCGGCACCTGCGCCGGATGAATGGCGAGGCGGCCGGTGAAGCCATCGCGGCGCGAATCCATGGTCTCGCGGCGCAAGCCCTCGGTGTTGCGGAAGTCGGCATAGATGGTCTCGATCGCCGGCACCTTCGCCGCCGCGGCGCTGAACAGGCAGATCGAGCGGGCGAGGCGGTACGGCTCGGTGAGAATGCCGTTGGCGTCGCGGTTGGCTTCGGCGCCGAGTTCGGCGGACAGATCCTCCGGGCCCCAGGTCATGCCGATCAGACGCGGCGAGACGCCGCGAAACGTGCCGGCCATGAACAGCCCCAGCGACGACTCGACATTCTGCGCCAGCACCTTGATCGCGCCTTCGTCGATGCCGGCAATCGCCTCCTGCGCCGTCAACTTGGCGTCGAGATGAACGAGGCTGGCGCCGCCTTCCGCTTTCGGAAACAGAATGGCGTCGGGCTTGCCGGGCACGATTGCCGCGAGATCGGCATCGGTCTCGCCGGTGTCGAGACCGTTGATGCGCACCAGAAGGCGCGGGCGCTGCGCCTTCGGTTGCACGCTTTTCAGATACTCAAAACACGCGGCGCGCGCCTGCGCCTTGCGCTCCGGCGAAATCGAATCTTCCAGGTCGATGATGACCGCATCGGCGCCCGACGCCATCGCCTTGTCGAGCTTGGGACCGGCATCGGCCGGCACGAACAGGAGTGAGCGCATGATCAAACACCATCTCGACTTTAGGGTATTGCCGGCGCGCGCCGGCTAGAGCGCGTACGCGATTATCACGACGACAGAGAGCAGAATGAAGCAGACCGGAAAGGCCAGCGCAAATCCAAGCGCGGTCTTCGGCGCCCGGCCGGTCCAGGCCAGGGCCAACGCCGGCACGGCGGTCACGAGCAGCAGAAGCACGACAGACCACCCGGCAACGACGTCGAGGCTGCGCGTCGCCGGATCGGCCCCGGAAAACAACAGCGCCGCCGCAATGACGATCGCCCCGGCGCAATCCAGCCCGCCTATGCCGATAGCCCAGCCTCGTGCGCGCATGCCCGTTACTTCGGCCGCATGTTGATGAAAGCATTGCGGTGGCATTCGGCGACGAGCTTGCCGTCCTGCTTGAACGCCTTGTGGTGGAATTCGACGATGCCGGCATTCGGCCGCGATTTCGACTCGCGCTTGCTGACGACCGTCGTCGTGCAGTTCACCGTGTCGCCCTCGAACAGCGGATTGGGAAATTTCACGTCGGTCATGCCGAGATTGGCGATGGTGGTGCCGACCGTCATGTCGGAGACCTGAATGCCGATCATCAGGCCGAGCGTGAACAGCGAGTTCATCAGCGGCTGGCCCCATTCCGTCTCGGTTTCGCAGAAATGGCGGTCGATGTGCAGCGGCTGCGGATTGAGCGTCATGTTGGAGAACAGCATGTTGTCCATTTGCGTGACGGTGCGGGTGTAGCGGTGCTCGTACAACTTGCCGACCTCGAAATCCTCGAAATAGAGGCCACCACGCTTGTGCCGCTTTATTTCTTCGCTCATTCGCTCAATCTCCGGTATCGCCTGACCGGGCCGGGAGCCCGCTATTAACGCTTCGTTTACCATAATTACCCATGGTCGAAAGGTCCGTTCACAGCCCTGTTGGCAATTTCAGCCGCGATCCTCTCAAGGGCAGCCCGATGGCCATCGATTCCGTTTCCACAAATCCAGCGTCCCAGATCACGGGCGCGATCCGCCAGGCGTCGCAGTCGACCGGCATCAGCTTCCAATACCTGCTCACCACCGCCAAAATCGAGTCGGGCCTCAATCCATCGGCGAAGGCGGCGACCTCCTCGGCCACGGGCCTTTACCAGTTCATCGACCAGACATGGCTCGGCACCATGAAGCAGGAGGGCGCCTCGCTCGGTCTCGGCCAATATGCCGACGCGATCACCAGGAATTCCGACGGCCGCTACTCTGTCGAAGACCCGGCCGCGCGCGCCGCGATCATGAAGCTGCGCAGCGATCCGGAAACCAGCGCGCTGATGGCCGGTGCGTTCTCGCGCGCCAATGCGTTTCAGCTCACCGGCTCGATCGGACGCCGCCCGACCGAAGGCGAGCTCTACATCGCGCACTTTCTCGGCCCCGACGGCGCCGGCAGGATGATCAATGCCGCCGACTCGCGCCCCGACGCCAGTGCCGCGCGCATGTTTCCGGCCGCCGCCGCCGCCAACCGCAGCATCTTTTACGACAGTTCGGGCAGCGCCCGCACCATCGGCCAGGTCTATACAAGGCTGACGGCCAAGTTCGATAATGCCAGCACGGTGGCGGTCGCCGCCGTTTCACGCGCCGCCGATCCTGTTGCGGCGGCGATACCGACGGCCGCGGCGCAGATCCCATCCATGGCTTTCTCGGTCACGCCGGTTTCCGCCAATTCGCCGATCAAGACGCCGGCCCGAGCGGGCGTCACCGCGCCCGACACCGCCGGCATCACCCAAGCGCTCGCCGATGCGCGCGGCAAAATGCAGGCGATGACGGATTCAAGGCCGCTATTCCAGGCGATGTTCAGCGACCGCGGCGAGGAGCCGGTGTCGCAGACGGTCGCCAGCCTGTGGGCGCCATCTGCCGCCGATCAATCCGGCGCAAACTCCGGTGCGGCGCGCAGTGGGCGCGGCCTCGACCTGTTCACCGACGGCGCCACCAATGCGCGCGGCATTTTCAGCGGCAAGGCGTAAGCGCTTCCCGATTGTGCTTCCCGTGATGATTGCTCATTTTGATTTGCGCATGATCTTGTCCGAAAACCGGTTCCCACTTTTCGGGATCATGCGCGACAATCGTCGTTAACGTTTCATCAATTCCTATGGTGAACCGTTTGTTAAGCGTCGTCGGCTAGGCTTTTCGCGTTCGCCGCTGTTGACGGCGAGTGTTGTAGCGTTTGGTAGAGTCATGATTGTTCGTCAGTTTCTGCAATGGATCCGCCATGCGCCGGCCGGTGAACGGGCCGAAGCGACTTCCGCGCTGGCCCGCGCCTATCTCCACTCCGATTTATCCGCCGACGATCTCGCCGCCGCCGAAGGCGCGATGATCATGCTCTTGGACGATCCGTCGCCTTTGGTGCGCGGCGCGCTCTCCGAGGTGTTCGCGTCCTCGCAAAAAGCGCCGCCGATCGTCGTGCATGCTTTGGCCGCCGATCAGCCCGATGTCGCGCTGCCGCTTCTGGCGCGCTCGCCTCTGTTGAACGACGAGGATCTCGTCGATCTGTTCGCCACTGGACACCCCGATGCGCAGATCGCCATTGCCGGCCGTGCGCTGCTGTCGCGGCCGCTGGCGGCGGCGATCGCCGAAGTCGGGCCGGCGCAGGCCTGCCTCGCGCTTCTGGAAAACAACGACGCCGATATCGCGCCGTTTTCGATCAACCGCATTGTCGAGCGCTTTGGCCATTTGTCGCCGATCCGTGAGAATCTAGGGCACCTCGAAAAATAGCATGCCCCTCGGCCCCGTGCGAGTCTGCTGCCCTGACGGCATGATTCTAGGAGACTGACGATGGGGCAGCTCGGATTTTTCGATGCGGATAATCGGCTGGCGGCACTATCGGCGAAAGGCGATCCGCTT